>CAYFNQ010000004.1:30717-55997 GCA_964344535.1 uncultured Actinomyces sp.
ACGGTGTCGGCTCCAGCTGCTAGCGCTACCTCCAGGTCCTCCTTGAATGCTTCGACGTCAACTTCTTTGACCGAAACCGTGGGGTCGACTACGAACCGTCCTTGTTCGTCGTCAAACGCTAGAGCCTCATTCCAGGAATCCATGTCCGCTTGGAACTGTTCGCTGGACAGGAACTGCTCCACCTGGGCACCATCCACGCTGAACTGCACTTCAACTTCAGCGCCTTTAAAGAATGAGCGGGCCAGCGTCGGTACAGATTGAGAATGTTGGAACACTTCCTCGACAACCGCATCTGCGTCGACAGCTACACCTAAAGAATCGAAGCCGGTTTCGACCAGCCCACCAGGTCCGTCGACTCGCACAGACCCGTCAACAAACATGCGTTGGACAGTCTGGGCAACTTCGCCGCGGTTTTGACCCCCGACAGCGACGCCCGCCACTGAGGTTCCAGGCAGAGCGTGGGATTCAAAGTGGCTGACAGCCCAAACCGTCGGCGCACAAACGAGCGCCGACGCAGCCAAAGCTGAGACCCAAAGGCCAGTAGTCGCAGTCTTCTTCACGTGTGTAATCTTCTAGAAGTAAACGGGGTCCCGTATTAGTAATGGGTAATTACTTTATCACCGACTGATGCCCAGTCATAAAGCCGCTTCGCCTGATCAACGGGTAAGTTAACGCAACCGTGTGATCCATCTGCCCCCGCGTCATAACCAAAGCTGGAACGCCAGTAAGCACCGTGAAGCGCATATCCGCCGTGGTAGTAAAGGGTCCACGGGACCGCCGGAGTTTCGTACTTGGTGCCGTCAACGTTGTTGCCGCGCATTGTGTGCGACGGGATCTTTGCGTAGACCGCGTACTGGCCAACGGGAGTAGGTGTCAAGGGTGCCCCGGGAACGTGCGGCATGGACATCACGGCGCTGGCTCCCTCATAGGCCGTGACTGTGAACGTGCTCAGGTTGATGTCAATCCACTTTTCGCCGGGAGCGGCCTGGTAAGCCAAGTTTTCTGCGCCTTCAGCAATCAACCTTTGGTCGTAACTGGGCTCCAGAACGTTGTAGGCAAATTCGGCTGAGTACGAGGACCCTGACTTGAATGCCGCGACAATTGCTTCCGTAATCTGGTCAGCGTTGTTGACCTGCCTTCCCGGCACGCCTTCCTTGATGACCGATACGATCCGACCTGAAGAGGTCACGTTTTGGATTCCGTCCACCACTTCACGGTTTGAGCCTTCTGCAAAGGTACCCACCCACTCGCGGATCAGCTCTTCCTTCACAAAGGCTTCCGGGACACCTTCATCGGTAAAATCGATCCAAGAAGCCACGACCGCGGGCTCAGCAACCACGACGGAACCATCACCGTCGCTGGCGCTAATTTCTAGTTCAAGCCACCCATTAGCAACTTGGATAGCCTGCTCAGCATCAGCGGTGGACACCGCGGCAGGTTCTGTCAACAGTTCGCCGTAGATCGTCGTGTTATCGAGCGAGGCAACAGCCGCAACAATCTCATCCGCGATCACCTGCGTATCAAGCAGGACACCATCTACGGCCTCCGAAGTGACGAAGGTGCCGGTGCTCTCATCCAAGGAAATCGCAGCGTCGACAGCCTCAACCTCTGACCCATCCTTGAATGAGTTCACGTAGTCGTCTAAGAGCGCGTAGTTCACGACAACCACCGGTTTTACGTCGCGATCCTCAAACATCCCTTTGATGCGACCCACAAGGGATTGGTTGGGTGCGAACACAGCCTCAACGGTCGCCCTTTCGTCGACGAAGACCGCAGCCTCAACAGGGTCTACCGTCTCCGTCTCCCCACCGGGGAGCGCAACTTCGATCTGTTGGCCTGCGTAGAGGGCCGCCAATGTCTCACGGACCTCCTCTTGCGTTTGGCCGCTTACGCTGTGGCCTGCAATAGTTGTCCGCGGGAGCGCATGTCCGCCGAAGTAAAAATAGGTCGTCGCAACGGCTGCGGTGAGCAGCACGAATAACGCGGCAGCACCGGTTATTATGCGCCCCTTGGTTGTCGAAAATAGCTTACTCATCAGGGAGCAGTTTAGCTGAAACGGGCGTTTTTCCGATAGATAGGTTGCGTTAGACCGCTTACATTACGACCGCATAAAAGGATGTCTAGATGAGCAGCGTTCACCAAAGAGTGTTGGTATCACCGCCCCCTGCCGACCTGAGTGAGGCGGGGCCGTTTCTAGAGGAACTGGGGCGTTGGCTGGCATCAGACGCTACGGAGGTGCTTGCTATTGTCCCAAGAGGTGAGAACCGGTTGGAAGCGTGGCGGCCACACGTGAAGTGGGAGTCGGCACTGATTATTCCAACTTCCGGCTCAACCACGAGGAAACCAAACCTAGTGGTGCTTCCCAAGTTGGCTCTTCAAGCTTCGATCGCGGCAACGCAGTTGGCCCTTTCAGGACCCGGGCAATGGTTACTTGCACTTCCGCTTCGCCACGTTGCCGGACTGCAGGTGGTCTTGCGCTCCTTCAGCGCGGGCGAATACCCGCTGCTGCCAAGAAAGTGGCCGAAAGTCACCGTAGAGGAAATTGGGCAGGCAGCTTTGAAGGCAACCTCCAAGCGGCTATACGTGTCCGTTGTTTCTTCGCAGCTAGCCACGCTCTTGCGTCAAAGCGACCACACCGTAGATGCGTGGCGACGCTTCGACACCATCCTTGTAGGAGGCGGGCACCTGGATCCGTCGCTGCTCACTAAGGCCCGTGAGCGGGGGCTGGCTGTGACTACGACGTACGGCGCCACAGAAACAGCTGGCGGCTGCGTCTACAACGCACTGCCTCTACCAGGAGTGCAGCTGCGCATCGGCGACAAGGATGAAATTCTTATTGCCTCGCCATCCCTAATGTCCGGCTACTGGGACTCACCGGCCCAATGGGTTGATGACAGTGGAACCCGGTTTTGGAGGACAGGTGACGTGGGTGGTTTCCACGACGACGGAAGACTGTTCGTGAGCGGACGCTTGGACGACATAGTCAAAAGCGGTGGCACGAAAGTCTCCCTAACTGAGGTGGACCAAGCACTACAAAAAGTGCCTGGCGTGAGGGACGCGGCGTGCTGCACCGTTCCGGATACGGCGTGGGGAGAGTCGGTAATGGCGGTAGTTTCCCCCTCCAGTGCGGCCGTCGACCCAGAAGAGGTCTTCAAGACTGTCAGGGCTCGCTTGGGCGCTAGCGCAGCGCCGCGCGGCATCGTGTTTGTGGATGCAGTTCCGCGGACGGACCTTGGGAAACCAAAACGCACTGCAATTCGCGACCTTATCGGCGTCGCACAAGCATCCGGTGCCATTTGGCGGCGAAGATAAGACCATGGCTTCTGTTGGTGACTGGATTGAAGGTGCCCGCCTGCGAACCCTACCGGCAGCAATCGCTCCCGTTGTACTGGGTGGCGCAGCTGCGTGGCACATGGGCGGGTTCTCAGCTGGCAAGACTTTGCTAGCAATGGCGGTGGCGCTGGGACTCCAAGTTGGAGTGAACTACGCAAACGACTACTCCGACGGGATAAAGGGAACCGACGACCAACGGGTTGGACCGCCACGTCTGACAGGGGGTGCCCTAGCACCACCTCAGCAAGTTTTGCGGGCCGCCCTAGCATCCTTTGCTTTTGCCAGCATCGCCGGTTTGGCTCTGACGGTCTGGTCTGGGCTTTGGTGGCTGCTCCTCTTAGGGGCCGTGGCGATACTGGCAGCGTGGGGCTACACGGGAGGTAAACGCCCATACGGCTACATGGGAGTGGGACTTTCAGAGCTGAGCGTGTTCCTGTTCTTCGGCCTGTTGGCGACCGTCGCCACTGCGTTCACGCAGACGTATAGCGCCCCACTTTGGCTGTGGGTCGCAGCGTCCGGGATCGGTTTCGCTTCAGTCGCGCTGCTCATGATCAACAACGTCCGCGACATTGCGGGCGACCAGGAGTCTGGGAAAATGACGCTGGCGGTGCGACTGGGGGACACTAAAGCCCGTCGCCTTGTGATCATACTGCTCTTTTGGTCTGCGACCCTAGGCGGCATCGCAGCCTGGGGTGCCGGGAATTCGGGAATGTGGTCGCTGGCTGTGGCCGCCGTGCTTCTAGTGACCTCCTTGCCCAGCGGCCTTCCCATTTTGGCTGGATCAGCGGGGAAGAAACTCCTGTCAGCACTTAGAAACGCGGGACTCTACGCGCTTGCGTACGCAGTGATCCTAGGAGCGGTCTTCATCCTGGGGGCAGCGCAGGGCCTCTAGCTGCTTTGGTTCGGTCTACTTTGGTCCGGTGTCAGCAACCCTTATCCTTAGACCATGCCCCGCCTGATCCTGATCCTGGCCGCAGTAGCACTGACGGTTTTTGCGATAGCCGACTGGGTTTCGCGTTCCCGAACGTGGACTCCCGGCCGCGTAAATCGTTGGCTCTGGCTGGCCGTGATCGTGCTGATACCCATCGTCGGTCCTCTCACCTGGATCATCGTTGGCTTAGTTGCCAGAGCAGAGGACAAGCAGCGTGAAGCAGAGGAACCACGGGTGCTCCGACCCGACGACGATCCGGACGCTATCTCCTCAGTTGCTGAGCGGCTTGCCCGCCGGCAAAAGCGTACGCGTCCACCGATCGTCAGAAATGATGCGGACGGCCCCGGCAGGGACACAGAAGACCCCACAGACGACGCGGACAAGCCAGAAAAACGGGGGAACCAAGGGGAAGAGGACTCTGCCGGCTGACACTCACTCCCAACCGCCACCTCCTACCGGCACCTCCGACTGACACCTATCGTGTCTGAGCTTGGGACGCCCCCGGGTTCATGTCGCGAGCTTGCGCCAGCAGATCGCCAGCCGGCTCTGAATACTGCCAACCGCGCAACCGGTCACCCTCGAACGTCAAAGACGTAAGGGACGCTAGTGAACAGCTGCGGGACAGCGGACTATGGGAGAGCGGTTGGCCTTCCAAAAACCGTTGGACCATGACAATGGGAAGTTGGTGTGAAACTAGCAGGGCTTCGCGGCCCTTTGCTTTTGCTAGGGCTGACGCGATAGCTTTTTGCATCCTGGCCAGGATCTCTGCGTACGGTTCACCCCACCCTGGCTGGTGAAGTTTCGCGTAGTACTTCCAGTTCTTCGGGTGGGCAAGCTGCCACCTGTTTTCGTTTACGGCAACCCCTTCGAAGTGAGAAGCAGCCTCAATCAAGTTCGCGTCAGTGGCAATCTCTAAGTCGTAGGCCAAAGCTGTAGGTAGTGCCGTTTGCTGGGCCCGCAACAGGGGTGAGGAAACGATGTGCGCGATGTCTGTGTCATGGGACTTCAGGTGGTCCGCCACCGTTTGTCCCATCTGCTGGCCTAGTTCAGTCAGGCTGAAGTGGGGCAAGCGGCCGTAGACAACACCGTCGGGGTTGTCTACTTCGCCGTGGCGCAGCAAATGGATCACGGTTGTTTCCATCGGGGCTCCTCTTTGTGTAAGTAGTGTTCCGACAACGCCGGTCCACTCGAATCCGGCCTACTCGAAAGCAGTCTTCAGGTGAAGCCTGCTCAAATGGCACTGTGCAGAGCTCTCACAGCATCATCAAACTGTGAGTCCTCCACGCCAATGATGATGCTCAGCTCTGAGGCGCCCTGCGAAATCATCCGAATGTTTACACCTGCCTGGGCAAGCGCGGTGAAGATCTTGCCGGAGACACCCGGGGTCTGGATCATTCCTCTACCGACTACTGCCACCAGCGACATCCCGGAAGAGACGCTGATTGAGTCAGGGTGACAGTAGATGCGCAGCTCCGCCAAAATCTTGTTGAGGTTAAAGCGAACCTCTTGAGAAGGCACGATCACTGAAACAGAGTCGATCCCTGAAGGTATGTGCAGGATGGAGACGTGGTTCGTTTCGAAGACAGAAACGAGTTTTCGCAAAAAACCCTTTTCCTCATTCATCAAAGCTTTTTCTATCGTCACGACAGTGAAGTCTTTGCGGCCCGCAATCCCGGTAATGTTCACAAACTGGCGGCGCGCATCATCAGCAACGATCAGTGTGCCCTTGTCACCGCTTGCACCCGTGTTTCGGATCTGTATAGGGATCCCTTTTTCACGAACCGGGAAGATCGCTTCCTCATGGAGAACCGCGGCACCCATGTACGAAAGTTCACGCAGCTCCTTGTAGGTGACGACCTCTATAGGGCCCGCCTCTGGGACGATTCTTGGGTCAACCTGGAGAAAACCGGACACGTCCGTCCAGTTTTCATAAAGATCAGCCTTCATACCCCTGGCAATGATGGCGCCCGTTACATCTGAGCCGCCCCGTGAAAACGTGTGGATGGCGCCCTTCTCATCTGCTCCGTAAAAGCCGGGAATTACCGCAGAGCCGACTTCACCCAGGCGATCGCGCAGAAGCTTCAGGGTCGCTTTTTGGTCGTATTCACCACCGCTGTCGAACCTGATAACGTCCGCGGCATCAACGAACTGGTAGCCCAGGTATTCGGCTAACAGTAGAGCGTTTAAGTATTCGCCCCTGCTGGCCACATATGCTTCGCTAGCACCTTCGCTAATTTGCTCCCGCACGTGCGCAAGTTCCGCGTCAATATCAATCTCAAGGCCCAGTGCCTCTTTGATCCCCAAGTAGCGGTCCCGCACCAGCTGGAACACCTCACCTGGATCAATGTTGTGTACGGCTAGCTGCTGGCACATTAAAAGCAGGTCGGTGACCTTGTGGTCATCCCCGCTACGTTTGCCTGGCGCCGATGGAACCACGTACTTTCGGGAGCTGTCCTCTTCAATGATGGCTTTGACGTTTTCAAAGCTGGCAGCATCTGCCAGGGAGGACCCTCCGAATTTGGCCACCACGACGCGGGGCATAGCTCTCCAATCGACAACAGTTGCAGAAACTGGGTTAGCACTAAGAAACTGGGTTAACACTAGTGGTAGGTCAAGATGCAAACCGCCGCGCCCGGCTGCTGAACGCAGGTGTTCCCGGAACCAGCCGGGTTCGAGTAGCGTTGAGACCCTAGGCAAAGAATAAGACCGATAGTTACACCCATCTGTTAGGACGGTTTCCCGTGAGCGACGAACATCACAGCGACCATAAAGAGAACATCAACCGGCTGGGGCGCCGCGCAGAAAAGCACGGCCTTCACCTAGAACAGGTCGCGGTTGAAAACGAATCGGACCCCAACTACGGCAAGTACACGCTGAAGAACATTCAGACAGGCGCCGGAGTTCACGCCACGGGCCGTGATGGCAACGACGACTGGGCCATGGACGAACGGGAAGTAGAAGAGTACCTAGGGAACCTCTCCTAGTTCCGGGTCCTCTAGGTCGCGGCGCAAACTAGCTGGACGGTTTCACTAGCTGGACTATCGCAGTCACGCTAGCTTGGCCGCCGTCTGCTGCCTTTGGCTGCGGGATCCTGAAGTGGACTTCGCTGGTGCCACTTCGGTTCACAACATCTAAAACGTTGTGCTCCCTGACGCCACCGGCACTGATGATACTGATCCGTCCCTGGGCTAGTTCGCGCAGACGAGCCAGACCGGAAGGGTTGGCGTTCCCAGGTGTGCCACCTGCGGTCAAAACTGCGTCGTAGCCCAGGTCGATCAGTTCTAGAAGAGCTGCCTCTGGATCTTCCACCTCATCAAAGGCGCGATGGAACACCAGGTAGTGGGCGCCCGCCGCTTCGCGCCACCGCTTCGCATTGACGCGGTCAATTCGTGTCCCTGAAAGGCCCCCAACGACGAACCCAACCTGTGGTGAGGCTGGCCCGATCAGGTTCCTAAGCCTCAAAATAGCTTCCGTTTGCAGCTGCGCTTCCCTAGCTGAAAGGTGAAAAGAGTCCGGGTTCTCTCTCACCAAAACACGCAGTCCCTGGTGCGGGGCAAGACGCAAAGCCTCCGTGAACAGCTCATCAGAAGGCGTTAGCCCTCCGGTGGAAAGTTCCCGCGTCAGCTCCACTCTGTCTGCCCCGGCGTCACGGGCAACCCTGACTCCCTGCGCATTCTCAACGCAGACCTCCACCGTGACTTGCGAAGGGGGCTGCCAGCCACCCATTTCCATTGTTTGTCTCACCTACTCAGGATAGGGGAAGCCGGTATCTTTGGACTCAGGCGAATAGTCCAACTCTTAACTCCAGATGCGCTACTGCGGGGTGACGATGACGAAACATGAAGGGTCCTTAAAACAAGCTGTCCGCAAAGCAAAGGGCGGGGGCGGTCTTTCTTGGCCGCGCGTGTTGGGCACCGCACTTGCGGCTGTCACAATGACGTTGCTGTCAGCCCGCCTCACCTCCGTGTTCGGGTCGCTGATGCTGGTCGCGATCCTTTCCGTGGGCTCCGCTATCGCGTCAGAGTTTTACCGCGTTGTCATCACCCTGACTGCTGAGGGAACGAAGAAGGTCGTCGAAGAAGCAGGCCTGGTAAAGATAGAAGATGACGAAACGCCAGCTGGTGATCCGCCGGATAACAAAGCCGTGAAGGAAGACGCTAAAGAAGCTGGTGAAGCAGCTGAAGAAGCTGTAGAAGAGGCCGCATACGGAAGCGGAAAACCACACCAACTCACAGCCCTAGCGCTGATCTTTGGGGTGGTGTCCCTAATTACCGTGGGAGTCGCGTACGCTGTTGCAAGAGCGCAAGGTGGCGACATCTACCAGAACACATTTGAAACCAGTCAAGTGGTCCAACTAAGCGACACGGAAAAACAGGAACTAGCGGAAGAAACAGCAACGCTACTCACTACAGACCACCCAGAGATCTGGAAGCTACCCGCTTCTGTGGAGTCGCTACAAACGGAAAATGAGGAGCTAAGCCAGCAGGTGCAAGACCTCAGTGAGGCAAACCAAGAGCTTGGAGAACAGCTGGGCGAACTGCAAAAACAGTTGGATGCGCTCTTGGACGAACGCGACCCAGAAACCCCCGAAACACCCGAAAATCTCTCAGGCACAGAACAACCAACCGACAAACCCTGAACGGAGCCCAATGCCTTCCGCCTCACCCAAAAACGTCGCAACCTCGCTTGCGGACAAGAAGTGGACCGTCTCTTTGCTGCCGCGTGATCGCAGTGCGCTTCCGCTAAGCGCCCCGGAACTTGAACAGCTTGAAAGCGGCATTCCTGCAACGGTTCCAGGCAACATCTACGATGCGCTCCTAGCCGCTGGCATCATCCCCGACCCATTCATCGGCACCAATGAGCAAGACCTGCACTGGATCGCTAAACAGGACTGGGTCTGGGCAGTGGACCTAGAGGCCCTGAACACTGAGCAGGAGGCCCAACGAAACCTGGAGTTGCAGGCACTGGGCCTTGACACTATCGCCGACATTACGCTGGGTGGAAAACCGGTGGGTTCAACAGAGAATATGCACCGCACCTACAAGTTCGACATCACTGACCTTGCGACCAATGGCGGTCAGCTCCAAATCACGTTCACCTCGCCCTACACGTACACCGACGAAAAACGCGAAGAACTGGGGTTCTACCCAGGGTCCTATGAAGAGCCCTACAACATGATCCGGAAGATGGCCGCCAACTACGGGTGGGACTGGGGTCCGACGGTTGTGTCCAACGGAATCTGGAAAGACCTACTGATCAATGCCTGGGCGGGTGCGAAGTTTGATTCGGTTCGCGTGGCAACAACCGTTGTGTGGGGTGACACAACATCTGGGCTAGTTCACGCCAAAGGATCCGTGTCGGCGGACGACACCCTAGACTTTTCCGACGTCGAAGTTCGGGTAACCGTTACCGGCCAGGGCGAAGCCGTCTTGGCGTCAGGACGTTTGGAAGAAGGGGCGTTTGACGTAACCGCTGTTCTTCCCGACGTGTCACTGTGGTGGCCGCACTCTTTGGGGGCGCAACCCCTGTACGACGTTCGGGTGGATTTGGTTGACACGTCCTCGGACGAAATTTTGGAGACGGTAGAAAAACGGGTCGGTTTCCGCACCATCGAAATTGTGAATGAGCCGGCGCAAACACCGGAAGAGGCGCTGACCCAAGGACGGTTCGGGGTCGTGGTGAACGGCGTCGACACATTCGCTAAGGGATGGAACTGGATTCCAAACGACCCCCTGGTAGACCGCGTTTCCCACGCGGAATACGCGGCAAGACTGGCGGACATTGTCGATTCAAGAGCCGACTGGGTCCGGGTTTGGGGTGGCGGGATTTTCGAGGACGACGCCTTCTACGACCTATGCGATGAGGTGGGCATTCTTGTCTGGCAGGACTTCCCATTTTCCTGTGCCTCCTACCCTGAAGGGGAGTATTTCGAGGGCCAGGTGAAGGCTGAGGCCGAAGACAACGTTGAGCGGCTGATGAGCCACCCAAGCCTGGGAATTTGGAATGGGAACAACGAGAACTTCTTGGGCTACGAAGCGTGGGGTTGGGAGCAGGACCTGAAAGGTCGTGGGTGGGGCTCCAAGTACTACCTGGAGATCCTTCCAAAGGTTGTAGAAGAAGTTGATGGGACACGACCCTATTGGCCTGGAAGTCCCTACTCCGGTGTTGAAGGGCAGCTGGACAACGACCCGAACTACGGCACCACCCACTCCTGGGAAGTCTGGAACCGACTTGACTACTCACACTATTTGGACACGGACCCGACGTTCATGGCGGAGTTTGGCTGGCAGGCCCCACCCGCATGGTCAACGCTGGTTTCTGCGATTGGAGCACCAGAAAACACGACGTCCATCGACCTTGAAAGCCCAGAGGTTTTGAACCACCAGAAGGCAATGGGTGGGATGAAAAACCTGGCACGGGGCGTGAGGGAACACTTCGGTAGCTCACCGCTGGAAGACAGTGCGGCTTGGCATTACCTGACGCAGGTCGTTCAGGCTAGGGCAATCTTCACCGGCGTGGGGCACTGGCGCAGCTTGTGGCCGCGGTGCCAAGGCGCTTTCATCTGGCAGATCAACGACTGCTGGCCCGTCATCTCCTGGGCGGCAGTGGATGTGGAAGGCCGGCGCAAACCCATGTGGTTTACCGCTAGAGAAGCGTTCTCTGACCGCCTCCTATACCTAAAAGAAGTTGATGAACAGCTAACCGCCTTCTTAGTGAATCAGGAAGAAAAAAGCTGGAAAACAGACTTGGTCACCTGGCTGATTGACGAAACGGGTTCGCCTCTCAGTGAAGCAGTCCAGTCCGTGGAAGTTCCACCTGCCACCGTCGTTTCCGTTCCCGTCTCTACAGCAATTGAACTCCCGCGCTATCAGCTGCTGGTTGTTGAGGCAGGCAGCCAACGCAGACTGTGGTCCCAGGGGCCAGACTACGACTTCGCTTACCCACAGCCCGCCTACCAGTGCACGCTGGAGCAAAAGGACGACAGCACGTTTGAGCTGCGCCTTTGCGCCGAATCGCTACTTCGTGAGCTCCTTTTGCAAATCGACAGGGTCGACACCGCACTTTGGGCAGACGCCATTCCAGTGGATCTGCTCCCCGGTGAAGAGTTTGCGTGGGAGATCAAGATTTCCCCAGAAGCGACTACGGCGGACAAAGAACGTGCCCTGGCCGCTCTGGCGACTCAGGATTGGCAGTTCCCAGTCATCTCCAGCCTAGGTTCAGTACTTTCAAAGTAGGGACCGCGTTAACGCGAAGGTGGGAAGGAATAGTTCCTTCCCACCTTCATTAGGCTTCGTCACTTCTTGTTGCGACGCTGGTGCCGGGTCTTACGCAGCATCTTGCGGTGCTTTTTCTTAGACATCCGCTTGCGACGTTTCTTCACAACTGAACCCAACGGGGACCTCCCTCCAACGCCATTTCGTTCTTTTCAGCGCAGCCGAAAAGAAAGTTTCATCGACCAACTTTATACTGCAACAGTGGGGTCTTGAGACTCAGAATCATCCTGCGGGTATGAGAAAGCTCAAGGAAACTACTGGTCGGCGGTGCGACCTGGCTCAGCTTCGTAGGACCCCTCAAGAAGAGTGGCTAGCGCGGACTGCGGGACCCGGAAACTCTTACCCACTCTGATGGCGGGCAGTTCCCCCGCGTGGATTAGCCGGTAAACAGTCATCTTTGAGACGCGCATAATGTCGGCAACCTCAGAAACGGTCATGAAGCTAGGCGCAGGCTGTGCTTTCAATGTACTTCCCATTTCTGATTCAAGCGTCGACCAAGACCTAACTGATCTTGATCCAAGCTACCTTTGGCCACTATAGACCCTAGACTGAATCTTAGCCTACGGGGCGTTTCAAACTAGCAGATCAGCAGGGAACCTTTGGTGGACGCTTCTAAACGAAAGCGCAGGGGGCGCAAACACCGCCCCACACCTGTCGCACGCCCACCTGCGACGCCGCTTCAACCCCGTGAGCGTAGTGCTGCGGCTGTCTTCGCTGAAGCAGAACCTTGGGCACCAAGAGTGAAGGGCGTGGACCCCGGCCAAGTGCCGGCGGGCTGGGCTCGCCGAAGAGGTGTTCTGCGGGGTATCGCCGCCTGGTTTAACCGCTTTGCGTTTCGCTATCCTGCCCGCTTGACCATGGCGATCTTTTTAGCGCTCATCCTTCTAACCACGGTGGCGCTGTTGATTCCTGGGGCTTCTGTTCCCACCGCAAGCATCAGCGTCATCGATGCGTTTTTCACCGCAGTCTCAGCGGTTTGCGTCACCGGGCTAACCGTCGTTGACACTGCCGCAACGTGGACGTTCTTGGGCCAGTTGATCATTGCCGCTGGGATTACCCTAGGTGGCCTGGGTGTGATGGTGATGGCATCAATGTTGGCCCTGGTTGTGTCCAGGCGGCTGGGCCTGACCCAGAAGCTGATGTCAGCCAACGACACCCGGGGCAGGCTGTCGGACACCGGAACGCTAGTAATGGGCGTCCTGGTCACAACAGCGGTGGTGGAAGTCGCACTCTTCTTGATCCTGCTCCCCCAGTTCATGGCGACAGATCACAGCGTAGGTAATCCGGTCTGGGCTGCTGCGTTCACTTCCATCTCAATGTTCAACAACGCAGGTTTCGTGAACCTCCCAGACGGTGTGCACCCGTTTTTGGGTAGCTGGGGAATCTTGCTACCCATGATGACGGCCGCTTTCATTGGCGCTATCGGTTTCCCTGTGATCACTGATCTGCGCCGACACTGGCGTTCACCTTCCCGCCTTTCCCTGCACACCAAGCTGACTTTGAGTACGTACATCGGGCTAGCCGCGACAAGCGGAATCGTCGTAGCAATGCTGGAGTGGAACAACCCGGGAACGTTTGGGCCCCTAACACTTCCCGAAAAACTCCTGAACAGTGTCGTTGAGGCGATCAACCCTAGGTCGCTTGGGGTGAGTGCGCTTGACGTCGGCTCAATGACGACCGCTTCTTGGCTGGTCACCGACGCTTCCATGTTCATTGGTGGTGGAAGCGGTTCCCATGCGGGTGGGATCAAGGTGACAACGTTCGCCGTCCTTTTACTAGCCGCGGCAGCTGAGGCAACTGGGCGGCGCGACGTGGGCGCATTCAAACGCCGAATCCCCATAGAGGTAATCCGTCAAGCTGTGGCGGTGCTGCTAGCAGGATCTGTCCTAGTTTTAACGGTTGCTGGAGTGCTTCTTGTCCTCACGCCGTTTTCTTTAGATAAGGTCCTGTTCGAAGTCGTGTCAGCGTTCGGCACTGTTGGCCTTTCTACAGGAATCACCCCATTTCTAAATACGGGAGCCAAGGCTGTTCTAGGGTTCCTGATGATTGCTGGGCGCGTCGGTCCCATGACCCTGGCAGCATCGTTAGCTTTGCGGCACGCAAGATCGGTGATCAGGCACCCGGAAGAAAGGCCAATCGTTGGGTGACGTAGATTTTAGGAGAGCACGTGGCTGAGCGAACAAAGAACTACGGCACGCTAGTCATTGGAATGGGTCGGTTTGGTTCCGCCGTGGCGCTCACTTTAGAGCGCCTTGACTTTGAGGTGCTAGCCATGGAAAAGAACCAGCATTCCGTCCAGCACTACACCGGTGTCCTTCCCCTGGTCGAAGGTGATGGGACAGATCCTGAAGCTTTGGAACAAATTGGTGCCCAAGACTTCGCCGCAGCCGTTGTAGGAGTCGGAAGTTCGCTTGAGTCCTCTGTCCTGATCACCGCTAACCTGGTTGATCTGGGCGTTCCCTCTATTTGGGCGAAAGCAACTTCCAGGGAGCACGGCAGAATCCTTCGAAGGATTGGAGCTCACCACGTTGTCTATCCCGAATACGACGCTGGGGTTCGGACCGCACACCTTGTTGGCGGCGAGCTCTTGGACTACATCGAAATGGACCAGGCAGACTTCGTGGTTGCCAAGATGCGACCGCCAAAAGAGTTGCAGGGGCTGACACTTCGACAATCGCAGCCGTTTTCAAAATACGGCGTCAACGTAGTCTCAGTACTGCGGTCGGGCCAACCTTTCACGTATGCGGATGGTGACACGCGGATCGAGGATGATGACATCTTGGTCGTGTCCGGCAGCTCACCGGACGTCATCGGTTTCTCGGAACGGCCCCACTGACTTCGCCCTCTTCAGGCAAGCTGCTAAGCCGCAAACCTAGGCTGGGAATGGTTATGTCGGAGGCGCCGCTAGGCTTGGGTAATGGCGCAAAACAAGACCTCCCATTTCTGTTCAGAGTGCGGTTGGGAAACCACAAAGTGGTTGGGGCAGTGCCGAAGCTGCGGTGAGTGGGGGACGCTAACCGAAGCGCCAAAAGCGCAGAAAACGCGGGGCGGGCTGGCTTCGGCGCCCGCACGGAGCCCCATCGTCCGGTTGGATCTTGTGCAGGAGCTGGAAACAGCGCCAACGCCGACGGGAGTAAGCGAATTCGATCGGGTCTTAGGTGGGGGGATTGTGCCCGGTTCAGTGATCCTGCTGGCGGGGGAACCAGGTGTTGGGAAATCCACGCTTCTGCTGGATATCGCAGCTCGCCTAGCCCGCCGCGCAGAAGCTGAAGGCGCGGGCCCGGTCCTTTATGTGTCGGGCGAAGAGTCGGCGGGCCAAATAAAGCGCCGCGCAGAACGCATCGGAGCCTTGTCGTCTAACCTGCTTCTAGCCTCCGAAACGGATGTGGACAACGCTCTGTCCCACCTTGAGGAGACAACTCCTTCCCTGCTGATCGTTGATTCTGTCCAAACGCTTTCTAGCCAAAGCGTTGAAAGCCAACCGGGAAGTGTCGCCCAAGTCAAAGCGGTGGCGTCCACCGTCATTGCCGCAGCCAAAACTATGGATCTTCCAACTCTCCTAGTCGGCCACGTAACAAAAGACGGGACCATTGCGGGCCCTAGGACGCTAGAACACCTTGTCGATGTGGTTTGCCAGTTTGAAGGGGACCGTCAGACGTCCCTTCGTTTCTTACGCTCCACCAAAAACCGCTACGGCGCGACGGATGAGTTTGGGTGCTTCACTTTGGTGGACAGTGGGATCCAGGAGGTAACGGATCCGTCGTCCCTGTTTACCTCTACCACTGACCGCCAGGTTCCCGGCAGTTGCGTCAGCGTCACTTTGGACGGACACAGGCCTTTAATGGCTGAGCTCCAAGCGCTGGTCGCCCCCGGAAGTGGGGGCAGTCCGCGCCGCGCTACCTCTGGCTTGGATTCATCCCGGGTAGCGATGGTCGTTGCGGTTACGCAAGCCCATTTGGGTTTAGACCTGTCATCAAAAGAGGTTTATGTGTCCACCGTTGGTGGAGCCAAAACTATAGAGCCCGCGGTTGACTTAGCACTAGCAATCGCTATCTGTTCTGCGGCCTGGGCAAAACCAGTTCTCCCTGGAACCATTGCCTTGGGCGAAGTTGGCCTAACCTCAGAAATCCGTGGCGTGAACGGGCTTAGCCGGCGCCTTGCGGAAGCTTCACGCTTGGGTTGGAGCAGGGCCCTGGTCCCCAGTAGTCAACTGGCCGATTTGACGATTCCTCTAGGAATGGACGTCATTGGGGTTACTGACTTGGCAGATGCCTTAGCGCACAGCATTGCGGGCGTGGGCAACCGCAGCGGTAAGCGTTAGGGTTTCCGTAGGATTTGCTTTGAAGCGTCTGGAAAGGAAGCGACTTTGGTGAAAAACCGCGGCTTGCGGCGGGCCCTACAGCTGGTCGCACCTGGAACCCAACTGCGTGAAGGGTTGGAGAGGATCCAAAGATCTCACACCGGGGCGCTAATCGTGCTGGGGTACAACCCTGAGGTGCAGGCAATTTGTTCCGGTGGTTTTCCTGTCGACGTGGACTTTTCGGCCTCCAGGGTGCGTGAGCTGGCGAAAATGGATGGCGCAGTAATAATCGACACCGATACGTGGCGGATACTAAGAGCCAACGTGCAGCTGCTACCGGACCCGTCAATAACTACCGACGAATCTGGAATGCGTCACCGGACAGCGCAACGAACCGCGAAGCAAACGAATGTCCCGGTCTTGTCGGTGTCGGCCTCCATGTCTGCCATCTCGATTTACGTGGGGGATACGCGGCACACTATTGAGGAACCTGAGGCGCTGCTGTCCAGGGCAAACCAAGCCGTGGATACTTTGGACCGCTACACCCAGCGCTTAGATGAAGTCCTTTCTGCCCTCTCAATTTTCGAAATGCGCGAATCTGTCACGGTCCGCGACGTCGCCACCGTGATCCAGCGGATGGAAATGATCCGCAGAATCACAGCTGAAATCAACGGCTACCTGGATGAATTGGGTGAGGAAGGCAGGCTTCTGACCCTGCAGGTTGACGACTTGCTAAGGGGTGCAGCCTCCGAACGTGCCCTAGTGTTGCGCGACTACATCCGCAGCCCGGATGGTTTAGAAGAAGCTGAGCAGCTCCTTAGCGGGCTTTCCGCGGAGTCCCTAGTCGACCTGCTGCAGATTGCCGAAATAATCGGAGCCCCCGTCTACGATCCCGCAGACCTCGATCAGACTATTGAGCCGCGGGGAATTCGGACTCTAGCGATGGTTCCACGCCTGCCGTGGCGGGCGATCCAGCAGATTTCGCAGCGCTGGGGAACGCTGAGTGAACTGAAGAAGATTTCGGCCCAGGACCTTCAAACTATTGAGGGCGTCGGCCCCTATCGGGCGCGCATGGTGGTTGAGCACCTGGCTGAAAGGGACAGTGCAGCTGCGACTGCTCCCTGGTAAGGCTACTGCACCTCTATAACCGACGTTGATGTTGGGGAGCTTCCCTTCACCCACGCTCCCAGCAGATACGGTCCTTCTGGGGCAACTGACCCAGGTTCGCAACCATCCCAGACCCGACCGTCCCAAGTGAGTGTCGAAACCCACGGCTGCCCCACTGAAAGAAGCAATGTTTTGGCTTGAAGCTCTTCCGAACACTCACCCGGGTTCCATATTTCTGTGTCTCCCATCGTCAGGGCTATTCCCAGCTCTGCTTGGGTCAGGTAGCAGTCTCCATCCCCCGCGGCCTGCGCGGTGATGCCAATTTCTAAAGAGCCTCCTTCAAGGATCTGGTTACTAGCCGGCGACAGGGTCACATCCACGTCTTTAGCCGTGCACTCGCTGAGCACAAACACCGGTTTGGCTGCTTGTTCTTCCGCAACTTCCCTGCCAGCGTGAAAGATCTGAGTCAGCCAGCCCGCGGCCTTCACACCAAGGAAAATCAGTAGCGCAAGCGCCGCTAGGAGGATCAAGCTTGAGATGATTCTTCTAGCCCACGGTGTTTTTCTGGGCGGTTTCCTTTTAGTCGACACGGTTCAACGCTACTGGTCCCCTGGGTTGGGGCCCTAGTGACCCGCCGGAGGTGTGGGGCGGGACTTGGACCCTTTGGAACCACCCGTGCTGCTGTCGTCCCCGGTGTCTATTGCCCAACGTTCGACTAGGAAGGCTACGGTTGCTGCACCAAAGGCTCCTACTGCCCCCACTGTCGCAGACCAACCCACACTCATCAAAAGTGGAGACTGGGATCTACCAAAGCTGACTAGGGCAATCCCTAGGAGGAGTGTCGCGAAGAACGTGGCTACTGGAACTACGGCTCTTGCCAGCAAAGCCGTGCGCCCTGCTAGCACCGGAGTCACCCAGGTGCGTTCCTTTCGCTTCAAACGTCGAATCCCAACCCCCACGGCACCAAGCCAGATGGCAAGCAGAAGGAAAACTAACGCGAGCCACGGCGTGATGATCAGCGGCCGGTTTGATTGGAGCAGCATGGCTTGCACCAGCAGGCCCAGCGCCAAACCTCCTAGGGCAAAAGCCGCGATCAGCCCGATTGGTAGTGGCTTCACCGCACGCCCATGACTGGGATACTGCCCGTGGGAGTTGGGCGCATCGTCACTCTTCTGCGGGCGGGTCGTCCCTCACTTGTCTGGCGACTGCTCCACGGGTCGTCGACAATACGCGGCGTGCCGGGGCTGTGTGCGCTGCGCCAGTTCGGCAGTTGCGTAGCCTGCGGGCTCATTGAGATCTTCTCCTCAAAGACGCTCGCGTTCTCTGGTTCCGAAGCGGTGGGCTCGGGTGGGGCGAATGAGGAGGCGACGTGATTTGGCACGCTAGCTTCTGAGCGGCTTCTTCGCGTCCGCGTTGGCGGAGGTGGCACGGCAGTGGGGGTGGAGACACCGGGAGCGGGTGCCGCAGCAGGAACTTGCGCTACGTAGGTAGGCGGCGCGGGCTGTGGCGACACGGAGACAGGCTGAGGCGGCGTCGTAGCCACTTGAGGTGGCTTAGGTGTGGCTTGTGGGGGCTCGGGCGCATCCTGAGGCCGCGCAGCGATGGCAGGGGGTGGCGGAGTCGTTTCCGCCGGGCGTCCAGGCCACTGCTCTTGAACCTCACGCACACCACCACGGTCCGGTGCTGCCTCCAACAAAGCGGCTACGGGTCCCGCGCCCTTCAGGGTTGCCTCCGGGTCTATCAGGAACCAGGGCAGTAAGACAAAGGCCCGCTCTTTCGCCAACGGGTGGGGGACAGTCAGGTCCCGGGTGAGAAGCGTCAGGTCCCCGATTTCAACGATGTCGATGTCTAACGTCCGAGGACCCCAGGCCTGCGTTCGCACCCGGCCAAAACTAGTCTCTATTTCTTGTAGGGCAGCTAGGAGAACGGGTGGAGACAAGCGGGTCGCCCCAATGACCACGGCATTCCAATAGTCACGCTGCGGGAGCGTCCCCGGCTTCACAAGTGCTTTGGTCCGTACCAGTGGAGAAACCTCTGTAACTTCGAACCCCGGCATCTGTCGAAGAGTGCTCACAGCATCCGCCAGAATTTTGCGGGAGTCGCCTTGGTTAGATCCTAAAGAAAGCACAACTACGTCGGGCTCCGGCCTAGCGAAACCTGCGGGGAGCGGGGCACCGGCGCTGCCTCTAGGGGGTCTGATCTGAGGGAGCTTCGGCGCGGACCTTGGACGCCGCTTGGGCAAATCCGGTGTCGGCTGGACCTCAGGCTCTGGCATTGGCTCCTGTGCAGAATGGACTTCGGTTGGTGGGGCGGATGTCTCGCCTTGTTCCGCCACGCCCTGCTCTGGAACGCCTTGTCGTTGTCTCACTACGCGTACAGAGATGTCCTCAAAGTAGTGGTGCACAGGTGCCATGGGCTTATGGACGGTGACTTCAACCTTTTGCACCAGTGGAGAGCGAAGCGCCACTTCAGCCAGCTCATTTGCAAGGGTTTCAATCAAGTTTTTGCTGGGTCCTGACAGGATGCTGACGGCTTGCTCAGCTAGCTTGGAGTAATCGACGGTCCTGCCCACGTCGTCAGTCTTGGCCGCCTGACGGGAGTCGACGTAGAGATTCAGGTCCGCAGAAAACACCTGGGAGCCAAGACGTTCAAATTCGTGGACCCCGTGACTACCGACCGCGCTCAAGCCCCGAAGGGAAATGATGTCCCAGTGCTCACCCATCGCCAGTTTTCTCCGCCCGTATTCTTGCCAACAACCGAACGGCAGGTCCGACTTCGTGGACTCTAACCGCCCATACTCCTGCCCTTGCACAGGTCGCTACCACGTCCAAAGTTCCGCGCTCCACGTCTTCTCCATAGCGTGCCCGGATAAAACGTTTCCGCGAAGGCCCAACCAAAACCGGGTAATGCAGTGCAGTAAGTCTGCTTAGTCTATCCACCAGCGCCCAAGAGTCAGCATTTCGCAGGGCGAAGCCTAGCCCCGGATCAATGATGATGCGATCAGGCGGCAACCCTTGCTGCTCGGCCGCCTGGACTTGAGTAAGAGTTTCCGCCACCACGTCTTCGACGACGTCTCCGTAGTCTTGGTTCAGCTCAGGGTCAGCCGGGAATCCACGCCAATGCTGCACCACCAACGCGCTGTCCGCTTGTCGGCAGACATCCACTATCGTGGGCTCTTGAATGCCCCCGGAGACGTCATTAACGAAGGCCGCTCCAAGGTCCAACGCCACTTTCGCTACGTCAGCTCTCACCGTGTCGATAGAGACAACAACGCCGCGATCCACCAAACCCTTCACAACGGGTTCAATGCGCCTGAGTTCTTCCTGCGTGCTGACACGCGCAGCCTTGGGTCCCGTTGACTCTCCCCCGACATCAACGACGGCTGCGCCAGCTTCGAACATCCGAACGCCATGGGCAATGGCTTTAGAAGTCTGCTGCCATAAGCCACCGTCAGAGAAGGAATTCGGGGTGACGTTCAAAATCCCCATGACCGCGGTAGTCCCACCGCCAATCGTGTGCCCGCGACTGTGGACGGCCGGGATCGTCCCTGCTGTGTTGGAGGCTGTCATGTCAGCGGCCAATCAAGTCCAGGACCTCCTGGCGCCCCGACTTCTTTGCGAGCTGCCCGCGAAACGTAGAAGTCACCGCGGTAGCGCCCCTCTTTTGCACACCGCGCATCTGCATACACAGGTGTTCTGCTTCAACAACAACGGCGACACCGTACGGTTCAAGCACATTTTCGACGGCGTCAGCAACCTGGGCGGTCAATCGCTCCTGAACCTGGGGGCGTCTGGCAAAACCATCGACGGTGCGCGCTAGCTTCGAAAGTCCTGTGATCCGCCCGCCCTTAGGCAGGTACGCAACATGAACGTTCCCGAAGAAGGGAAGCAGATGGTGTTCGCACATGGAATAGAAAGGGATGTCTTTCACCATCACCAGTTCGTCTGAATCAACGTGGAAGATCTTGTGAAGGTGCTGCGCAGGGTCTTCATCCAATCCAGAAAAAATCTCTGCAAAGGATCTTGAGACGCGCTGCGGAGTGTCAACAAGTCCCGGCCGCGCCGGATCGTCACCGATAGCCAACAGTAGTTGGATCGCAGCGTCTTCTACCGCAAGTTTGTTGACGGTCACTAGTCCTCACTTTGCAGTTCTAGTGGAATAGGGGCCGGCGGATCGATCTCAGCGACCGGCACGCCCACGGGGCTTCCCAGAATTGCGCCCTTCACGGCCCCCTGCTGCCCGTAGTTCCATACTTGGCGTTCCGGCTGTTTCTGAATGTTCTCAAACACAACTGCCAGCTGCGCCTCATCCAGCGTTTCTTCTTCCAAGAGGCGCGAAGCCAGTTCATCCAAGACATCACGGTTAGCTGTCAGGATCGTCCAAGCTTCTATCACTGCAGCGTCTAACAGCGCACGCACTTCCCTGTCGATCTGGGTCGCGACATGATCCGACATGGGGGCCCCGGAGCCCCGGCCCATTTCTTTGCCTAGGAAGGGGTCAGTTTCCTCGGACCCCAACTTAACGGTCCCAACGGTACTGGACATACCCCAGTCGGTAACCATGGCCCTAGCAGTCTTCGTAGCTTTCTCAATGTCGTTTGAAGCACCGGTCGACGGATCCCGGAACACAACTTCTTCCGCAACCCTGCCACCCATCGCGTAAACCAGATCATCTAGCAATTGGTTGCGAGTTTTTGAGTAACGGTCTTCGGTTGGCATGACCATCGTGTAGCCCAGGGCTCGCCCGCGGGGCAAGATGGTCACCTTGGTTACCGGGTCCGTGTAGTTCAAAGCTGCTGCGCAAATCGCATGCCCCGCCTCATGGTAGGCAGTCACTGCCTTATCGTGATCATTCATGACCCTGGTGCGTTTTTGAGGGCCGGCGATAACGCGGTCAATTGCTTCATCGATAGCACGCATGTCGATGAGGTCGGCGTCGCTTCGGGCTGTGAGCAGTGCAGCTTCGTTCAAAACGTTTGCCAAGTCGGCTCCCGTAAATCCCGGCGTCCGTTTCGCAATCTGCGTCAGATCCACGTCCTTCGTCAAAGGCTTGCCTTTAGCGTGAACCTGCAAGATTGCTTCCCGCCCCTTTAAGTCCGGTGCTTCAACGGCAATTTGCCTGTCAAAACGGCCCGGGCGTAGCAAGGCCGGGTCCAGGATGTCCGGACGGTTGGTTGCGGCAATCATGATCACGTTTGTGCGCTCATCAAACCCGTCCAGCTCCACCAGCATCTGGTTCAGTGTCTGTTCACGCTCATCGTTGCCCCCACCGATACCGGAACCGCGATGGCGACCGATTGCATCAATTTCGTCAACGAAAATTATGGCCGGCGCTGCCTTACGCGCCTTTTCAAACAGGTCGCGGACACGGGATGCCCCAACACCCACGTAAAGTTCCATGAACTCTGACCCTGAGATAGAAAAGAAGGGGACTTTAGCTTCCCCCGCTACTGCCTTAGCCAGCAGGGTCTTCCCGGTGCCCGGAGGGCCGTAGAGAAGAACGCCGCGCGGAATTTTGGCGCCGACGGCAGTGAACTTGCGCGGCTCAACGAGGAACTCGCGAATTTCGTCCAGCTCCTCGACCGCTTCGTCTTCCCCAGCCACGTCCAGGAAGGTGATCTGAGGGTTCTCTTCATTGAACTGTTTGGCTTTAGACGCCCCAAAGCCACCCATCATCCGTGAACCCGCACTGCGCGACATCAGCCACCAAAAAACACCCAGGATCAAAATCATGGGGATCATCAGCTGCAACATGGAGCCAAACAGAGACGGTTGGGGATAAAGAGCGTCGTAGCCCTCATCCGGCTGCGCTGCGTCCAGTAGCTCCAGAACGTCCGCGGTTTGGGTGTTCGCGTACGTGAAAGAAATGTAGTGGCCCAGCTCCTTGGTGGGATCTGTGGGTCCTGTGCTTTCGTGCGTGTATGGGTTCGCTAGCTGCAGGTTGACCTGCTGTGCTCCGTCGTTCAGAACCGCGCTGACTACCTTTTCTTCTTCAAGAATCGTGAAGCCCTCAGATGTGATGACGGTAGCGGGCATGAACATCCGCCACACCATCCACGCAATCACCAGCATTGCTAGCAGCGGAACGACAACGAAGGGCCAAGCCTTAGATCGCTCCGCCTTCTTCTTCTTTTGGTCGTCTGTCACGGGGTCTCACTTTTTTCTTCGTACACGGACGGGGCTAAGGTCCCCACGCAGTCAAGGTTGCGGTAGAGGCCGTCGTAGTCCAGTCCGTAGCCCACCACGAACTCATTTGGAATGTCGAACCCTAAATATTTGACCTCAACTGGAACCTTGACCGCATCCGGCTTACGCAGCATCGTTGCGACCGCAACAGAAGCAGCGCCCCGGGCGGTTAGGTTCTCTGTCAGCCATGCAAGGGTCAGACCAGAGTCCAAGATGTCTTCAACGATCAACACGTTGCGGCCGTGAACGTCTGTGTCTAAGTCTTTGAGGATCCGGACAACGCCCGAGGACTTTGTACCGGATCCGTAGCTAGAGACGGCCATCCAGTCAATTTCTACAGGTAGTCGCATCTTGCGTGAAAGGTCCACCATCACGGGTGCCGCACCCTTTAGAACCCCGATCAACAGCAGATTTTGACCTTCGTAGTCGGCGTCAATTTGGGCCGCCAAGACGCTCAGCCGGGCATCTATGTCAGCTGCGCTCAGCAGCACCTTTTCTAGGTCTGCTCCCATGTCCAGTGCGTCCACTATGGTCCCTCCACTGCCGCGTTTCAGATCAGAACTGATTAAGCGTGCCACACTTCTGCAGACCCGGGGACGCACCGTTGCAATTTTCGTCTTTTCGCTAAACCGATCCCCATTCATCACGCGCGATCACGAACGTTGTGTCAGTACAAAAACCTCTGAAACCCAAGGGAAGAAAAACAGTGTGTGACCTCTGTCCAGCCCCATTTTGCGCAGTGGTCAGCCGGTCCAGCTGGTCAAGTTGCGCCTGCGTCAAAGTCAAGTCCGCGACCGCTTGCGCAGCCTCTTGAAAAACGCGCTTGCGAATTGCTGCGGGTTGGTCACGGAAAGCTTCTAGCCCAATGTCCACTCGCCCCGGTTCAGCTTGGCTGTGTGTCTGAAAAACCCTTTGACTCAAGAAGCGCAGGGCGCTTTCGTCTTCTTTCGCGATCTGAGCACTGCGGGCTAGAGCCGCACTCACGTCTTGCCCTAGTGCTTCGTTTAGTTTGGGCAGCACCTGAGTTCTTAGAGCCAACCGGGGCAGCAGCTTTCCGTCTTTGGTGCGCCATCCATCTTCCAGATGGTCCGCGGGGTCGGCGAAGACGTGCAGGCCCAGGGCTCTACAAAAACCCCAGGTGTCCTTTCTTCGCACGCCAAGCAGCGGCCGGACACGGGTCACAGCCACCCCGTCAACTGTCTGTGGTTCGTTTTGAGGTGCGATGGCGGCTAGGGAGCGGGTACCTGCCCCGCGGGCCAGCCGCAAGAGAACAGTTTCAGCCTGGTCATCCAGAGTGTGGCCTAGGGCTAACTCAACCCTTGCGAGGCCGCGCTGCGCCCCCCATCGCCCAGCATGGGCGGTCAGGAGACGGTAACGAAGCTCGCGCGCGTAACCTTCCGGAGAAGAAGGCAGCTCGTGTTTCGACCAAACCGGGCCACTCAAGACCTCAACCTCACCAAAGCCCAGGTGCGAAAGGTAAGCAGAAACCTGTGCGGCCTGCTCATCTGCCCCGTCGCGCATGCCGTGATCCACGATAAAGGCGACCAGTGGAATGTTTCTACGCTGTGCAACGTCGCCCAACGCTACCGCAAGCGCTAGGGAGTCAGCCCCGCCGGACACGGCAACTGCGACCCCCAGGGCGCCTTCCGCTTCCGCGTTTAAGTCGCTTTCTTTCAGCCTTGCTTCTAAGTAGTGGTGGGCGGCAAGGGAGACTGGGCGGGCCTCAGTGGGAGGGGTGCTCCCCACTAGCCGAGGTAAGGGAGCGACCTGTTCGCTCACAGGTCCAGGACTGCCTGGACGAACTCATCAACGGCCTCCCGGGTTTCCCACGCACCGTTGTCTGGAACGTCGTCTGACCCAACCAGAATGTAGACGTTCGCGCCAGACTTGGTGGTTCCCAAGCCTGCCAGAGTGGAGGCCTGTCCCAAAGATCCTGTCTTGGCAGTGTAGTTTCCAAGCGGTGTTCCCTCTTCCAGGCGCCATGCCATGGTGCCTGTCAGGCCTGATATCGGCAGCATGCGGGTGAGTGCAGCTGAATCGGGGTTTTCAAGAGACAACTGGAGAGTCTCTAACAGCACGCGTGGTGGGACACGTGATTCCTCATCCAAGCCAGAGCAGTCCTGTAACTCCACGCCACTGATATCCACCCC
>CAYFNQ010000004.1:56097-64066 GCA_964344535.1 uncultured Actinomyces sp.
CCCTTCCAGCGCATTTCGGTTCCGAATAGCGATTCTTGGTAGGCAAGCTTGTACGTGCCACCAGGCAGCTGTTCAGCGGTGGCTTCAGCCAGGTCCTTTATGCCGGCCCGGCCGTAGTTGGCGGTGGGATCACCTTCGTTGGCAGCTAGCGTCAAGTCCCCTTGGCCCCACAAGTAGAGGGTGTCACCTAAGAGTGAGGTGCCGGTGTCCAGTGTTTCTTCAGGGTCTAGCAACAAGAGCGCGGCAAACGCAGTGAGACTCTTGGTCGTGGATGCCGGCGTGTGTGGAGTGTCCATCCCCGACTCGAAAATTATCGCTCCCGTTTCAGCGTCCGCCACAACGGCCCAAGGGGTCCAGTTGCCCTGCTTAGCACTTTCCTCAAACTGCTCCCATAGCGGCTCAATGCTGCTGGTTTCTGGGGCAGGCGCAGCGCTGCGCTCTGTGACTAGCTCCAGCTGGACGGAAGGTAGGGTGCTTGGCGATGTCACGTGCTGGACTTTGGCTGTGTGCCACGGGGTGACCTGCGCCAGCAGAAAGTAGCCAACCAGCGTGAGCAGGAAGACGCTAACGCCTAGGATGGAAACTAGAGTCCGGCGCCGCATTCTGCTGTCCCTTGCTAAGTGCTGTAACTGCTCTACTCTAGTGGAAAGCCTCTACGACGCTGTAGAGGAAGTGGTCCCAAGACAAGTTGGAAGGGCAACATCATGGAATTTGATGTGACTGTGGAGATCCCCAAAGGGAACCGAAACAAGTACGAAATAGACCATGAAACTGGCCGGATCAGGCTTGATCGGCTGCTGTTCACTTCGACACGCTATCCCGATGACTACGGTTTCATCGACGACACGTTAGGTGAAGACGGTGACCCCCTGGACGCTCTGGTTCTTCTGGAGGAGCCCACGTTCCCGGGATGTGTCATCCGCTGCCGCGCTCTGGGAATGTTCCGTATGAAGGACGAAATGGGCGGGGACGACAAAGTCTTGTGCGTGCCTGCTTCAGATCATCGAGCTGCTTGGCGCACAGAGCTGGAAGACGTCTCTGAGTTCCACCGACTGGAGATCCAGCATTTCTTTGAGGTCTATAAGGACCTTGAGCCTGGGAAATCAGTTGAGGGTGCCCACTGGGCGGGCCGGGAAGAAGCAGAAGCTGAGATTCGTCGCTCGTTTGAACGTGAACGGCAAGCCCGTAAGGAACGCGGCCACTGAGTGGTTTCTAAACTAAGGCTCTTCTAGACGGAGGCGGCCAATCGAGCCCGCCTTCGTCTTGACGACTTCTGCGCAGGCTAGATGACGCGTACGACGTACGGCAGGATCAGCTCAGTGCTGTACAGGGGCCCCTCATCCAGAGGCCAGCCAGGCTTATGCGCGGAGATAATTCGACCGTTTCCGCTGTACATTGCGACGTGGTAAATGGAGCCGTTTCGCGCCCAGAACACCAAGTCTCCCGCCCGCGCCTGTGAAAACGGCACGCGCGTCCCGACGTAGTACTGGCCTGAGGCAGTCCTAGGCAGCGTCACGCCAATCTGCTTGTACGCCATGTACGTGATTCCCGAACAGTCAAATCCCGGGCCGTTCCCCGCCCAAACGTACGGAGCCCCAATCTTGGAACGCGCGTAGTTGATGACGGTCTGGATGCTCCCGGAAGAGCTGGGAGGCGTCGGAGTTGGTGTCGGCTTAGGTTTGGGGGCCGGAGCAGGCGCGGGGGCTGGCGCTGGGCTCGGTGCCGGGGTAGGCGCGGGGGCCGGAGCAGGCGTGGGGGCAGGGCTCGGCGCAGGTGCCGGGGTAGGCGCAGGTGCTGGACTTGGTTCCGGTGTCGAGGGAGTGGAGCTTGACGTGTCGCCCGCAGGTGGCTGTGCAGCAAGCAAGGCGTCACGCCTCTCCTGCTCACGGATTCGCTGGGCCTCAGCTAGCCTTTCCGCTTCTAACCTGGCGGTAGTCCCGCGCCGTACAGCGAGCTCATCCAGCAGGGCAGACTTGGTGGATTCAACCTGCGAAACGACCGCTTGTGCCTGCTTCAGCTGTTCGGCAGCTTCCACGCTTCGTTGCTCAACTAGCGCAAAGGCGTCTTCTTCGGCCGCTTGCGCCTGCTGGGCTACGTCAGTGAGAAGATCGGCAACCTGTTTCAAGGCCGCCACCTCTTGGATCGTTTGCTCTGCGCTACCACTGAAAGACGAAACCGCGGCGCGGCGCTGTTCTACTTCACGCAGACCTTCAGGTTTCACGTAGGGCGCTAACGCGTCTAATTCTCCACCGCTTCGATAGGTCAGCTGGACGATGCTCCCCAGCTGTTTGCGTCCCTCTTCGTAAGCCACTTCAGCAGCTTCAGCTTCTATTTCTGCCTTGTGTGCCGCCTGCATCGCCTGATCCAAGCGCTCTTGAGCGGCAGTCAAAGCCTCAGCAGCGAACTGTGCGTCTATCTCTGCTTCTTCAGCTTCCGCCATGGCCTGCGCTATTGCCACTTCGATCTGCGCAACGTTCATTTCCGCGATTCGTTCTTGTTCGCGGGCCCGTTCAACGTCTTCGTTTGAGGGAGCAGCGGCCGCAGTCGGCTCGAAAACTCCCATTGGGAGCACTAAACCGAGCGTGCCTAGTGCAAGCAACAGGCCGACGCTCAGGGAAAGAGGAAGGGATCTTCGTTGCCGCCTCATCAGTTTGCTCCCACGAGTTTAAGTTCAGAACACTAACGACATGCTAAACCACATTAGAAACATCTACAACACATCCAACATTGACCACAGTGTTAACTTCAGCTGTCTCCTGTCACCCGTGGGGGAACGCGGTGACATAGCCTGTCCCTTGTGAGGACAGACACCAACCACGTACAACCGGGAAGGCCTGGGCGCGGGCAACCAGAAAAAGGCGGCCGTAGACAGCTGGAAGTGGACAGTTTGCCAAGCCCTGATGCTCTCAAGCCGTGGGGGCAGGAAGGGCCCCCAGAGCCCGGAACCTGGTGCAAAGACGTTTTGGGTGACCCGTACGAAGCTTTTGCGATCAGTGTTGGGGAAGACCAAGAGGGACCGCTGGTGGCCACCCTGGTTCGGCGCAATCCTGCGAAAGGATCTTTTTGGAGGCGCGCGGCTGCGCCAACTTTCGCACTCCTTTACCTGCACGGACGCAACGACTATTTTTTCCATGACGAGGCAGCCACCGCTTTTGCTGAAATGGGCGGCGCTTTCTTTGCCTTAGACCTGAAGAAGTACGGGCGCTCCCTTCGCCCATGGCAGACCATCGGCTACACAACCGACTTGAGAGACTACGACGCCGACCTAGATGCTGCTGTCGCTGCGATCCGCCAGCAGTATCCTCAGCTGCCACTGGTCATTTTTGCCCACTCCATGGGCGGTCTGATCGCCACTCTTTGGGCCAATAGAAACCCGGGCGTTCTTGCGGGACTCATCTTGAATTCAGCGTGGTTAGAGCTTCAATCGCTTACACAGTTCCGTCCCGCACTAAACGCTGCCATCGGGCCAATTGCGAAAATTCGGCCTAGGACCACCATCGTTGCTGCCCCTAAGAACGACAATTATCATCGTTCCCTAGCCCAGGGGTGGATCAACTCAGGGTTCCCACTGCCCGCGCACCTACAAGACCGGAAAGACGATCCAGGAGTAAGCGGGTGGCGCTACCACAAGCAGTGGAAACGTCCGTTTTCCTATGCAGTCCCAGCCGCTTGGATGCACACAATCCTTGAAGGGCACGCTGCGATAGAAAAGGACACGCACCTGGACTGTCCCGTCCTCTCCCTCACCGCTACAAAGCAGGGCGACGAAACGCAGTGGGATGAAGACGTGTTCGGTTCAGACATTGTTTTGAACCCGAATGTGGTCAACCTGAGGGCCGCCGCCCTGAGCGACAACGTGGCGTTGGCCCGGTTCCCCGGCCGCCACGACCTTCTACTTTCAAACCCGGATGTGCGCCTAGAAGTGTTTACCACGATTCGCCGGTGGCTCAGCTACGTGGGAATTACCTAGACCTCAGACAGAGCTTCAAGCAAAGTTGGTCCTGTGGGCGAAGCAACGCGCCATGTTGACCAGCCCTCTGCTCCCCACACACCGCTGGCTCGCAAAGCCACGGTCGGATCCGGGTAGCTTCCCGCTGGAACACGGATCAGCCCAGACACAGTAAGAACAGCTTCCTGACCGGGACGTCCGGCGGAGTAAAGCGGTAGGTCGCCTCCGGCTGCCCTGGCAATGCGACTGAGGGCTTGCGCTGCTTCTTGCCCGGTTGGCACGGTCGACGACCTCTGCTGCGCTGCCCGCGTCCTACGGGGCATCGCCCCCCTATTTGCATCACGTCGCGAAGGGAAAACTCTCTGCGTCGCACTGGAGGTCGAAACATTTGATCGCCCAACACGACTGGGCAGGTTCGGTGTTCGGGATCGCGGCGAGCTAGCGGCCGGCGGCGTGGCCAGAGGTGCGCTAGCAACATGTTCACCTGCCCCGCGTTCTCCTTGGCTGCGGCGACTGGGCGCCGGCGCCTCTAAACCAAGGCGTTCAACGTCTTCAGGCGCCTTCTCGCTCAGTGCTGGAAGGACCGTTGACATCTCAACCAGGTGGCTGGGGCGGTGGCTGTAGTGGCGCGGGCCCACCACTTCCACATCTAAGAAAGCTCTACCGTTGCCCATTTGACGCAACGACATCTGGTGGACTTCCACGCCGGAGGCGGACAGGACATCCAAGGCTGGGCGAACATCGTCGCTAATGCTTGAAGCAACAATGACAAGGCGGGGGCCGTTGGGCGGAGAGGGCGGCATAGCTTCACGGAACTGCACCCATTCCCGCTTAAAGTTGTCCGGACCCAGTGCGTAGCGCGCTGCCAAGCTCTCCCAAGAAAGGGAGGCCGCGTCAGCAAGCTTTGACAAAGAATCAATCAGGCGGTCCGAATCCAGTTCCCGCGTGACTTCGACCGACACCACTTGGCCGGAAGCGTCCAGTGCCGTCAACCTGGAGCCTTGAGCGTCAAAATCTCTTCGCCCCATGTGGGACCAGGTGATGGGGAAAAGTGGTCGAGCCACAATGTCTAGTACTTGCGCACGGATGGCCCCCAGGACTTCTGGCGTAAAGCCTTCAGGTACGTCCCTTCCGAACTGGGCCGGTACTAAACGACCGTTCTCCAACTCGAAAAGCGTCATTGGCATCCTCCTATTTGCGCTCCCCTATCATGGCACGACTGTACGCTGTTGGGAGTCAAAGACGGCGTCTGCGCCGTTTGCCCCCAAGCGGGATTAGCGGACAGCCAGCACACTGGATAGGCACTTCTGGCTGTGCTTGCGAACAGGGCCCCAAGCCGGACGCACACAGCGAACCGGCAGAAGCGGCCATGTCGCGACGTTCCAGCTCCTCAACCATGATTTCGACAAGCGGCAGCGAAATCCCCTCCGAACGCGCAACAGCTGCCACCGTCGACCCTGTTAGGAGACGGGCACGAACCCGATCAATCAGGCTCACGGGATTCGAGGGCGGCGGGACCTCAGCTTTCCCCTTCGCGAAAGAAAGAGGGGCAAAAGTCATATGAACAGCCTGCCCACCTGGAAAACTAATACGGCCAGTGCCCATGCTGCCGCCAACTGAACACCCATTGCAATCAGCGTTAGCTTGCTTCCGATCTGTCGCATCTGCTCAGCGACAGTCGCCAAACACGGGGTGTAGGTGAGGACGAAGACAAGGAACGCAAAAGCCCCAACCGGTGCTGCTTTTCCTGCAGCTTCCTCAAACGATTCGGTGACCAACGCGGGCAAGGATCCAAGGTCGCTGCCTCCGTCCTCCGCGTCACCTGCCTGGTCCGCATCTAGGTTGTAGGAAACGACGATGGACGAAATCACGGTTTCTTTAGCCACGAAGCCTGTCATCAGCGCGCCGGTCATGTGCCACTCTCCAAACCCTGCTGGTTTGAAAACGGGGGTGAGTCCCCTGGCAACACTGCCGTAAACCGAGTCCGCCATGGGCAGCTCAGGGTCCGCGAAACGGTAGTCCGAGGATGTTGGGATTGCTCCCAGCAACCACACCACCATCGTCATGGCGACGATTATTTTTCCAGCACCGCGTACAAACGCCCACGTTCTTGCAGCGGTCATCCGCAGCGTAAGGAAGACGCGTGGTGTCCCATAGGGGGGCAGCACCAGCATCAGGGGTGCGGCAGGTTCTTTCGTCTTGATGACGACACGCAGCACCAGTGCACCCAAGATGACCATGACGATCGACAGTACGTACATGAGGAAGACAACGGTGCCGGCGTGGCCTGGGAAAAAGATCCGGGCAATCATCAGGTAGATCGTGAGTCTTGCAGCGCACGATGTGTAGGGCGTGATCAGAACCGTCACCAACCGGTGCCGCTGATTTGGAAGCGAACGCACAGCCGCTAGTGCCGGTAGGTTGCAGCCAAACCCCATGATCAGTGGCATGATCACGCGACCGTCCAACCCCAGTTTTCGCATTAGCCGGTCGCCTAGGAACGCGGCTCTAGCCATGTATCCGGAGTCTTCCAGGATGGAGATCAACAGGAAGATGACGAACATTAGGGGCATGAACGAAGCAACGACACCCAGGCCCGTCAGCAGCCCACCCACAAGCAGGCCCTGAAGCCAAGTCCCCTGCATGCCAACCGCGGCAAGTCCCGCATCCGTCAAATTGGCTAAAGAGAAAGCGCCCGGCTCAGTAGAAGAAAAGAGGTCGTCGAAAAAGTCCATGACTGGCGTGACCCAGTCCCCGGAAATACGGAACAGAAGCCACATCATCGCCAGGAACAGTGGCACCCCCACGAAGGGGTTAAGCAAGACACGGTCAATGCGGTCTGACCTAGACAGTTGCCCCGCCTCTGCCTGAACGCGACCCAGCGCAATTTCCACACCTTCTACCCAGGTGAAAATGTGGCTGGCACTATCTGCCTCATTCGCTTTCGCAGCGGCCGAGGCTGTGTCCACCGGGTCGTGAGCGCAAACTCCCGTCTCCGTGCAGTAACAAACTTGTTTCCCCGCCAAGTCCACGGGCACATCACAGCACGCAGAGGCGGCTGCTGCGGCAGCTGCGACCTGGCTGTAGCCAGGGGCCCTTGGATCAGGCGTCACGTCTTTGACCCGCGGTCTAGTGGCAAGACCTGCGGTTAGAAAATCTTCCACTTGCGGCAGCTGCTTTGCTTCTTTCGGGTTCACCGCCATCACGGGCACGCCCAGAATTTCTTCTAATGCCGAGGGGTCGACCGGGTTCCCGTCGACTTCTGCCACGTCCTGGTGGGTCAGCAGCGCGACCACGGGCCTACCGGTTCGGGCGACCTGTGCAAGCAGGTACAAAGATCGCGTTACGGCTGTTCCATCTAGAACACAGACAACCAAGTCGACACTGCGTCCGTGAGCCGGGTCAGTAAACGACCCCGGAAGACCCGCCAGCGTGTCCACAACCGCCTGTTCGTCCGGCGACTGCGCTACTAAAGAGTAAGTTCCCGGAAGGTCCAGAACGCGCGCTCCACCCTTACCCCAGCGACCCACCATCACCTCGACAGTTGTCCCCGGCGCATTCATAACCGTCTGCTTGGCGCCAGTAAGGGCATTGAAGAGCGTTGACTTACCAACGTTGGGATTCCCAACCAGAACGATCGTGGGCTCAGCTACCTCAAGCGACCTGACTACTGGAGTCTCTAACGATACGGAGACGGGCTGCGCATTTTCATCTTTCACGCAGCTAGGGCATGTCACGAGGGGACCTCCAGCAAGCGCGCTTCAATACGCTTCGCACTGTCGTGGTCGATGGCCACACGGGTGCCACCAATGTTGAGCACCCTACCCCCGAAAGCAGCCTTGTTGATGGCAATGAACTCAGCCCCTGGTCGCAACCCCAATTCCTGTAGGCGCAATAAAAACTGGGGACTCACGTCGATTCCCGTGATTTGCGCGCGCACTCTGAGCGGACACTGAGCTAGCTTCATACAGCTATGGTAAGGCTTACCTAACTATGCGCAAAGGTCGTAGGGCCCAGCAG
>CAYFNQ010000005.1:0-2106 GCA_964344535.1 uncultured Actinomyces sp.
TTTCGGCAGAGACCACATGGCATTTGAACCGCATCCCTCGTGCCTTAGAAACGGCGCTACAGGGCTGGGAGACACGCGTTTCAACGGGTAAGCTCAACTCCTTCTTGGGCAAGTTGCAGGCCGCGCACCCCCACCCGGTGCGTGGCGGCAAGCAACCAAGGATCCTCTTTGCCACGCAGGCTTCGACCTGCCCACCGCGTTTCGTCATTTTCGCTTCGGGATTCCTGGATCCGCAGTATCGACGTTTTATAGAGCGACGCCTGCGTGAGGACTTTGGTTTTGTGGGCAGCCCAATTCAGATCTCTGTCCGCGTGCGCGAGCGCAGGAAGAAAAAGTAGGCACGAAAACTAGGCACTAAAGCAGGTAGAACAGCAGAAGAATGTACAGAAGTTTTGTCGCAATCGGAGACTCTTTCACCGAAGGTGTGGGCGACTGGATCGGCCCCGATGAGCCGCGTGGCTGGGCGGACCGCCTAGCGGAAGCTTTTCAAGAAGCCCAACCTTCTACGCCGTTTCAATACGCAAACCTAGCAATTAGAGGGCGCAAGCTGAAGCAGCTGCTACAGGAACAGATTCCTGAAGCCGTTGCTCAACGTCCCGACCTGATCTCTGTGAACGGTGGCGGCAACGACATGCTGCGGCCCGGCTTTGACACGGACGTGGCCCTAGCGACCATGTACCCGGCCTTGAATTACGCACTCAAGGCGGGGATACACGTGCTTTTGTTGGCCGGCCCGAACCCAACGGACAACATTCCTCTTGGTTCGGTGTTCGACAAGCGGGCCGCTGAGTTTACGCGGCGCACCAAAGAGTGGGCGGACTCCATAGAAGGCCTTACGTTCGTCGACAACTTCAACGATGAGGGCTTTCGGGACACGACGTATTGGAGCGAGGATGGTCTGCATCTTTCTGCTGCCGGCCACCTTCGCGTCGCCGCGAACTGCGCTGACGCCTTGGGGCTTCCATATCCGAAGAGTTGGGGAGATCCGCGCAACCCAGAACCCGACCCCAAAACCTACAACTCTTTCGGGTACTACAGAGAGCACATCCTTCCGTGGATCGGCCGCCGGCTTACCGGACGTTCCTCCGGGGATGGCCGCAGTGCGAAACGACCCCAACTAGAGCCCCTGATCTAGTCGGTCCGGATGCTGGGCTAGGCACTGGCCCTGGCTGATGGACGGCAAGATAGCTGAAAGTAACCTGAAGTAAAGCGACAACAGATGGAGAGCGACGTGAACCCAACAGCGGCGATACCCGGCCTGATCGAACGGTACCGGGATTGGCTACCGATCGGCTCCGGCGACCCGGTGATTTCACTGGGCGAAGGCTCAACTCCCGTTGTCCATGCGCCGCGTCTTTCAGCCCTCACAGACACGGATGTGTGGGTGAAGGTTGAGGGGATGAACCCCACCGGGTCCTTCAAGGACCGCGGAATGACAGTTGCCGTCTCCGCTGCTGCTGGAAGGGGCGCGAAGGCTGTCGTTGCGGCCTCCACAGGAAACACGTCGGCCTCTGCGGCCGCGTACGCAGTGCGCGCAGGTTTGACTCCGGTAGTGCTGCTTCCTGCGGGCAAGATCGCCATGGGCAAGCTAGCTCAGTCAATCGTTTACGGTGCACAGATCGTCCAGCTTGACGGCAACTTCGATGACTGCTTGGAGATTGCCCGAAAGCTGGAAGAAAACTACCCGATTGCGTTGGTCAACTCTGTAAACCCCGACCGGATTCAGGGTCAAAAGACAGCAGCGTTTGAGGTTGTTGACGCACTGGGACGCGCCCCTGATATCCACATGCTCCCCGTTGGCAACGCCGGCAACATCACCGCATACTGGCTTGGTTACAACGAATACTTCGATGCGAGGATCTCCTCATCGAAGCCGCAAATGTGGGGTTTCCAGGCGGAAGGTTCAGCACCCCTAGTCACAGGAGCCCCGGTAGACAATCCAGAAACCATTGCCACAGCGATCAGGATTGGAAACCCCGCATCGTGGGCCAGCGCAATAGCTGCCAAAGAAGAATCCGGTGGGCGAATAGAGGCGGTTTCAGACGCCCAGATTCTAGCTGCGCAGAAACTCCTGGCTGATCAAGAGGGAATCTTCGTGGAACCCGC
>CAYFNQ010000005.1:2206-7555 GCA_964344535.1 uncultured Actinomyces sp.
TGACGTTTGAACTAACGGGGCCGGGAGCAGCAGACTTGCCGCAAGACTCCACGCACCTAATTGTCCGCACACTCCTTGACACCCTGGAAGAGCTGGGGCACACAGCGCCCGGGCTGCACTTCACTTCGGATGTCTCCATTCCTCTGGCTCGCGGTCTTGGGTCCTCTTCAGCAGCAATCGTTGCGGGGCTCGGCTTAGCGTGGGGGCTGGCTAGACCCGGCCAACCGATTGACCGTACCTGGGCGTTTCAGCGAGGATTTAAGATCGAAGGCCACGGGGACAACATCGGACCGGCAGTACTGGGCGGTTTTACCATCACCTGGCCTAGCTCAGGGCCCGTCGATAAGGGCACTCCCCGTAGTCGGGCCAGCAAGGTGCGCGACGACATTCGGGCCCTTGCGCTGGTTCCGCCGGCGAAGCTGCTCACAGACAGCGCTAGGGGTGCTCTCCCCTCACAGGTCCCACTCAAAGACGCCATAGCTAACCTGGCGCGCAGTGCGCTCCTAGTCCATGCGTTGGCGGATGAGCCCGACCTTTTGTGGGAAGCAACCGCAGACCGGCTCCACCAGCCCTACAGGGCGGAGTTAGCGCCCGGCTCCACACGGGTTCTGCGCCAGCTGCGCGAACGCGGACACGCAGCGTTCATTTCCGGCGCGGGGCCCACCGTCCTGGTATTGCACACAGAGGCTGGAACAGATCGACTCTTAGAGGATGTGTCCCAGTTAGACAGTGCTGCCGAAATGGTGCAGCGCCTGCTGCGGCCGGCCAGCGGGCTGGAGCTTATCTAGTAGCCCCAAACGCGTCGGCCGGCCCTAAGCCAGTGTTACTTCAGCGGCAAGTCACGTTCAGCGGCAACAACTTCTGCTAGCTCCACCGCGTTGAGCGCGGCTCCCTTACGGAGGTTGTCCGCTGCAATGAAGAACGTCAGGCCGCGGTTGCCCGGTACCGACTGGTCCACGCGGATTCGGCCCACGTGGGTGCCGTCTAGCCCCGCAGCATCAAGGGGGTTCGGGAGTGCCACAAGCTCAACGCCTGGCTGATCTTCAAGTGCCGCTACCGCCTGTGCGACAGTGACGGGTTTTTCGAACTGAGCGTTTACGGCTAGCGAGTGGCCTGTGAAGACCGGGACGCGGACGCACGTTGCACCCACAGCTAGGTTGGGCAGGTCCAAAATCTTGCGGGACTCGTGGCGTAGCTTCTGCTCCTCATCCGTTTCCCCGCTACCGTCATCCACGAAGTTGCCCGCCTGCGCGACCACGTTGAATGCAATCGGAGCTGCGTACACGTTTGGTTGCGGTAGCTCTACCGCTTTACCGTGCAGTGCAAGTCCCGCCATGTCCTGACCGGCACCAACCTGGAGTTGCCCAGCTAGCTCGCTAACGCCAGCGCCGCCGGAACCTGACACGGCCTGGAACGTTGTGACGTTCATGGACCGCAGACCCGCTAGTTGGTCTAGGGCGTGCAGGGTGGGCATTGCCGCCATGGTTGTGCAGTTCGGGTTCGCAATAATGCCTAGAGGACGATTCAGTGCAGCCTTCGGGTTCACTTCCGCTACGACTAGGGGAACTTCTGGGTTGTGGCGCCAAGCCGAGGAGTTGTCGATTACGGTCGCTCCTGCCTGAGCGAACTTGGGCGCGTATTTTTTCGAGGCGCTACCACCGGCGCTGAACAGCGCTATGTCGATGCCTTTTAGATCCTCTACGGTCGCGGTTGTCACGTCCTCAACTGGCAGCTCCCATCCCTTCCAAGTGATGGTCTTGCCCGCGCTGCGCGGTGAAGCAAAGAGCCGCAGGTTTTGTACTGGGAAGTCTCGTTGCGCCAGCAGGTCAAGAATCACCGATCCGACCTGTCCGGTCGCTCCGACAACGGCAACGGTCAGTTCTTTGTCTTTCACGTGCTTCTCCCTTGGTGTCGTCACATGTAGTTGTGACTGGTCATACGGGCTCACTCATTTTGAGCGCCCGCCCGAACAAGTCTAAAAACTCTTCGACGTGGCTGTCGTCAATGACCAGCGGCGGAGCTAAACGTACTGTGTGATCTTGCGGTGCGTTCACTATCAGCCCCAAGCGGTACGCGTCTTTAGCGATCTGTTTCGCCACTGGGTGGTGCAACTGGATACCTAAGAGCAGGCCGGCACCCGTTACTTCCTTCACCAAAGGCGAACCAAGAGCAAGGATCCCTGCCGTAAGTTCCTGGCCGCGGAGTCGGGCGTTGGCCATCAGCCCTTCAGCTTCGATGACGTCAAGGACCGTCAGTGCGGCCCGCGTCGCTAAGGGGTTTCCCCCAAACGTCGTGCCGTGGGAGCCGGGGTACAGCAGTCCAGCGGCCCGTGGGCCAGCAATTGCGGCGCCAATCGGCACTCCCCCACCCAGGCCTTTCGCAACGGTCACTATGTCGGCACGAGGACCGTCAGCCTTTCCGTGGTGCCAGAACCATTGACCGGTTCGACCGATCCCGGTCTGGACCTCATCGACCACCAAAAGGGCGTCGTGTCTTAGCGTGAGCTCCCTAGCTGCCGCGACTAGCTTGTCAGGCATGTCATGGACGCCTGCTTCGCCTTGCAAAGGCTCCATAAAGACGCCGGCAACGTCACGCTGTTCCAGCGCTTCATCCAAGGCTCTAGCTGTCCTAGGGATAAACGTCACGGGTCCGGGCAGCGGCTCAAACGGGGTCCTGTACGCGGCGTTTGCGGTGAGCGCTAACGCTCCTAACGTTCGCCCGTGGAAGGCTCCTTCGAATGCGACCAGGCGGTTGCGGCCAGTCTTGTTGCCGTGGAGTCGGACCAGCTTGAATGCGGCCTCATTAGCTTCTGTCCCGGAGTTCGTGAAAAAGACTTCACTACCCCACCCTAAGTCGGCCAATACCGTGAGTTTTTGAGCCAACTCGATTTGGGGAGGTGTCGTAAAGAAGTTGGAGACGTGTCCCAAGGTCGCGACTTGGTCGCTGACGGCTGCCACGAACCGGGGGTGGGCGTGGCCTAAGGCGTTGACGGCAATGCCAGCAAGGAAATCTAGGAACTTCTTGTCATCGCTGTCCCACACATAGGCGCCTTGACCCCTAACCAGGGTCCCTAGGGGTTCACCAAACGCGTTTGTTAGGCCCGTTGCTACTTTTGTCATCCCGCGATCACCTGCGTGCCAATGCCCTGGTCCGTGAACAGCTCCACCAACACCGAATGTGCGACACGTCCATCAATGATGGCTGCGCTCCTTACGCCACCCTCAACAGCCTTCAAGCAAGCTTCGACTTTCGGAATCATGCCGGACTCCAGTTTTGGCAGCCGCTCCTTCAATTCCTCTAGATTCAATTGGGAGATAAGGGTGTCTTTGTCCGGCCAGTCGTCGTACAAACCCGCAACATCGGTGAGCAACACCAGCTTGGTTGCGTTTAGTGCCACCGCCAACTCTGCCGCTGCCGTGTCCGCGTTCACGTTTAGCGTTTGACCGGGGTTGTCGACGTCGGGTGCGATGGAAGAGATGACGGGGACGCGACCTGCACGCAGCTGGTCCACGACCGGTCCGGGATCCACGCGGACTACTTCACCGACGTGCCCAAGATCGACGTCTTCACCGTCAAGAGTCATGCCCTTGCGTACGGCGCTGAAAATCCCCGCGTCCTCACCACTCATCCCCATCGCCAGTGGGCCTTCCGCGTTAATCTTGGCCACCACGTTGGGGTTTACTTCACCGGTAAGGACCATGCGGACCACCGGGATTGCCTGTGTCGTCGTCACCCGGTGCCCACCGCGAAACTCGCTGTCGATGTCTAGCCGCTCCAGCATCGCAGAGATTTGGGGGCCACCGCCGTGAACCACGACGGGTCGCGCACCGACGTAGCGCAAGTAGGCAATGTCTTTTCCGAAAGACTCCATGAGTCGTTCGTCGGCCATTGCGTGCCCGCCCAGCTTTACAACCACGACTGTGTCCGCCAGTTGCTTCACCCATGGAAGCGACTCAACAAGCACTTTTGCCTTTAGCTCGGGCTCAAGACCAGGGCGCTTTTTGCGGTCTTTGTCCATCACCACCATGGCTTGATCCTCCTATGTTGAGTAAGCACTATTTTCATGCACGTAGTCGTGAGTGAGGTCCGACGTCCAAAGCGTCGCGTCCGCGTCGCCGGCTTTCAGATCAACAACGACCTGCACGTCCCGATCTGCCAGGTCTACCTCATCACGCGGTCGATCCGGTCCCCCGTTGGAGCAGACGCGAACGCCGTTGATAGTGACGTCTGTCTGATACGGGTCGAACTGTGCATCCGCTGTTCCAGCCGCGGCCAAGATCCGCCCCCAGTTTGGGTCATTGCCGAAGATGGCAGTCTTGAACAAGTTGGACCGGGAAATTGCTCGGCCAACCGCCAGTGCGTCTTCTTCACTGGCCGCGTTCTCAACCACTATCTCAATGTCGTGGGCGGACCCTTCCGCGTCACCCAGTAGCTGCAGGGTCAGGTCCATACAGACTTCGTAAAGTGCTGTTTCAAATTCGGGCTTTGGGACCTGCACGCCAGAAGCACCCGAGACCAAGAGGGTGATCTGGTCGTTTGTGGACATGCAGCCGTCAGAATCAAGGCGATTGAACGTCTTCCCAACAACGTCTCGCAGCGAATCGTTTGCCACTTCGCTGCTGATTTCCGCATCTGTGGTGAGAACAACCAGCATTGTCGCTAGGCCTGGAGCTAGCATCCCGGCGCCCTTGGCCATCCCGGCTATTTCCCAACCTTCGCCGCGGAACCGGGACGTTTTGGGGTGAGTGTCCGTCGTCAAGATCGCGGCTGCGGCGCGCGTTCCCCCTGCCAGAGACAGCTTGTTCACGGCGGTGGGGATATGCGCCAGTATTTTGTCGCGGAACTCCTCACCACCCTCACCGATAATTCCCGTCGAGCAGACCTGAACCTGGTGGGGTTCGATACCAAGCTCCTGCGCAGTCAGCTCCGCTGTGAGCTTGGTAGTTTCGTAGCCGAAGTCGCCACTGAAACAGTTTGCGTCACCGGAGTTAAGAATGATCGCGCGGGTGGAGTCTTTCTTGGCCGCTTCTTGCGACCACAGGATCGGGTTCGCCTTAGCCTTGTTGCTTGTGTAGACGCTGGCTGCCACATCGAGTGGCCCATCGTTCACAACTAGGGCTAGGTCGCTACCGCTGCTCTTGATCCCCGCTCTAATCCCCGATGCCCGAAATCCTCTAGGAGTCGTAATGGTCATGGAGCAACTCCGTTCACATCTAGTGCCAGGGTTTCTGGCAGACCCAACGCCAAATTCATTGACTGGATCGCTGCGCCGGCTGTTCCCTTCGTTAGGTTGTCCACCGCGACGATGATCAGCGCTCGGTCGGTGCCGGTTTCCTTTGCAACTCCAAT
>CAYFNQ010000005.1:7655-28817 GCA_964344535.1 uncultured Actinomyces sp.
GGTCCAGGCCAACGCCTGTTTCACTTCTGGGATGTGCCGGTGGGTGCCAGCGAAAGAGTAGGGGCGCACGTTGCTAAGAAGTTCAGAGGCTAGAAGGTGAGGTTTCAGGGCCCGACCCGCACCGGACGGCCCAACGGCCAGTGAGACAACAATGTCGTCGGGGCGCAAAAGGCCCGTGTCAATGCCTGGAACCAGGCCCAAGGCCACGGAGGAGGCGTTGCATCCGGGTGCTGCAATCCGACGGGTCTGCTTTAGCGCTTCGCGGAGTTTTCGTCCGTCCTTTGTAAGCTCTGGGACCCCGTACGTCCACGCGTCCACGTGCGTGCCGCCGTAGAATTTAGACCAGTCCTCAGCTGATTCAAGACGGTGGTCCGCCCCGCAGTCAATCAGCAGCGCGTCCGGGTTCTTCTCCGCTATTTCGGCGGATAGCTGTGCAGACTGTCCGTGCGGCAAGGCTAGGAAAACGACGTCGTTTTGAGCCAGTGCGGCCGCGGTCGTTTCCACGAACTCTAAATCTTCATATGAACGCAGGTGCGGATGGACATCGCGAACCTTCAAGCCTGCACTTGAGTGGGCGCTCAGCGTCCCCAACTCCACGTCGGGGTGGTCCGCTAGGATCCGCAGCACTTCCCCACCTGCGTAGCCGGATGCTCCAGCAACTCCAACCGTGACCACTGAGGGCTCCTCTCCAGCCAGAAAAATGCTGGCCCATACGATCTTAGACCGGCTTGTCGTGGCCTCAGTCCTGGCACACCTGCTTATCCTGTTCGAAAGACAGATAGGAAGCCCTGTGAACATTTCAATCCCACGGCACTTTCAGCCTGCCGTGCCACCGCCTGCGGTCCAGCTTACCGAAAGTGACGTCTTGGCCATGGTTGAGGGGTTCCCAGCAGAGGTGATCCTTTCAACTGACAGCGCGGAGCTAGATTTTTCTTCTGCTAGAGCGGCAGCGGACTTTGCGCTGTCACTTGGTAGTGACGTTCCCTATGAAGTCTTAGACATGGACGCAGATGAAAGAGCCCTGTTTGAGGAGTTGGTGCTGGCAGGCACATCGACCCAAGTGTCCGACCAACAACAACCGACCAGCGCTTATTCAACAAACCAGAACTTGGTTGCCAAGAAGTGGGGAATCGCAGCGTTCGTTGTGGCTGTGAGTGGCTCCGTCGTGGCCGTGGCTGCACTAGTCATTGGAATCGTTGCCCTAGCTAGCTGAACCTTTCAGCGCAGGCAGCTTGCCGGTCAGTGCACGCAGCGCGTAGAGAATCGCCGCCAAGTCCACGAACTCTTGCGTAAGAGCCCCAGCCATCGCTGGGATGACCCCGGTGGTGGCTACGAGCATTAGTGAAACGCTGAGGACTATCCCAATCCAGATGGAGGTTAGGCCGACACGCATTGTTTGCTTGGAGATTGCCACGGCGTCTGCAACTTTTCCGATGCTGTCAGCCATGATCACGGCATCCGCCGCTTCCCCCGCAGCGGTTGCTCCCCTGGCTCCCATAGCGATTCCTACTGAAGCGGCTGCAAGGGCTGGGGCATCGTTGACGCCGTCACCGACCATCATTGATGGGTTGGGTTTGAGGTTCCCTACTTCCCGTACCTTCTCAGCTGGTTTCAGGCCCGCATGGACGTCGGTGATTCCGGCTTGCTGAGCGATCTTTGCGACCGCACCGCTTCCGTCACCGGTAAACATCGCGATGGTTTCGACACCGTGCTTACGCAGCCAAGCGATGGTAGCTGCAGATTCGGGGCGGATCTCATCCTCGAATAGGATCGTGCCCACGTGTTCTTCATCCACCGTGACGTAGGCGGCGACGCTTCCTTTTGTCGCGCTGGCTTGAGCGGTGATGCCCATTTCCGATAGGTGGTGCAGGTTCGTGACTGCCACCTTCGCGGCGCCAACCATACCTTCAACACCAGCACCTGGGAGCTCGCGAACCTGCGTCGCCTCCTGTAGTTCTAGCCCGTCCTTTCGCGCGGCCCGGACAACAGCGTCGGCCAGAACGTGGGGCGAATACTGCTCCACCGCAGCTGCCAGCGCCAAGATGCTGCTCTTGTCCTGGCTTCCCGTAGCTTCAACGCTTACTACGTCCGGCTGACCCAAAGTGAGAGTGCCAGTTTTGTCGAATCCGGCGCTGCGAACCTTGGCGAGCGCTTCAAGGACTGCCCCGCCCTTCATGATGACGCCCGCTTTCGCTGCGCGGGAAGTCCCACCCATGAAAGCAACGGGCGCCGCAATCAAGAGCGGACAGGGTGTGGCAAGGACCAGAACCTCCGCAAAACGGACGGGGTCTTTACTCACGTACCAGGCGACCCCGGCAATGAGCACAGAAAGGATTGTGAAGGGCACGGCAAACCGATCCGCGACCCGCACCGTCGGAGCCTTTTGCTTCTCTGACTCTTCAACTAGGGCAACAATCTGCTGATACTGGGAGTCCGCCGCAATTCGAAGAACCCTGAAAGTGCAGGGGGTCTCACCATTCACCGTGCCAGAAAGAACCTCTTCACCCTTTGCCCTTCGCACCGGCAAAGACTCACCAGTGATTGAAGATTCGTCAAACTCACCCTGAGCAGAAAGCAGCTCGCCGTCCACCGGCACCACTTCTCCCGGACGGACTAAGATCACGTCCCCCGGTTCCACGTCAGCAACAGGAACCGAGTCGAACTGAGGTTCGGGGCTTCCGGGGTTCTTCAGCAAGTTCGCGGAGGCTGGCGCCCTATCAACCAGGGAGGCTAGCTCAGAGCGGGCCCTTGCAGCGGCGTAGTCCTCCAGTGCTTCCCCACCGGACAGCATCAGGACTACGACCAGACTGGCCCCGTACTCCCCCACGGCCAACGTAGCCAGCATGGCAATTAGGGCCAAGATGTCCAGCCCGAAATGCCCGCGCAGCATGTCCTTGACCATGCCGGCTGCCGTCCACAACACAAACAGTGCGACATAGGTAGTGGCAGTTATCGCTGCCGCCTTCTCCCTGTGGCTAAACCAAAGCACTAAAACAACCAGGCCAACGACGGCGGTCGTGAAAACAAACGGATACCGAAAAGCGAACTGTCTGACCTTCTTCACGTCGCCATAGTTTCTCAAAAGAGGTGACTTTTCAACGAAGGCAAGGCAAACCTAAGTCCGTTTCAAGGGGGCGTACCGGGGTGGAAGGGTGAAATTCCGCTAGTGTTCTATCAAGACTAAACGCAGCCCAACTGACCCGTGGAGGACAACATGTCAGACTTTTCGCCCGCTGCAGGACGCATCGAGAAAGCCTATGAACAGTATCGGATGGTCTTTGCCATCGCTGGCCTGAGCGCCGTGGTCGTCGGCCTATTCTTGCTCTTTTGGCCAGCCATAATCACCCTGGTTGCAGCCATTGCTATTGGCGCATACGCGACTGCAGCCGGAATCTTCTACCTGGCCAGCGGACTCTTCACTTCCGACATGAGCACTACTGGAAAGGTTGTGCGCATCGTTCTTGGTGTCGCACTCATTGCGCTGGGCATCGTAGCTCTAGTGAACATGAACCAAACCCAGGGTCTGATCATCATAGTGCTGGGCGTGGTCGTTGGTCTTCTCTGGCTGACTGAGGGCGTCCTGTCCCTAATGGTTGCCATCAAGCAGCAGAACACTAATGCGTGGGTGATCGGGTTTGCGGTCTTCGCTATCGCGGCAGGCATCACCTCTTTGTTCGCACCGACGTTCCCCGCCCAGTTCTTGCGGTTCCTCTTCGGCTTCTCCTTCCTTATCCTGGGTGCGTCACAGCTGGTGCGCGCCTACCAGGCAGGCAAAGTTTCAAAAGACGTGAAGAAGGCTGTTAAAGACGACAAGAAGGCGCTAAAGAAGGCCGGGAAGATGGACGCGAAAGCGGCCGTCCAAGATGAGATTGACTCACTGGAGGCCGCTTCGCAGGCTACTGAACTAGAGATTGAACTGGACTAGCCTCACCCCGGTTTGTGGCCTTTGATCACCATTCGCATGATGGTTAGGTCAAAGGCTATGAACTGGAAGAACTGACGTACCACTGCCTTACGGGCCCGTAGCGTGCCCTTCGTAGGCAGTGGTGCGTTGTCCAAATTTGCGATTGGCCCACCGGCCAGGTCGTCTGAAGTATCTTTTGTTTTTTCCACTATCCTCACTCCGGAATCAGGTACCAGAAGGGCCTAGCCTTCGCTTTGTAAATGAAAAGGTAGTGAAGCATTAGCTTCACCCAGTGTCCTGAGAGCCCAATTTCCCCGCGGGTGTCTTTGATGTCACGCCCGGTCTTGTAGCGCTCATAGTCGGGGACCACGGGCATCATGGTCATGGCTGCTGCTGAACCGGTCGCCATTCCGGTCCCGGACGAAGCAACACAAGCTGCCCCCATGTTGGCCATTGAAGCCTCCAGCGCGGGGAATTCAGGGTTTTTCTTTATCCGCTTAGCAATGGTTTGGGCAACCGTTTTACCCATTACGCCCGAGGGCATGCCGGTGCGCGGCGGTGCCGGCGCAATCAGGGTGCCGTTGGGGCTGGTGTAAGGCTTAGAGATCCCGTGGGGCGGCGCAAAAGCGATGCCCGGTGCAAAGTGGTTAGCGAACGCGGGAGACTCGTAAGTCTTTGGCCAGTCTGATGCCCGCCACTCCTCATAGGGCTTCGGCGTGTAGTCCGCGTCCACTTTCATAAAGCCGGAAGGTGCGAACATTTGGTCCGTGATGTCACCACCTTCTTTGTCATACGCCTTCAGTGGCTGTCCACGGAACGGTGGCAGAAGCATCGCGAAGTCGAATCCAAGTCGGTACTTGGAGCCGTCGATCGTCTCATACGTGATTACACCCGGCTCCACCCGTTCAACGGCAGTGCCCAGGATCGCTTCGACTCCTCTTTCCCGGAACAACGATGCCGTCCACAGTTCCGACGTCGTCTCAAATCCTCTTTCAACGAACGTCATGCCACCGACGCCGAAGTCACCCAGTTGGGCCTCATTCGTCAAAAAGATCAGGCGCACGTTGTCGCGCACACCTTCCTTCTTCAGACGGTCATCCACGTTGAAAACATATTCGAAGGCAGCACCCTCACACGTACAGGTGCCGTGACCCGTCCCAACTACAGCTGTGACCTTCTCCCCGTTTCGCGCCCGCTCGATAAGTTTGTCCAACTCATCTGCGGCATGGACGGCGTGTGATGCCGTGCAGACTGAGACCGTGTGGCCCCCGTCTGGGCCCAGTCCCTCGGTTGCGCCAAAGTTCAGTGCCGGACCCGTGGCGTTGATCAAGTAGTCGTATTCGACACGAGTCTGCTTGCCCTTGGAGCCCTGGACGGTGCTGACAACGTCGACGTACGGCCGCGTGGTCTTGTCACCACCTTCCGGGTGTATCGCGACCGCTTTCGCCTGCACAAAGTTGATGTGCTTGCGTTTGTAAACCGGTGCAAGGGGGAAAAGCACCTTCTTTTCCGCCATAGTTCCCGTCCCCACCCAAATGTTTGAGGGGATCCAGTTATATTCGCTGTTCGGGGTAACAACCGTGATGTTGTGCTTTTTACCCAGCATGCGCCTCAGGTGCAAAGCTGCGGTATGCCCCGCAACGCCTGCACCAAGGACGACCACGTCTGCCATCTGTGTTCTCCTTTGAAACAATTGCTTACGAATGCAGACTAACGCATACGACAGGCAACTTGACGCTAACCACGTCAGGAGTGCGCAGACGTCTCCTCTTCGAAGAGGGCGCGAACAATGGGCGCGAACTGGTCAAACTCAATTAGAAAGCCGTCATGGCCCGAATGAGATGTGACCCATTGGACGGGTTCTGCCCCGGGTATGGAGCTAGCAATAAAGGCCGATTCTTCGGGTAGGCAAAGTCTGTCTGTGTCCACGCCGACAACCAGGGTTTTTGCGGTGATTCTGTTCAGCGCCTGCTCTGTGCTGCCTCTACCCCGTCCCAGGTCATGCGCCATAAAAGCCCTGGACAAGACGCAGTAGGACCCGGCGTCAAAACGTTGCACAAACTTGTTCCCCTGGTGCTGCAGGTAGGACTGGACTGCGTAGCGACCACCGCGCCAAGGGTGTTCTTCACCCTGGTAGCCTGCCCCAAATCGTTGGGCCAATTCATAAGCGCTGCGATAGGTGGTGTGGGCAATCTGACGTGCAACGGCCAAACCCCTGTGCGGCCCTTCATCCTGATCGTAGAAGTCTCCCCCGTTGTAAAGCGGGTCTGCTTCAATGGCGGCCAGCTGCGTGTGAGCCCAAGCAATCTGGTCCGCACTGGTAGCGGCAGTGGTGGCGACGGGCAACAATTTTGCGACTCGGTCGGGGTACATCGCGGCCCATTCCAAGGCCCGCATCCCGCCCAGGGAGCCACCGATCACTCCGGCCCAGCGGCTGATTCCCAAGTGGTCTGCCAGTGGGACCTCAGCGTTTACCGTATCGCGGATCGTGATGAACGGAAACTGTGAGCCCCACGGTTGCCCATCAGGGGCAATTGACGCGGGTCCCGTACTGCCCATGCACCCGCCCAAAATGTTGGGCGCGACGACAAAGAACTTATCGGTGTCTATGGGAGCTCCGGGGCCAATCAGGTCCGTCCACCAGCCCGGTGTCGGATGCCCCTCGCTAGCCTCACCGCGAATATGAGAGTCTCCGGTGAGCGCGTGCAAAACCAAGACAGCGTTGTCCCCCGCCTCGTTCAGCTCTCCCCATGTCTCATATGCAAGCTGATAGCTTTCCAAGCGGCCCCCGGCTTCTAACTCCAAGGGGCCGCCTTGGAAAAACTGTCGGTCACCGGCCGGGTCGCCATCGCGCCAGGCTCCAGTAACCGGGGGTTTTGTCACTTAGCTTTCGCCTCCTGCGCCGCATCAAAGCCCAATTGTAGGTCTGCCAGGATGTCGTCGATATGTTCCAAGCCAGGTGCCAAGCGCACAAGCCCGGGAGTAACGCCGGCAGCCAGCTGTTCTTCCTCAGTTAGCTGGGAGTGTGTGGTGGAAGAGGGGTGGACGACTAGAGAGCGCACGTCCCCAATGTTCGCAACGTTTGAGTGGAGCTTCAGGCCTGACACGAACGCTTTGCCCGCTTCTTCCCCACCGTCGATTTCAAAGGTGAGTAGTGAGCCCGGACCTTTCGGCGTGTACTTTTGGGCCAGTTCGTAGTATTCGCTGTCCGGCAGGCCGGCGTAGGTGACCTTCAAAACGTCCGGATGGGCCTCCAGGAACTCCACAACCTTCTGGGTGTTCTCTAGGTGCCGGTCCATCCTTAGCGACAGCGTCTCTAGACCCTGCGCCAAGAGGAATGAGTTGAACGGAGCGATGGACGGGCCCAAGTCACGCAGTAGTTGGACACGTGCCTTCAGGATGTATGAGAGGTTCGTTCCGAAGACGCCGTCCTCACCAAAGGTGTCGGCGTAAACAATCCCGTTGTACGTTGGGTCGGGTTCGTTGAAGCCGGGGAAACGCTCCGGGTACTTGCCGTAGTCGAACGTTCCCGCATCAACGATCACACCGCCCATTGCTGTCCCGTGTCCGCCAATGAACTTCGTCGCGGAGTGTGTGACGATGTCCGCTCCCCATTCGATGGGGTTGATCAGGTAGGGGCTAGCAATCGTGTTGTCGACGATTAGCGGCACACCGAATTCGTGCGCTGCCTGCGCAACTGCTTCGATGTCCAAAATGTTCTGCTGGGGGTTTGGAATGGACTCGGCAAAGAACGCCTTCGTGTTTGGTTGAGTGGCGGCCAGCCAGGCGTCCGGGTTGTTCTGGTCTTCGACTAGGGCAACTTCGATCCCCAGCTTCGCCAGGGAATGAACCAGCAGGTTGTGCGTGCCGCCGTACAGCGAAGCACTGGCGACAATCTGGTCGCCTGCGCCCGCTACATTGAGGATGGCTAGAAGCGTTGCGCTTTGCCCTGAGGCCAACAGAAGTGCACCGACGCCGCCTTCTAACTCTGCGATCCGGTTTTCGATAACCTCCGTGGTCGGGTTGTTGAGGCGGGTATAGATCGGCCCAAGTTCTTTGAGCGCGAAGCGGTTCGCCGCCTGCTCCGCGTCCTCAAACACGAAAGCCGTTGTCTGGTGTATTGGTAGCGCCCTGGAGCCCGTTACCGGGTCCGGGACTTGCCCGGCGTGGATCTGCTTGGTTTCAAACTTGTATTCACTCACTGGTTTTTCCTTCGATTGATTCAACTGGTTTTGGCCGGGAGTGAAGACGTTTTACCTCAAGTCGATCGCGTACTCCCAGCAGGGCTGGTCGTCATCGATTCGCTGGCACAGCAGACCGGGGTTTTTGCGCGCACCAACATCACAGGAAAAGGGTGGGTGGGCAAGTGGCAGGACTTGGCCGTGCGAACACGAAGACGGTTCGACTTACAGGCACATTCGCTTAGACCACATAGCTAAGAGGCTATCGGTGGTGGACGAAAGTCCTGCCCCTGTCCAAATGTTGGACTATCTCACTTGTCCGGTTCCGTTTACGACCCATTTCGTAGTGGTGAGTTCTGCTAGAGCCATCGGTCCGCGCGCGTGGAGTTTTTGAGTGGAGATCCCTATCTCAGCACCAAGGCCAAACTCGCCGCCATCAGTGAAGCGTGTCGAGGCGTTCACGTTCACAACTGCCGAGTCGACGCGGTCCACAAAGTCTTCTGCGGTGCTCAATGAGGTTGTGCAGATGGCGTCGGTGTGTCCAGAAGACCACGTCCCGATGTGGTCTAGAGCCTGCTCAAAGCTATCAACGACCCTGATTGCTATTTCTGGCCCTAAGTATTCGCTCTCCCAGTCTGCGTCTGTCGCGGCTACGATTTCGATGCCTTCAGGGGCTATCTGTGCGACCAGGGCGTCGCCGTGGATAACGACACCGGCTGCGGTGAGCTCCGCCAGGACCTTGGGGAGGAACTCGGGTGCTATGTCTTCGTGAACCAGTAGCGTTTCCGCAGCGTTGCAGACGCTGTCGCGGTGAGTCTTAGAGTTCACGACGATGGCAAGGGCCTGTTTTTGGTCAACGTCCTTGTCAACGTAAACGTGGCAGTTCCCGACACCGGTTTCAATGACCGGGACCTGCGCTTCCCTAACTACGGTCTGAATCAGTCCGGCGCCTCCGCGCGGGATCAAAACGTCAACCAGTCCGCGAGCTTGCATGAGTGCCACGGCGCCCTGCCTGCCGTAAGGGTCAATAGTCTGGACTAGGTCCTTGGGCAGCTCGCAGGCCTCCAGCGCGCCCTGGAGGACTTCCACCAGCGCAAGGTTTGTCTGCAGCGCTGCAGAACCCCCACGCAAAATAGCGGCGTTGCCACTCTTCAAAGCAATGCCTGCGGCATCAACCGTGACGTTCGGCCGGGCTTCGTAGATCATGCCCACCACACCCATGGGCACGCGCACCTGCCGTAGCTTCAATCCGTTCGGCAGTGTCTTGCCTTGAACAATCTCACCGACCGGGTCCGGCAGCGCCGCTAAGTCAGCCAGGGCGCTGGCGATGCCTTCCAACCTTTCGTGATTCAGCTCTAGACGGTCCAGCAGGCCGCCGGGCAGTCCAGCCTCCACCCCTCGTTCCAAATCAAAGGAGTTAGCGTTGAGGATCGCTTCCGCATTGTCTCTAAGCGCCTGTCCCATCGCTAGCAGCGCTTCGCGCTTCTTGTCGCTGGGGAATTTAGTCAGCTCCCGGGCCGCGACCCGGGCCTTTTTAGCAATCGTCTCTACGTCGTGTGCAATGTTGTCTGTCATAGTCGTCAACATACGGATCCGGCTTCGTTGCGTAAAGGACTGGTCAACGCTCGGACAGCCAAGAGCTCTCACTAAGTCCCATCGCTAAACCCGTCGATACCGCGCCATCACTACCAGCTCATCCCTGTGCACGGCCTCATGGGCAAAGCTGGGTCCCAAAATCACTTCGATTTCGGCCATTGAAAGGCCCGCAACTTTGGGAAGGTGAACGGAAGAAAAGCCGGACCGTCCCCTAGCTAACACCTGGCCCTCTTCGCTGACCACCTCCACGACGTCGGCTTCGCCGAACTCTCCCGTCGCGCGCAACACACCTGCGGGCAACAGGGATGCCCCGTTGCGCGTCACGGCCGCCGCTGCCCCAGCGTCAACCACCAGCTGGCCCGCAACGTCCGCCGCGTAGGCAAGCCAAAGCTGGCGGGCTGCCAGCCTGCGCCCCGTAGGCTCAAACCACGTGCCGATTGGGGCTCCTTGAAGCGCCTGGCCCGCACTGGTTGCGGACGCAAGTAGGACGGGGATTCCAGAGCTGGCCGCCATGGATGCCGCCGCAACCTTGCTGACCATGCCGCCGGTTCCCAGCTGGGATCCTCGGCTACCCACATCAATCTTCTCAACCTCATCGAAGCTGTGAACTGTACGCAAGAATTTCGCATCCGGCTTAGATGGGTGCTTCGTATACAGCCCATCCACGTCGCTTAGCAAAACCAGGACATCAGCAGAAGCAAGGTGGGCCACCAACGCGGCCAGCTTGTCGTTGTCCCCAAAACGAATCTCATCCGTTGCGACAGTGTCGTTCTCATTGATCACGGGAACAACGCCTAGTCGGAGCAATTCTTCTAGTGCCCTTCGTGCATTCTTGTACTGAGAACGGCGCAACGCGTCCTCCGCAGTCAACAGGACCTGTCCAACCTTGAGGTCAAAGGCTGCAAAAGCATGCGTGTAGTGGGCGATCAACAGCCCCTGGCCAACACTTGCTGCGGCTTGGGCCTCCGCAAGCTTCTTAGGCCTTTGTGTGAGCCCCAATGGCCCCATTGCGGCCGCCTGTGCGCCTGAGGAAACAAGCAGAACCTCATGCCCTTGCTGGCGGTAAAACGCCAGCGCTTCCACCAGCGTGTTTAGCTTCGCGACGCTGAGATGCCCATCCTTCCTGGTGAGGGAGGATGAGCCGACCTTAACAACTATTCGCCTGGCTGTTGCTAGCACTTCTGCCTGAGTCACACCCGATTGTAAGCTCCAATCAGAGTCTGACCTCAAATCGCTTCGCTAGCTCCTGCGGCCCGACCCCTTGATTCACGGCGTCCCCTAACTGTTCTAGCAACGCCGCCGCGTCCTGTTTAGGCACGAATTCCGCGAACTTGTATACCGGCATCTCTTTGGCGAAGGCCATGAGCGTCCCCGAGGGGTCTACACCTTCCGCCACCACCATTTCAGTAATCACCGGGCCGGCAAGAGGATGGTCCATCCAATCCTGTAAAAGGTCGCTCATCAGCAGTGGCCGCACGGGTTCGTCGCCTTTCAGGTCCACCTCTGCACGCAAAGGTAGGTCGCGCGAGGACCCACCGACTTCAACCTGGTACGTCCCACCCTCAACATTCCACTGGCTGCGTTCCACGTTGTAGTAAGCCAGGTCAGCCAGTGGCACAACTAAGTCGACGCGGGTCTGCTCCTCAGCCTCCAAGAACACCTTCGCGAACGCCTTCAGCTCCCGTGGCGCCCTGCGCATCGCTGAGTCGGGAAGACTGACGTAAACCTGTGCCACCTCCGCCCCATCCCTGGGGCCCGTATTGGCAAGGTTAAACGAAACTGAAAGGGCCTCATCCTCTGCCACCACCGACAGGTCGGAGTACTGGAATTGCGTGTAAGACAGGCCGTAGCCGAACGGGTAGGCGACGTCTAAAAGGAGTTCGTCGTACCAGCGGTAGCCAACGAACACTCTTTCCCCGTACAGAACCTGGTTGTCCTCGCCCGGAAAGTTCACGTAGTCGCAAGTGTCCTCCAGGCGGTGAGGGATGCTCTCAGCAAGGTGTCCCGAAGGGTTCGCGTCACCAAACAGAATTTGAGCGATGGCTTCCCCTCCACCTTGGCCCAATAGGAAGCCCTCCAGAAGTGCACCAACATCTTGCGCCCAGGGGGTGACGGTGACGACCCCGCCGTTGGCAAGAACCACCACCACGTTGTCATTGACCCCCATGATCTGGTCAAGGAGCTCAAGTTGGTTGTCAGGCAGGTCAATATGCTTGCGGTCGAAACCCTCTGACTCCTCTGCTGCAGGCAGGCCCAGGAAGACCAGGGCCACTTTGGCCCGGGCAGCGGCGCGAACGGCACGGTCTTCCAGATCGTGATCTACTTCGTCTTCGAACGTAAAGCCGCTTTCGTACACGACGTCACCTAGGACACCGCGGATAGCCTCCAGAGGGCTGGACACTTTCCAAGCGTTGATGGTTGAGCTTCCAGCACCTTGGTATCGGGGCTCATCCGCAAAACGCCCAATCACTGCCACGTCTTGCGCAGGCAGGTCCTTTGACAGGGGTAGGACGCCGTTGTTCTCCAGAAGCACGGCGCACTGGGTGGCGGCTGCAATCGCCAGTTGGGAGTGGTTTTCTAGGACCTGGCGAGGAACCAGTCCCTCCTGTTCTCCAGGCAGATGAGCGCTGCTCCTCTTAGCGTCTGCTTTCGCTTCCTGAGCGCGCAGGACCAGTTGGGCGACGCGAACCGCTGCGGCATCAAGGTCGGCTTCAGCGAGCCTGCCGGTCTGCACAGCTTCTTGCAACAACGCGGCGCTCCTTCCACCTGTTCCCGGCATCTCCAGCCCTAGCCCCGCCCGAATCGACGCAACCGGGTCGTGCACCGCGCCCCAGTCCGAAATCACCAGACCGTCGAAGCCCCACTCATCCCTGAGCTGGTTCGACAAGAGCCAATCGTTTTGGGAGCAAAACTGTCCGCGCAGTGAGTTGTAGGCCGACATGACCGACCACGGCTGTTCACTTTGAACAACGTGACGGAACGCGCCCAAGTACATCTCCTGCAGCGTGCGCATATCAACTTCGACGTTGATGCGCATCCGATCCGTTTCCTGATTGTTGGCAGCAAAGTGTTTTAACGACGCGCCGATCCCCTTGGATTGGATACCGAACACCCAGGCTGCGCCCATTCGGCCAGACAGGAATGGATCCTCAGAGTAGTACTCAAAGTTTCGACCGCAACGTACTGAGCGTTTCAGGTTCACGCCCGGCCCCAGCACGACGGCTGCGCCGGCACGACGGGCCTCTTCCCCGATCGCGCTACCAACTTCTTCAACCAGACCGGGGTCCCAGCTGGATGCGAGTGCGACCGCCGGCGGGAAACAGGTTGCGGGCTCAGAGTCAAAGAGGTCACCAGTAGAGCTGGTGTCGACTTGCTTTCGCAGACCCCCTGGGCCGTCCACCATGAGGATCGGGGGTAGACCAAATTCTGAAAGGTCAGCGGTATGCCAGGGCCCGTCGCCCGAAACCAGCTTTGCTTTTTGTTCCAACGTCAACTGTCCAACGATGTTCTTTGCCGCGTCTAACACCAGAATGCTCCCTTGCATTTCGCTTCCACACCTGAGTATGCCCGGCTCACAGTAGTTTCTGAAGGAAGACCTTCGACTTTGGCTTAGGCTTTCGATGTGGGTTGGCTAAAGAACATGAAGAGCTCCTTGCTTGTGGAGCCGCAGGCTGTTTCTCAAGCTGCCCCCATCGCACCGCGCAGTTTAGACCCGGCACTTGTGAGGGAGGCTGCCGGGGTGCAGCGACTAGCCGAAATTGGGCCGCGTAGCTCCTCTGTTCTTCCTGCTGAGGCAGTGCTTGACCCCACGGCACTACAGGCTCTACTGCGTGACGCTGTCGGCAGGCGTGAAACCGTTTGGTTTGTGCTCCCAGAAAAACCGGGAGACCTAGAACAACTGAAGGACCTTTTTGGTCCGGAACTGATGGACCTGTCGGAGTCACCGCCGCCAGATCCGCAGCTACCGCCACTCCTAGGCCTCAAACCTGCCAGCTTGGTGGGCTGGCACCTAGAGAAGTACGGGGACCCGCAGGCATTCGCAGGTCTCGATGCTTCCAGGTTGGACAGGAGGGTGCGGGCGGCCCTTCTTAACGCGGGAACGACCCTTGTGCGGCCCCGTCCCGTCAACGCGATGCTCCGCTCACCCCAGTTGCCCGTGTACTTAGTCGTTTTTCTTTACTCTGCGTTGCGCGCCCTTCCCGTCTCTTTCGTGGAAGAGTTTCAAGGAAGCCTTCTAGTCTTTTGGACCTTGGATGTGCTCACGGCTTTCCCGTACACCTGGGGTGTCCTGAACATGCTGTTCGGCAAGAAGCTGTGGCTGCGCCTAGTCGCAGCAGTGGTGACGGTGGTTACCTTCGTGCTCCCATACGTCTACTTTTGGATGCACGGGGACGACTACCCGCTATACGTCCCGATCGTGATTGCAGGACTGACAATCCTCACCGTAGCCGGAGAGGTGCTTAAGGCTTTCCAGGAGAGGCGGTTAGAGCGGGACTATCGCCAGGTGATGGGTCTTGGGGCGCGGCACCAATCCCCTTCACACCTAGAAGGCCCGACAAAATAATCCAGGCTCCGCTGGTCCACCAGACAATGGCCAGCCACAGGGGCATGGCCGGGGCTACCGCAACCAATGCGACCGTGGTGACCAGCCAGACGGCGGTCGCAACAGTGTTTGCAAGCCTCAACCTGCGAACCCGGAAGGGATGCAAGAACGTGAGGGGCAAAAGCGTGATGACTGCGAAAAGGCCCGTGACGAGCTGGTTGAACAGCACTGGGGCATTCAGCAGGTAGAAGTAGACCGCAACAACATTCCATGCGGCGGGAAAGCCAACGAAATACCATTCGCTGGTTTTCACCCTGACGTTTGCGTAGCAGAACATGGACGAAACCAAGATCAAGACAAACAGTGTGGTGCCCCAGAACCCCGCCCCCAAGTACCCCTCTGAATACAGGAAGAAAGCTGGAATGAAAGACCAGGTGAGGTAATCGATGACTACGTCCAGCAGCCCCCCGTCAAAGTTGGGGGTGATCCGTTTGACTTGGAACTTGCGCGCCAGGGGTCCATCCACAGCGTCGGTCAGCAAAGCGATGAATAGGAAGAGCCACATCAATTTTGTTTGCTGGTCCACCAGGGCTATGACCGCAAGGGCCGCCCAAAGCAAACCCGACAGGGTCAGGGCGTGGACACTCCACGCCGACACTTTTTGGCCAGGGGTAACAGGTTGCACAGAACTCACACGCCAAGTATGTACTAGCTGGCGCTCACTGCGTGCACCCGCCCCGTTTTAGGACCTTCCGTCTAGCATGCGGCTTCTCTGTGAGGCCTTTTGGACTCCACCAAACCTAGGTGGCCATAGGCCTACGGACGCGCGCCTAGACCCAATTAGGCTGAGGTCGGGGGACCGTGTGAGATGAGCAAAGCTAGAACCAGGTCAGCGCCACCGAATTGGTCGCTTCGTCTCTCCATGGCGGTCACAGGGCTCATTTGGACCGTCTTCGTCGTCGTCCACCTGTATGGAAACCTGAAGATCTTCTCCGGACCCCAGGCGTTCAACAGTTACGCCAAGTGGCTGAGATCTGCGGGGTCCCCGCTTCTCCCAGAGGGCGGCCTCCTTTGGCTCATGCGGATCGTCCTGGTCATTGCGCTAGTCAGCCACGTTCTTGCCGCTGCCACACTGTGGTGGCGAGGGCGCCAGCATGGAAGCACCGCAACCCGCACGCAGGTGTGGCGGGCCGCCTGGTCTAAACGGGGCCGCTTTCAAGCTGCGGCAGCAGCGCTGATGCCCGCCACCGGTGTGGTCGTGCTGGTCTTCTTGCCGATCCACATCATGGACTTGACACTTGGGCAGCCTGGGCTGGCCGCAGCGACTTTCGCTCCCATCACCGACGAAGCGGTCTTTGCCTACGAAAACCTCATCGCCTCCCTTGAACGGCCCGGTATGGCCGCCTTTTACCTGCTGGTGATGTGCCTACTCTCGCTCCATGTCCTCCATGGGGTGCGCACGGCAACATCTGACTTTGGCGTAATCGGCAATGGGCCTAGGAGGTTGTTCGCTTGGATCGGGGCGCTGGCAGCAATCGCTATTTTGGTCGGCAACGGAGCCATTCCTATCTTGGTACAGCTGGGGGTTCTGAAATGACTTATGCAGACCGTTCTTGGCATCGGGGTACAGACCTTGAGACCGGAGCTCCCCCAGGTGATCCAGCCACCGCCTGGACTAGGCGCAAGAATGAGTACTCCCTTGTGTCTCCGCAGCTGCGCCGACGCTTCCGGATCGTGGTGGTGGGGACGGGCCTAGCCGGAGGTGCCGCCGCGGCAACACTGGGGCAGCTTGGCTACGACGTTCACGCTTTGACCTACCACGACAGTCCCAGGAGGGCGCACTCCGTTGCAGCGCAAGGCGGAATCAACGCGGCCCGTGACCGGGCGCCCGACGGTGACTCGCTACGGCGGTTCGTGGAAGACACTCTAAAAGGCGGTGACTTTAGGGCTCAGGAAGCTGAAGTGTTCCGTCTGGCAGAAGAGTCGATGCGCGTCATAGACCAGTTCAACGCTCTTGGGTGCCCTTTCAACAGAGAATATGGGGGCCTCCTAGCGACCCGGTCGTTTGGGGGCGTCCAGGTGTCGCGGACGTTCTACTCCAGAGGCCAAACAGGGCAACAGCTACAGCTAGCCACCTACCTGGCCCTGTTAGAGCAGGTGCGGAAAGAAACCGTTACATTGCACTCCCGGACGGAGATGCTTGATCTTGTGGTGGAGAAAGGCAGGGCGGTCGGGATCATTGTGCGGGACTTAGTGACCGGCGAACTGTCGGCCATGCCGGCACATGCGGTGGTCTTAGCGACCGGCGGCTACGGCTCTGTTTTCTACTACTCCACACTTGCGTTGTCCTCTAACGCCACCGCTGCCTGGCGCGCTCACAAGCGAGGTGCCTACTTGGCAAACCCTTCCTTTGTTCAGTTCCACCCAACTGCCTTACCTGTTTCATCTAAGGCACAGTCCAAGACGATCCTGATGAGCGAATCGCTGCGCAACGACGGACGCATATGGGTCCCGATGAAACCGGGGGATGGCCGCCCTGGAAAGGACATTCCAGAAGACGAACGCGACTACTACTTAGAAAGAAAGTATCCAGCTTATGGCAACCTGTCCCCCAGGGACATTGCATCTAGGGCAGCCACGGAGCAGATTGCTTCCGGACACGGGGTTGGTCCTCTTTCCAACGCCGTGTTTTTAGACTTCGCGGACGCGAAGGAAAGGCAGGGAGAGCGGGCCCTGAAAGCTAAGTACGGGAACCTGTTCACCATGTACGAACGAACCACCGGAGAGAACCCGCTTGAAACGCCGATGCGGATAGCGCCGGGAGCTCACTTCACAATGGGCGGGCTTTGGACCGACTACGACCTGATGAGCAATGTTGATGGACTGTTCGTAGCGGGTGAAGCTGGCAACGCCTACCACGGCGCAAACCGCCTTGGGGCCAACTCCCTGCTGTCTGCGGCAGTTGACGGCTGGTTTGTTGCGCCCGCTTCGATTCCGAACTACCTGGCTAAGTTGGAAGAGCAGGCATTGCCTGACACGAACGGTGCTCGCTTCAAAGAGGCTCTGCGGGGCGTGGGGGCCACACTTGAGAAACTTCTCCAGATCAAAGGCACCACTCCCCCGGGCGTATTCCACAGGCAGTTGGGGCAGATCCTTTATCAGGGAGCCGGAGTGGAGCGTACAACGGCTTCCTTGACCAACGCATTGGAAGCCATTGGGAAGTTGCGGAAAGACTTTGAGCGTGACGTCTCCGTCCCAGGGTCGGCGCAGAGCATGAACTTAACTCTAGAGAAAGCAGCGCGAGTCCAAGACTTCATTGATTTGGCAGAACTAATGGTCGTTGACGCTCTGAACCGGGAGGAGTCCTGTGGGGCCCACTTTCGTAGCGAATTCCAAGACCAGGGAGAGGCCCTGCGGGACGACAGTCGCTACAGCCACGTTTCGGCGTGGGAGAGCGCGTTCCAAGGCAACCGGGCCCGGTTTCTGGAGCACCGCGCCCCGCTGGAGTTCCACACAGTCAAGCCAACCGTTAGGAGCTACCAGTGAAGCTTACGTTCCAGGTGTGGCGTCAGGCCTGCGGACAAGCATCCGGGCGCTGGGAGAACCACGATCTGCAAGGGCTGAGTCCCGCAATGAGTGTTTTGGAGGCACTAGACCAGCTGAACCTGCAGTTGGTGGCGCAGGGCCTGGAGTCCATTAGTTTTGAATCGGACTGTCGCGAGGGCATTTGCGGCGCATGCGGCCTGACAGCGAACGGGATGGCGAACGGCCCAATTGCCAACACACCGACTTGCCACCAGAGGCTCTGGGCGTTTAGGGACGGTCAGACAGTGCGCCTGGAACCCTTCAGAGCTGGTGCATTTCCTGTCCTTTCGGACCTAGTCGTCGACCGCAGCGCGCTGGATGCTCTTGCTGCTGCGGGAACGTTTGTGGAAATCGAGCCCGGGATGGCCCCACCGGCCAATAGTCTTCCCGTGCCCAAACAAACCGCCTCAGAAGCTTTGGACTTCGCCGCGTGCATTGGCTGCGGGGCATGTGTGGCGGCGTGTCCCAATGGGTCGGCCAACCTGTACCTGGGAGCGAAGCTACGCCACCTAGCCCTGCTCCCTCTAGTCGATGAGGAGGCGGACGAAAGAGCCCGCAGCATGGTCGCTTTTGCAGATCAGCACTTCGGGCCGTGTTCAAACTACGGGGAGTGCGCAGCCGCGTGCCCCGCTGAGATTCCGCTTACCGCAGTCTCGGTTGTGAACCGAGCACGTCTCAAGGCTGGGTGGAGAAGTTTCGTCCGCGTGGAGTGAGAACCCGCTAACACTCTTGCCGAAGGGCGTATTTGACTCGAAACGCGAGCGTGGGTGCCCTATAGTTGGAGGGCCGAAAGGCAGCGGGCTGTGGCGCAGCTTGGTAGCGCACTTGACTGGGGGTCAAGGGGTCGCAGGTTCAAATCCTGTCAGCCCGACTTTTTGCTTTACTCTTTCTTTACGTTCTCTTGGCCTTTGTTAACCCCTTGCCACCGGACCGCTCCATTCTTTGTTTGTTTTCTGCTCATGGCCGCATCCTCGGCCCTCGAATTCAATAACGACGTTTGTGGTCAAGGTGACGCTGATTTAGGGCGCTTTCCTGTCCACAACCCACTCATTTGCGTTCGGCGCTTGGCAACCTCTTCCTGGAGACTGGTCGCCAGCTCTAGTCTTCGCTAGCCGCCTGGGCTAGTTGAGCCATCATCGCGTACACCTGTGGTGTGTCTCCCACCGTCAAGCCGCCGTCTACAAGAAGCTCAGACCCGGTTATGTAGGACGCAGCATCTGAGGCTGCGAAGGCCACTACCTCTGCAACTTCTTCGGGGGCTCCATTCCGATTCAGCGGAGTAAGAGGCAAGGGCGCACCTGCGACCACACCGGCCTGCGCAGTCATCGGGGTCGCAATTGATCCCGGGTGTACGGAGATAACTCTGATCCCCCAGGGTCCAAAGTCCATCGCACCCGCTTTCGTCATCCCGCGGACCGCAAACTTCGAACCGGAGTACGCGATCGTTTGAACCTGGCCAACCATTCCCGCAGCCGATGACATGTTGATGATTGCTCCCCCACCTTGATCACGCATCACGGGAGCAACAGCGCGCATCCCTAGGAATACGCCCTCCACGTTAATGGCCATAATCTTGCGGAAGTCTTCGATGGTCGTGTCAACGATGCACTTGCTGATCAAGATGCCGGCGTTGTTAACCAGCACATCAATGCGTCCGAACTTGTCCAGGGTCTCCCTGATCACCCGTTCCCAAGCGTCTTCACTGGCCACATCGTGTTCTATAAAGATGGCGTTGGGACCCATCTCATCAGCTAGGGCCTTCCCCGCTTCCACGTTCAGGTCCGTGATCACCACCTTCGCGCCTTCTTTCACGAACAGGCGGACGTCAGCGGCCCCCATGCCACTTGCCCCTCCGGTGATGATCGCGACCTTGTTCTCTAACCGTTTGCCCACAGCTTCTCCCTCAGCAGCAACTCGCAAATGTCTCCGTTGACATTTCCGTAAGTACTACATCAGCATAGGGGATGCCGTTGCAGATTTCCCGGGTGTCAGCGTGCAAAGCACACAGGCCCCTCTCCGCGATACGATTACGCATTGCACCAACAAAGACGTGAAGGAAATCGCGATGACAAATGCAGAACCAGGTTGGAAAGTCGATAGCCAAGGCCAACTACGGTACTGGACAGGTTCGATTTGGGTGGACGACCCGGCTATAGGCGCAGAAGCCCCGGGACCAACAATAGAATTCGCCGAACAAGCCACTATGACCGCACCGGTTGCGGCTGCTGCGCCCGTCGCACCCGGATATGCGCAGCCAGCTGCCCCGCAGAACCAGTGGGGTCAGCCGCAGGCCTGGCAGATGCAGCAGCCGGGCTTCGCCCCACCGAGTCAAACCAACGGTTTAGGAGTCGCAGGGTTTGTCCTGGCACTGCTGGCCCTGCTACTGTTCTGGGTCCCGTTCTTGGGCTGGATCCTTTGGTTAGTCGGTCTGATTCTGTCCGCTGTGGGTATGGCGCGCCAACCCCGTGGACTCGCCATAGCAGGTCTAGTCGTGTCATTGATCGGTATCGTGTTGCTGGTGCTGACTGCGACGGCAGTCACAGGGTTCATCTTGTCCTTTTAGGACTTCTAGGCAAACGAACGGCGCCCACCACTGCACAAAAGGCAGTGGTGGGCGCTAACGCTTTACACGGAACGCTCTACATGGCTAGCGCGGTGATTAGTAGCGGGAACCCGACGATGCTTGCAACGGTCATTGCGGCCATGGCGAACCACACGTAGGCCACCAGCGGGCTGCGCCTGAAGTGACCCGCGCGCGTCAACCCGGTGTAGGTGACAATTTCAACCATCAGAAGTACGCCGGGGATACCTATCGAGATCGGGAACAAAGAAAGGAAGGGTATCAGCAGGACCAGCAAGAAGCTGACCATGACGGGAAGCCAAACAATGGTCTGCGGCACGGCGACCAGCGTCGCGGACTGAGTGAACGTCAGGTTCTGATGACCGCTAACCCGCGCAGCTAGTAGCACCGCAACGGTTCGCAATGTCAGGTACATGAACGTGATGAGCAGGCCCATGAAGAAGGCCATGGCCAGGACCCCAACCGACACGTGGCTGGACACGTACCCGCCCGCCGAGCTGACCGTGACCGCGTAGGCCCGGCCGATCCACGCGGGGATGAGCAGCGCTACGGCAAGCGACACCGCTAGGAACGGAATCACCCAGTTTTGCCAGGTGGAACGCGTGACGGCAGTGACGTCCTCAGGACGCTTGTAAGCGTCACGCACCTTTCCTTTCCAGATGTCGTTCTGAACGAACCACAGGTTTGAAAGCGCCATTACGAATGGGTTCGGTTGTGCAACCGGAGCCTGCACGTACTGAACACCAGGCTGCAGGACAGGCTGCGGCATTCC
>CAYFNQ010000005.1:28917-33005 GCA_964344535.1 uncultured Actinomyces sp.
GGTACCGGCGGCACTGGTGCGGCCGCTGCAGGCACAGGGGGCAGAGGTACTGCCGGGGCTGCTGGGGGCGTGGCCGCAGCAGGCACTTTAGGAAGCGGTGGGGGCACCGCCGGTTTGGCGGGCACCGGAGGCACTTCCAGCCCCTCAACTTCCAGTTCAGTTTCCACTACTTCGACGACGTCAAGTTCAGCTTCAGCCTTTTCATCTTTGCTGTTCTTGTCTGATTCGGACATCTGCACCAGCACCTTTCCGTACGTGCGTATACGGGAACACTGTAACATCGGCCCGGAATGGTTTGCCGGCGAAGAAGCGCACTTACTGAGCGTCGTCGCGACCTCTTGTCATTGAAAGGGAACCACAGTGGAGCTTCAAGACCGACAGATCAGTTGGACCACCGCCAAGCGCGAAGTGCTGGGGACTGGAGCAGTTTCATCCTTTGTGAATGAGGTCGTGAATTCTCCCGGTGCCGGCACGTTAAACCGGCAGTTCTTAACTCACCCTGGGGCTGTGGCAGTGGTCGCATGGGACGAAGAAGCGGACGCCATCTTGGTCCTTAACCAATACCGTCATCCGGTGCGCCATGAGCTGATTGAGATACCCGCCGGACTGCTCGATACGGACGGTGAAACCCCTTGGGAAGCAGCGAAGAGGGAGTTGGCCGAAGAAGCCCAAACTCGGGCGTCGACCTGGAACGTTCTGGTCGACATCTTTACCAGCCCAGGGGCAAATGAGGAAGCATTGCGGGTGTATCTGGCGCGCTCCTTGAGCTTCTCCCCAAGGCCTTCCGATTTCGAGCTAGAAGGTGAAGAGGCTTTGATGACGGTCGCGTGGGCGCCACGCAAAGAGCTAGCGGCAGCGATCTTCGCTGGAAAGCTGCAAAGCCCCAGCCTGGTGACTGGTGTCCTTGCCCTACAAGTAGCGATCCTCTCGGATTCGTTAGACGACCTGCGCGCCCCCGACGCTAGCTGGCCCGCCCGGGACTAGCGTTTCTCCCACTCTCCCAAAGGCGGCTTGCCGTCACCACCGCTCTGTGAACACTGCTGCGGTGCGCGGGGGCACCGAAACCGTGCCGTCCTTTCGCCCCCAGAAAGAGGACTTTACAACGTCGTCAGCCCCGTGTTCTTGGACTGCACTTAGCTGAAAACCTCTCCCCGCCAAGCTTGTGAGTTCCAGTTCAGCCCGGTGCCGGGTAGCGTTAAAAACCACCAGAGCCGCCCTGTTTTCGGGATCCACTTGCTTGCCGTCAATTTCCTCTGACAGGTCGATCAGCATGACGACGACACCGGCCTGTTCATGCCCTACTTCCACGTCTGGGAAAGAGACGGTTCGCTTGATGAGTTCCGCATCCCCTAGTGTTAGTAAAGGTAGCGTCGAACGCAGCTTCAGCAGGTCCAGATGAAGTGCCTTAGAACGTTGGATAGTCTGCTTGTCAGGGCGAATCCCCGTGGTTCGCAGGAGTGGACGCATGCCTGGCCACGCCTGCGCATTTGGGGCGCGCGGAGGTAGCCCACGCCCAAACTGGTGCCAGTTCCCCTCCCAGTCGATGGCGTTAAACCAATCTCCTGAGTTATAGCTGTCTCTGTCCAAGGACTTGGAGCGCAAGAGTTCAGTCCCAGCGGTCCAAAATGCTGGGCCCTGGCCAAGTGCAACTAAGGAGTTCGCTAATACCTGGCTGCGGAGCCGGGTTTCTGGACTGGCATGCCGCGGGAGTTTCCAGGCATTGGAGTCAAACAGCGACTCGTTGTCGTGCGCTTCGACGTAGCTAATAGTCTCCTGGGGCTGGCTTGAGTAACCGCCCTCTGCCACCCCTGCTGGGTGAAAGTCACGCAGGTCCCCTGCAAGCCCTCGGCGGATCACCGATGCATCGGCCCGCAGGCGTGCCTCCTGCTCATCCTGGTCCGCGTTGGCGTTTTGACCGTTTGGATCCGTGTGGAGGCCCGAGGCGAACCCTTGGTGCAGCCCCTGGTCCTCATCCATAGGTGATCCTCCGCGCACCGCGTCACGGAACTGGTCGTTGAACACACCGATCCCCGTGCCGGCAATGTGCTCTTGGCGGGCCTGCACGAACAGAGCATCGTTGGCTACCTCACCGAAGTTCCACCCCTCCCCATACATGTAGACGTCCTTGCCATCGACACCATCAGCTTCCACAGTCAAGTTGTCCAAAGCTGCCCGTACGTTCTTCAGATTCTGCAGCGAGTGGTGGCCCATGAGGTCAAAGCGGAACCCGTCAATTTTGTAGTCGCGTGCCGCACTCACAAGTGCGTCAATCATGAGCTTTTCCGCCAGCAGTCTCTCCGTTGCGATGTTGGCGCAGCACGTGGAAGTCTCCAGATCGCCACGACTACTCAGCCTGTGGTAGTAACCCGGAACAATCTTGTCGAGCACCGACATGCTCCCTAGGCCGCTGCCTGTGGTGTGGTTGAACACGACGTCTTGAACGACACGAAAGCCCTTGCCGTGCAATGCCTCCACCATCTGGCGGTATTCGCGGGTGCGGGCACCGCCGTTTTGATTGGCATCGGTAGCGTATGAGCCTTCAGGGGTTAGCCAGTGGTACGGCTCATACCCCCAGTTGAACCCGTCTTCGTCTATCACGGCTTCTACGGCATTTGCAGGTAGAGCTGAGTCTGCCGCCCAGCCAACTTGAGCAGCAAGCTCTGCCAAGTTTTGCGGCTTTAAGGGGATACCGTTCACCTTGGGCGTTTTTTGTTGCTCCCGTTTCTCAGGGAGAACAGAGGAAGCAATGTCGTAGGTGGGGAGAAGGTGGATCGTTGTGAGTCCCGCCTGGCGCAGTTCCTTCAACGCGTTGACTCCGGCGGAATCCGAAAGCGTGAAGGCAGCATAGGTGCCCCTTTGATCCTCCGGCACGCTGTCATCCCAGATGGAGAAGTCACGCACATGTAGTTCGTAAATTGACTGGGCCGCGGGATTGCGTAGTGCTGGTGGAGAGTTCTTGCCCCAGTCGTCCGGCATCCACTTGGGGTCTGCAAGATCCACCATGACGGACTTTTCGGAATCTACAGTCAGCCCAACCGAATATGGGTCGGTGACCAGGTTGGTAACGACCTTGTTGACACAAGGCGCAAACACGGTCACCTCCCACAGGTATTCAGCGTCCAGCCAACCGCGCGACCCCTTCACAGTCCAGATGCCGTTGTCATCCCGTACTGCGTCCAGAGTCTGCTTTGCTTCCTGTTGCGGCCAAACTAGGAGTCTCACCTTGAGTGCGGTGGGGGCCCAAAGTCTGAGCGTCGGCTCACCGTCAACCCATTGCACGCCCAGTGTCTCTTCCACCGCACGGCCGTAAAGGTTGTCCAGGACGGGCCCTATTTGCACCCCTGTTTCCGCGGGGTCTTGACCCTCAAGTACTAGCGTTAGTGGCCCCTTGAGGAGTTCCTCCACCCTTTGCCGGGCCACCTTGGCTCCATCCACGTCAGTTAGTGCAAACGCGGTGAATGGTTCGTGCAGCGTCCGCCGATCCAAAGCCCGCTCGGCTTCCGTCAGCTCCCGCCCGACCAGCAATAAATCGGAGGCTTCTTCCAACGAGGCCTTCTGCGCACCTTCGCTGATTCGGGAAGGTAGCGCAATTACATCCTCTGTCAGCCAGATAGCTTCGCGTGGTGGGCAGCTCATTTTCCGCCGCCTCCTTGTGCAAGCCGCATCAGGTCGGTGTCAAAGTCGATCTCAAAGTCTTTACCCCGGGAGGCAGTTGAGTCGAATTCTCGGTTGTACGCATCCCAGGCACTGCCGGCAATTTGCTGCGCCACACCCGAAAGGGCTAGTGCCGCTAACTCTGTCGCAGCCCTGTCTACTCGCTTGGAGAACTCCGGATCACTCCAATCCTCGGCCGTCGCAAACAGGCTGGTCGGAACGGGAAGCGAACGCAGGAACGCAAAAAGGGACCGCATTGAATCATCGACAACCATGGCGTGACGAGCGGTGCCAGCAGTGGCCGCCAGGATGGTGGGCTTCGCAACCACTAGGTCGTTGTCCCAAACATCAACGAACGTTTTGAAAAGCCCAGAAAGGCCAGCCTTATATATGGGTGAGGCGACAATGAGCGCGTCGGCGTGCGCGATCTGCTC
>CAYFNQ010000005.1:33105-51356 GCA_964344535.1 uncultured Actinomyces sp.
TCTGCCGGGAGCAGAAAAACAGGCTCAATTCCTTCTTCGTCGACCCAGGCAACGGTGGTCAGTGGCTGGGAGCACGGTGGCTCCACTAGGGCGCAGCCATCAAGCTGCCCGCCAGTAAAGCCCTCACCGGACTGTTCCAACCCTTGCAGTTCTCCGGACTGGGTCTGCTCACCTTCCCGAATATCGGGTGACGAAAGAGCTGTGAAATGACCGTTGGTGAAGAGGGAATCTCCCACCGCTTGAGTGACGCCACCTAGATAAATAGCGTCCCCTGGTGCATCAAAGTCGACAGCAAAGGATGCGCGGGCAAGGCCCTCTCCCGTGTCGATGGCCATGAACTCGTGAAGCCTTCCACCCACCCAAGCTTCCTCAACAAGCGCCTTTGGCAACAAGACCGTGAAGTAAGCGGTTCTTCCGTTCGTTGTCACGGGCACCGCCCGGTCAAGTTCTGCAGAGATTCCACTAAAGCCAAGAGTCATGGATGAAGAAGACGCAAGCTCTGTCAGTACTTCCTGTTCTTGCGACCAGAGCAGCAGCGACCATGAGTCGTCGTCTACTCCCGCCCACAGTGCTAGCTCCTGGCCTGACGGTGTATTGCTGACCGCACCAAAGATAGCGTCATAGTTCCAGTACTCGACACCGCCCGGTAGGTAGTCAGCGTCAACTATCTCGAATGGGCTGAAAATCCCCGCTGAATCCACACTGCCGACCCGGTTGGCGTCGCCGGTTTGGTCTTCTGCCAAGAAGCGATCTGGGCCCATCAGTGCTAACGGATGGAGCGCTGATGGGGCCTCCGTTGCCTGGGTTTGCTCCAGAAACACCGGCTCATCTGAAGCATCCGCGTCTATGAGTGTCACAGGCACGTCTACGGTTTCCGGGGGAGCCCAGATCGCAAACGGCAACTTTTCGACGCTGTTCTCCACTATCGGGTAGGTGGCGTAGCGTCTGCCTTCGAACCAGTCCTCGCTAGCCGGGCCCGATACGGGAGCTGCCTCCTCCGATTGGATGTGCTCGACCGGGAACGAATGAGTGCAGCCGGTCAAAACGAAGGCGGCGGTAAGTAGGGCTGCCAAGCGCTTGCTTGTCACGCTTCGTAAACCTTCGCAACCAGTTGGTCGACGACTTCGTTAACGGTTAGATCTGAGGAGTCAATGACGCTCACACCGGGTGCCGGGGACATGAACTGTGAGACCTCAGAGTCCGATTCGTCGCGGTCAAGCACTAAAGCTCGGGTTGCAGCTAGAAGTTCTGGGGTCACCTTGCCATGCGTCTCTTGCGCACGACGCGCCACCCTCGCTTCATCCGACGCTACTAGCAGGACCCTAACGTCGGCTTCCGGACAAACGACAGTGGTCGTGTCGCGGCCTTCGGCCACCATGCCCACGCCTTTGTCGCGGGAGCTGAGCATCTGGCGACGCTGCTCCCTTGCCATCCACTGGCGCACAGGGATAAGACGCGCAACCGCGGAGACGTTCGCAGCCACCTCATCACCGCGAATGTCGGCCGTGACCTCTTGATCTCCTAGGTAGAACTGCGGACCGCTGGCCGTCACAGAAAAGCTGAAGTCCATGGTGTCCGCCTGGTCCAGTACCAGCTCCGGATCGTCTAGGGGCACACCGGCGCGCAGGCACTGCAGGGTCAGGGCCCTGTACATGGCCCCGGTGTCTAGGAAGGCGTATCCCAGTCGTTTCGCAAGCATCTTCGATACCGTTGATTTTCCCGAACCCGCTGGGCCGTCAATTGCGACCAGTTTTGCTCCCAAGCTCATTTCGGGCGACCTCCCGCAACCTTCCAACCGCGTTCCCGCAGCGTTTCTATGGCATGTTCTAAAACCTGCGGCAAGACCATAAGTCTGGCTAAACCAACGGGTTGGTTGGCTGAGTGGTCCAACGTCAGATCTTCAATGTTCACGCCCGCGTCCCCCAGTTCAGAAAAGAGGCGTCCCAACTCCCCTGGTTCGTCGGGCACCAAGACGTCCACCGACTCCCACCTTCTAGGCAGACCTCCGTGTTTGCCAGGTATCCGAGCCACCCCCTGGTTTCCCTTCGCGACCACGCGGTTCACGGCCCAGGTTGCCCCGGGAGGAAGCGGCACGCTTTGGGCACCACTGACGCCCAACTTTTCCACTAAACCCGTTAGATCCTCAAGGATGCTGGTCAATATTTCGTGCACGGGCGCAAGGTTGTGGGCAATGATCCCCGTCCACAGGTCGGGATCCGAGGCAGCTGTCCTGGTGCTGTCACGCAAACCTTGTCCTGCCAGTGAGAGGGCTTCGGCAGGCACATCCACCAGGCTTGCCGCCAGCAAGCTAGACATTAGCTGTGGGACGTGGCTGATTGCAGCAACGGCCCGATCGTGTTCTGCGGGGTCCATAGTGACCGGGACGGCTCCCAGGTCCAGGGCTAGGTCACGAACTGCTATTTGAGCCTTGTCTCCGCTGCTTGACGTGGGAGCCAGAACCCACGGTCTGGCGTGGAACAGGTCACCGTGAGCATTGGCGGGTCCACTGCGTGCCCTACCTGCCATAGGGTGCGATCCCACGTAGCGGTCTAGCTGCTCTTCGTCCCCACTTTGTTCAAGTTGCCGTAGCACGTCGTCTAACACCGCTGCTTTGACCGACGCTACGTCAGTTACAACCGCATTTGGGTAGTCGATAAGCGCCTTGGCAACCAGGGAGCCCGCAACATCTGGTGGCGCAGCAACCACAACCAGGCTTGGTTCACCCTCTTCGGGGAGCTGCCCCGCTCCCATGTCAACGGCTAGCGCTAACGCCGTCGGCGACCCATCCTGGAGCCAAACGGTCACGCCCCGACTTCGAAGCCCAAGGGCAAGCGAGGTCCCAATGAGCCCCGCACCAATTACAAGAACTGGGCCGACCGTCGCCGTGGGTGTCTGTCTGGCGGGCGGCAACGCTACAGCCCTACTGAGTCGTAGAGCTCGGTGAGAGCAGCGCCTTTCACGCGGCGAGTATGGCCGGGCTTTAGTAGATCCAGGCGGACCGGTCCAAACTGGGAGCGGACCAGTTCCTTTACGGGGAAGCCCACCTTGTCTAACATGCGGCGCACCATGCGGTTGCGTCCCTCATGAACAGTGATTTCGACAGCGGAAATATCCCCAAACGTGTCTTTGACGGTGAAAGAGTCGGCTTTTACCGGGCCATCTTCAAGTTCCACACCCTCAAGAAGCCGCTTTCGTACCCAGGGCTTGATTTCCCCGTGAACCTTCGCCACGTACGTCTTCTCAATTTCGTACGAGGGATGCATGAGGCGGTGGGCCAGTTCCCCATCATTCGTCAAGAGCAGCAGCCCTTGCGTATCGATGTCTAGACGGCCGACGTTGTACAACCGTTCCGGATAGTCTTCCAGCAGATCCGCAATGCAGGGGCGACCCTGCGGGTCAGACATGGTCGACACCACACCTTCGGGCTTGTTCAACGCCAACACGATGTGTTTGCTAGGTTCCGTCAAGATTCTGGAGCCGTCGACGTGGATCGCCTGGGTCTTAGGGTCGACGCGGGTCCCAAGCTTCGTGACGACCTTGCCGTCAACGCTCACCCGACCCTCCTCAATTAGTTGTTCGCTAGCTCTGCGCGAAGCCACGCCTGCTTGGGACAGGACTTTTTGGAGTCTTTCGCCAGACTCTACGTGCGGATCAGTCATTGAGGTCTCCCTGTTGTTCAAATGCAAAGTCTAGGTCACTTTCAGGTCCGGGCATGAATGGTGCTAGCGGTGGAAGTTCGCTGATGTCGCTAATGCCCATGCGCTCTAGGAATTGGGTTGTCGTAGAAAACAGGTGTGCTCCCGTCGGCGTCTGCCCTGCTTCTGCAACCAGGTCCCTAGCTAAGAGAGTCCGCAACACCGCATCCACGTTCACTCCCCGGATCTGAGCAATCTGGTTACGGGTTACGGGCTGCTTGTAGGCGACGATCGCCAACGTCTCTAATGCGGCTTGAGTCAGGGATGCGGTGTCCGCGCCCGCAACGAACTTGCCGACCCACGGCGCCCACTTGGCGCGGGAGTAGATCCGCCAGCCCCCGTCGACGAAGCGAAGTTCGAACCCGCGCGGCCTGCTACCGTCCGCACCGTCGTAGTCACGCACCAACGCGGCTAATGCCCGCTCTACCTGGTCCACTGACGTGCCGGTGGCGGCCGCTAGGTGGGCCGAGGAAACCGGATTTGACGCCACCATCAAAATGGCCTCCAGCACCGCCCCCATGTCGACCTGGTCAAGCGTGAAAGGTTCTTCCGCATCGACGTCACCGCTTACTTCGGCTCTCACTTCGCCACCTTCATCCACCATGCGTTTCGCCCTTTTGCGTCAGGGTTACAACAAGCTCCCCCATTGGTTTTCGCTGATCGAAAGAAACCTGACCGCGCCGATAGAGTTCCAAAATCACCAGAAACCTGGACACGACAACCTCCAGTGAAGTTGCGCCCGCTATCAGCTGGCGGAAAGTCGCGTGGCCGTTTTCTAAAAGGAGCTGGTGGACCAGGTAGGTTTCGCGTTCCATGGACACCGCTGGCCGGGCCACGTGGTCTGCTAGATCAGGGCGGGGCGCCGTCATCAAAGCCTGGGCCGCAATCACCGCGAGTTCCTCTTTGCTAGTGGACCAGGTCAGCTTGGGCAGAAGTTTCGCAAACTGCGTTTCTAATGGCACTGCCCGCCCTGCTGCCCCGGCATTAGCCGCATACTGCTTAGCTAGGTGGGCTGACGCGTCCTTGAACGCCCTGTATTGCAGGAGTCTGGCAAAGAGGAGGTCGCGTGCTTCCAGGTCTTGGTCCTGGGTTTCCTCAGTGGCAATCTGCGGCAACAGCGCCGCGGTCTTCATGTCAAGCAGCGTTGCTGCGACGACCAAAAAGTCTGTAGCCGCGGAAAGATCTGGTGAGGTGCGGATGTGCTCTAAAAACTCTTCTGTAACCTGCGCCAGCGACACGGCGGTTACGTCTAGGTCCCTTTTAGCGATTAGGCGCAGTAGAAGGTCAAACGGTCCTTCGAAACCTTCTACTTCAACATCGAAGGAACGCAGGGTTGCAGGACCAAACGTTTCGCTAGTTTCTTCGTTGAGTTCCTCTATCTGGTGAGAAACCGACACGTCTAGGGGGCTTCTCCGCGTGAAACCATTTCACGTGCCAAACGCCGGTAGGCTTTCGCCCCCGCGTGGTTTGGTGCGTGGGTCAGGATGGGTTCCGTTGCGACGGAAGCATCGGGGAACTTCACTGTCCGACGGATCTTCGTGTCGTACACAAGGTCTCCGAAGGCTTCATTGAGCCGCTCTAAGACCTCTTTCGAATGCAGTGTTCGCGTGTCGACAAGCGTGGGAACAATCCCGTCAATCTTCAAAGCCGGGTTGATCCGGTCACGGACCGTTTCAATCGTCTCCACAAGCAGGGCGACTCCGCGCAGCGCAAAGAACTCGGTTGCCACTGGAACCATCACCCCTTGAGCCGCTGTGAGTGCGTTGACGGTGAGCAGTCCCAAGGAGGGCTGACAGTCGATGATGATGACGTCGTATTCGGAAATGAAGGGCCGCAGCACTCTGGACAGTGCAGACTCCCGGGCGACCTCATTCACTAGTTGAACTTCTGCAGCCGAAAGGTCAATGTTGGCGGGAAGGACATCCAAGTTAGGGATGGCGGTCTTTTGTACGGCGTCTTGAGGATTGAGCTTGGAATCCAGCAGGAGCTCATACACGGTCAGATCTAAATCAAGGGCATTCACGCCCAAACCTACTGAGGCTGCTCCCTGCGGGTCGAAGTCAACAACTAGGACCTTTCGCCCGTATTCGGCCAATGCGGCAGCCATGTTGATGACGGTTGTTGTCTTTCCAACGCCACCTTTTTGGTTGCAGACAGCAACGATGCGGGCCGGTCCGTGCCCATCTAGCTCAGGAGGTGTTGGGAACCCTTCGGCGGGCGCCACGCCGACTAGCTCCAGCTGGTAGTCATCACTCACAGCCTGATTCTACCGGCTTCAACGATCCTTGGGCTCAGGCCCGCGGATGCGTTGAGCGGTAAACCTCTAAAAGCACCGTCGGGGACATGCGGGTGTAGATCTGCGTCGTTTGCACACTTGAGTGCCCCAGCAGTTCTTGGACTTCACGAACGGAGGCCCCACCTTCCAAAAGGTGTGTGGCAAACGAGTGCCGCAACGTGTGTGGGGAAATCCTCGGCAGATCGGCTCGTCGGGCAGTCTCAGAAATGATCTCCCATGCCGATTGGCGCGACAAAGGCGCCCCTCTCAGGTTCAAAAACAACTGAGGGACTCCCTTGCCTCTGGCGGCCAGCACAGGTCGTGAGCGGACCTGGTACGCCTGGATGGCGCGGGCCGCGTGCGACCCCACGGGGACTAGGCGCTCTTTCCTCCCCTTCCCGGTCAGGCGCACTGCGGCCAGATTCTCCCCGTACTCGATGTCGTCACCGACAAGTGCTGTCACTTCAGAGACCCGTGCCCCAGTGGCGTACAGCAGTTCAAGGAGCGCGGCGTCGCGAAGGGATTTAGGATCGTCGCCCGCTAGTGCTGCTGCCAGAAGCTGACCTACTTGGCTCACCGTCATAGCCTTGGGTAGCGGCTGAGTGCCCTTGGGAGGCCTGATGGAAGCCCAGGGGTCCAGCTGGGTTCTCCTTTCACACAGGGCCCAACGGTGAAACGAACGCACGGCGGAAACTGATCTGCGAATAGAAGCCGGCGCCAACGGCCCAAACTCTCCCTCTTTTCCTAAGGATGCGATGTAAGCCTCGATCGCTTTTGGGCTGACCTGATCCAAGGTTGACGGAGACCCACCAGCCTTGGTCTTCAAGAACTCTAGGTAGCGCGCTACGTCGCGACGGTAGCCGGCGACCGTGTTGGGTGAACGGCCCTTTAGCAGCTCAAGGTCGGTCAAGAAGTCCTCTAGCAAAACGCTGGGCGCTTGGTCGGTGCCACGCATACGCCCATCATCACCCAAGATGGGCAAGCGGTGTTCGACCCCACGCGGTCGCTGCAACACGCAGTCGTAAAGGACCTAAGTGTTAGTCTTTTTGCACTGCAATCGTGTTTTGGAAGGGTGCGCCGTGGCATTCGAATGGTCAGAAAAAGATGAACAGGCCGTGCGGGCAGCAAAGCTCCTAGCCGCAGATGCCGTAGAGAATGCGGGTTCGGGGCACCCTGGGACACCGATCTCGCTTGCAAGCGCCGCCTACCTGATCTACCAGCGCTACTTGCGCTTCGACCCCGTCGACCCCCACTGGCTGGGCCGCGACCGGTTTGTCCTGTCCGCCGGACACGCCTCAATACTCCAGTACATTCAGCTCTACATGTCCGGCGCTGGCTTGGAGCTAGATGACCTAAAACAGTTTCGTCAACTGGGCTCAAAAACGCCCGGGCACCCCGAATTCGGTCACACTGACGGAATCGAAGTAACGACAGGACCACTGGGCTCCGGGTTCGCCGCAGCCGTTGGAATGGCAATGGCAACCCGCTACGAACACGGGATGCTGGACCCAAACACGGCCCTAGGGAAGTCCCCGTGGGACCACAACGTCTACGTGATTGCAGGCGACGGCGACCTCCAAGAAGGGATCAGCTCAGAAGCTGCGTCTTTGGCTGGAACCCAAGACTTAGGCAACCTGATAGTCATCTATGACGACAACCGGATCACCATCGAAGACGACACTTCAATTACTTTCAATGAGGACGTCCTGGCGCGTTTTGCGTCATACGGGTGGCACACCCAGGCAGTTGATTGGCGCAGAAAAGACGGAACGTACGTAGAGGACGTTGAGGCGCTATCAGTCGCCTTGGATAACGCGTTGGCAGAGCAGAGCCGCCCGTCCTTGATCGCCCTGTCCACAATCATCGGTTGGCCCACTCCAGGCAAGCAGGACACGGGAGGCATCCACGGGGCCAAGCTTGGATCTTCGGCACTCGAAGGTCTGAAAGAAGCCTTGGGTGCTGACCCGGAGGCCATGTTTGACGTCGATGAAGCCCTAGTGGCGTACACGCGGGAGCAAGTGCGGGCCCGCGTCGACCATGAGATCAAGAAGTGGGACAAGTCGCTACGCAAGTGGGCCAAAGATAACCGCGACGCAGTACCACTCCTCAACAGGATCCGCTCGGGAGCCCTGCCCGCCAACTTTGACGACGCGATCCTCACTTTCGAGCCGGGCAAAGCCCTCTCCACAAGGGTGGCATCTGGGAAGGTCATCAACGCCATCGCGGCTGTCATGCCAGAGTTCTGGGGAGGCTCAGCAGACCTAGCGGGCTCTAACAACACCATCATTGAGGGAGCAGCCTCCTTCTTCCCCGCGAACCGCTCATCGAAAGCCTTCCAGGGAAACGAGTTCGGCCGCAACATCCACTTTGGGGTCCGGGAACACGCGATGGGCGGGATCCTGAACGGAATTGGAGCCGACGGGTTGACGCGCGTATACGGTGCCACGTTCTTCGTGTTTGCCGACTACATGCGCGGCGCTGTACGACTGGCGGCCCTCATGGACCTACCGGTCACCTACGTGTGGACACACGACTCGATTGGTGTGGGGGAAGACGGGCCCACGCACCAACCCGTCGAGCATCTGGCTTCTTACCGCGCCATTCCCGGCCTAGCCGTCGTGCGGCCCGGCGATGCCGATGAGACGGCGTACGCATGGAAGGGCATCTTGGAGCGCCGCTCCCCTGCCGCCCTAGTGTTGACGCGCCAAAACATTCCCAACCCCGGGCGCGGCGACGCTACTGGCTTGGCCGGCGCCGAAGGCGTGCTACGCGGCGGATACGTGATCAAGGACTGCGAAGGTACTCCGGAGCTAATTCTGATGGCCTCAGGTTCTGAACTGTCAGTGGCATTGGCTGCCGCTGATGAACTAGCCGGCCAGGGAGTGGCTGTTCGCGTTGTGTCGATGCCCTGCTTTGAGTGGTTTGAGCAGCAGGATCAAGAGTACAGGGAGTCAGTCCTGCCCCCTCAGGTGCAGGCAAGGGTCTCAGTTGAGGCAGGGCTCGCAATGCCATGGTACAAGTACCTTGGCTCAACGGGCCGGGCTGTCTCCATTGAGACGTTTGGCGCCCCCGGGTCAGCCGAAGAGCTTTTCGAGATGTTCCAACTGACCCCTCAGAGGGTCGTGAACGTGGCGACGGAGGTTTTAGAGCCCGTAGCGGATCATTAGCCCGTAGGCAACGATCGCTAGGAACCAAAAAGTCAAGACCCCGACAGTAATCCGGTTCAGGTTCTTCTCTGCGACACCCGAGGATCCGGCAGCTGAAGAGATACCCCCGCCGAACATGTCGGACAAGCCTCCGCCGCGCCCCTTGTGCATCAAAACAGTCAGGATTAACAGCAGGCTGGCAATGACGATAATGACGATCATTGAGATCCGAATAGCTACCAAAGCACTACCCCATCTGTGCGACACGTAAGTGGAGACGGCAAACCCGCCTGAACAACCCTAGCGGCCATTTTCATAGAGCCAAACCTTTCCGTATGTGAGATGACGGGCAGCAAGGGATTCCCCTGCTGCCCGTCTCCCGTTATTTCTTGAAACTAGTTGTCGAAGTCGCAGATCTTAGCGAATTCGTCAGCATCCAAAGAGGCTCCACCAACCAGGGCACCGTCAACATTTGGCTGCGCCATGATTTCCTTGACGTTCGAGGACTTGACGGAGCCGCCGTAAAGAATCCGGATGGCGTCGGCTGTGCTCTTGTCAAACATGACAGCCAGCAGTTCACGGATCGCTGCAGCGACTTCTTCGGCGTCGGCTGGGGTAGCTACTTCTCCAGTGCCGATGGCCCAAACTGGTTCGTAAGCGATGACTACTTCCGTTGCCTCATCCTTGGTGAAGCCGGCTAGGGCACCCTTGATCTGAGAGACGACGTGGTCTACGTGTTGGCCGTCTTTGCGGACCTGCAACACTTCGCCGACACAGACAATTGGCGTCATGTTCTGCGCCAGTGTGGCTTTTGCCTTCTGACCGACTAGGTCGTCTGACTCCTGGTGGTATTCCCTGCGTTCGCTGTGGCCGACGACGACGTACTTGACGCCTAGCTTCGACAGCATCAGCGCTGAGACTTCACCCGTGTACGCGCCGGATTCGTAGACGGCGACGTCCTGGGCCCCTAGCTTGAGTTCTAGGCCATCCCCTTCAATCACCGTTTGGACGGAGCGCAGGTCGGTGTATGGGGGGATCACCACGACGTCGGTCTTGTTGTAGTCGAAGTCGCGGTCATCTAGTTCGGTGGCCAGCTTGTTTACTAGGGAGACGGCCTGGACGTGGTCCATGTTCATCTTCCAGTTGCCAGCAATTAGCGGTGTGCGTGTCATTTTCTTTAGTCCTCCAGAACTGTGATGCCGGGTAGTGTTTTGCCTTCTAGGAGCTCCAGGGAGGCTCCGCCGCCTGTTGAGATGTGAGAGAAAGTGTCCTCATCGAAGCCCAGCAGTCGGATGGCAGCTGCTGAGTCGCCACCGCCAACAACTGTGAAGGCGTCCGTGTCAGAAAGTGCTTGCGCAACGCCTCTTGTTCCGCCTGCAAAAGCATCGAATTCGAAGACACCCATGGGCCCGTTCCACGCGACCGTGTTCGCACCCAGGATGTAGCGCGCGAACAGTTCAACCGTGGCGGGACCAATGTCCAACCCGATGTCGTCTGCGGGAATGTCTGCGACGGGAACAACCGTGGCAGGTGCGTCAGCACTGAATTCGGGGGCAACCACAACGTCTACGGGAAGAACCAGGTCCACACCCTTTTCCTTTGCGGTTTCCAGGTAGCCCTTCACGACGTCCAGCTGGTCTTCTTCCAGGAGGGACTTGCCGATTTCGTAGCCTTGGGCCTTCAGGAAAGTGAAGGCCATCCCACCACCGATGAGCAAAGAGTCTGCCTTGTCCAGCAGGTTGCTGATCACGCCCAGTTTGTCTGAGACCTTAGAGCCGCCCAGGATCACAACGTACGGGCGCGCAGGGTCCTGCGTAACCTTCGCCAGTGACTGGATTTCTTTCACGACCAGTTCGCCGGCTGCGGAAGGTAGCTGCGTGGCAATGTCGTAAGTGGAGGCCTGTTTGCGGTGTACGACACCGAATCCGTCGGAAACGTACGCGTCGGCCAGTGCCGCGTATTCCTTCGCAAGCAACGCGCGTTCGGCGTCATCCTTGGAGGTTTCGCGAGGGTCAAAGCGGACGTTTTCCAAAAGGACCACATCGCCTTGCTCCGCGTTGGCCGCTAGCTGCTGGGCAGATTCACCTGTCACGTCTTCTGCCAGCTGGACCTCCTGGTCCAGCAGCTCTGAAAGGCGCTTGGCTACCGGTTCTAAAGAGTAATTAGGGTCAACCTTGCCCCCGGGACGTCCAAGGTGGGCTGCTAGCACTACGGTTGCCCCGGACGCCAGAAGTTTCTCAATGGTTGGCAGTGCGGCACGGATCCGGCCGTCATCGGTGATCTGACCGTCCTTCAGTGGAACGTTAAAGTCGGATCGGACTAAGACTTTCTTACCGGACAGGTCGCCTAGGGAGTCGATTGTTTTCAGCAAAGTGTTTTCCTTATACGCGGGCTGTGTTTACATGGGCGCGCCCGTGCACGCAAAGCATGCACGGGCGCAACGCAAAGCCTTTTAGATTAGAGGCGTTCGCCGATGTACTGGGTCAAGTCCACCAAGCGGTTGGAGTAGCCCCATTCGTTGTCGTACCAGGAGACGACCTTCACTTCGTTGTCGATGACCTTTGTGAGGCCGGAGTCGAAGATGGAAGAGGCCGGGTCGCCCTCAATGTCCTTAGACACCAGTGGCTCTTCGGAGTAGACCAGGATGCCCTTCAGGCGATCGGTTTCTGCCGCTGCGCGCACCGCAGTGTTCACTTCTTCGACCGTTACTGGGCGTGAAGCAACAAAGGTGAGGTCGGTAACGGAACCTGTTGGGACCGGGACGCGTAGGGCGTAGCCGTCCATCTTGCCATCCAGTTCGGGCAGCACTAGGGCAACGGCCTTAGCTGCACCCGTAGAGGTGGGGACAATGTTGATGGCGGCGGCGCGGGCGCGACGCAGGTCTGAGTGAGGCGCATCCAGGAGACGCTGGTCACCCGTGTAAGCGTGAACGGTGGTCATCAGGCCGCGTTCGATACCGAAGGCATCGTTCAGGACCATGGCCAGGGGCGCCAGGCAGTTGGTGGTGCAGGAAGCGTTGGAGACAATGTTGTCGGTTTCGGGGTTGTAGTCCTGCTCATTTACGCCGACGACGAAGGTTGCGTCAGCGTTCTTAGCGGGTGCCGAAATGATGATCTTTTTCACGGTGCCTTTGAGGTGAGCGCGTGCGGCGTTCGCATCAGTGAAGAAACCAGTGGACTCGATGACGATGTCAACGTCGTTGTCGCTCCAGGGAATGTTGTCCGGGTCGCGCTCCGCGTAGACGCGGATTGTGTCTTCGTCAACGGTGATGGAGTCGTCGGTGTAAGAGACGTCGGCTTTCATGTTGCCCAGCACAGAGTCGTGCTTCAGCAGGTGGGCCAGGGTTTTGGGATCGGTCAAGTCGTTGACTGCCACGACGTCGATGTCCGCACCCTGTTCTTTGATGGCGCGGTAGAAGTTACGTCCAATGCGGCCGAAACCGTTGATTCCTACGCGAATTGTCACTATGTCCTCCTGATGTGCTCTCAAAAGCACTCGGTTGTATTCACACGAGCTAGTCGTGTCGGCCGCAACTAGCGGCAAGCACCACCTAATTTACACTTCCGCGCACGTAAACGCACAACGGCATCCACGCGCTATCAGCAGAACTGATTCCTAGGGTTCCTCAAGCAGTTCAGCAGTGACCGCCGCCTCTGTTCCGGGGATTCCTTGCTCCTGGGCCGCTTTGTCTGCGAGTGCTAAAAGTCGCCTGATCCGACCCGCGACAGCATCTTTGGTAAGTGGTGGGTTCGACTTTTGCCCCAGCTCTTCTAGGGAGTCTTGTTTGTGGCGGATCCGCAGCTGTCCAGCTTCCTTCAAATGCTCGGGCACGTTGTCACCAAGGATCTCAAAGGCTCTTTCCACTTTCGCCCCAGCAGTCACTGCTGCACGCGCGGAGCGGCGCAGGTTGGCGTCATCAAAGTTCGCCAGGCGGTTGGCACTCCCCCTAGCTTCACGCTTCCCTTTTTGAATCGCCCACTTTTCAGCCACACCTGTCGCTTTGAGCTCCTTTAGGAGCAGCGCGATGGCATCGGCATCCCGGACGGTCACGCGAGCGGTGCCCCTAACGTCCCGGCTTCGCGCCGCCACTCCAAGGCGTCGCGCGCAGCCAGCCAGCCCTAAAGCTGTCTCTGGGCCAGGGCAGGTAACTTCCAGCGCTGAAGAACGTCCAGGCTCAACCAATGATCCCCTGGCTAAGAAAGCCCCTCGCCAAGCCGCTATCGATTCGCCTCGACTGCCACCCACAATTGCCGGTGGCAGGCCCCTCATGGGGCGACCAGCCGCGTCGATGAGTCCTGTGGCACGGGCTAGGGCATCTGCATCCTTCATCACACGGATGACGTACCTGTCGCCTTTGCGTAGCGCTCCCCCGGAGACGATGATGACTTCGCATTCGGCCCTGTAAAGACGCTCCAAAAACGTCTGGAGGCGCTTGGCAACAATCTCCGTGTCAACTTCCGTCTCAATCATGATTCGGCCGCCAACGATGTGCAGTCCCCCGGCAAAGCGCAACATAACAGCGCACTCAGCCCGGGCTTCACTTACAGAACCTGGCGCTTGGCGCGCTAATTCCTCTTTCAATTCACTGGTTAGCGACAATCTTCTCTCCACAAAAGGGCGTCTTGATCCAAGACTACGCTAACCATTCCTCGCTCTTGCCCACCTCTCCTAAGAACCCATCAAAGGCATCGCGCAGTGCAGCCGCCAAACGCAGTGGGTCGTGCACTTCTGGATCTGAGGCTGAGTGGACTTGCCGCAAAAGCACCCTAGCCCCAATCGCAGCGCTTGCTTCCACCAAATCATCCACGTCATCGACGGCGGCGGGATCCGCCACAACCACGTCGAGTTTTAGATCTGGAGCAGCCAAATGAAGAGCTCGCACCAGATCCCCTGACGACATCGTTTCCGTTTCGGCTTCGTGCAAAGTGAGGTTAAGAACTAGGGCGCGGTGCGCTTCACTAGTCACAATTGCCTTGCGCAGGTCCTCCACCATCAGGTGCGGGATGACAGACGTGTACCAAGACCCGGGGCCCAGAACAATCCAATCAGCCTCCCCCACAGCTTCAATCGCGTCGACGGGGACAGGAGCGTCTTTGGGTTCCACGCGCAGCTCTACGATGTCGCCCTTCGCTTCAGCCACTGCCGCTTGACCACAAACCAGCTCTGTCTTCCCGTCGCTGCGGACGTCCGCTTCAATGCGCAGGGGCTTCAGACTCATGGGCAGGACGCGTCCGTGCGAATCTAAGAGGCGTGCGACACCATCGAGTCCTGCGACGGGATCATCAAACATTTGCCACAAACCCAGTATCAGGAGGTTTCCAAGCGCATGGTCGTCCAAGTCGCCATCCGTCTTTAGCCGCTGCTGCATCAGGTCGCGCCAAGTCAGACCCCAGTCAGACTCATCGCAAAGCGCCACCAGGGCCATACGCAGGTCTCCTGGGGGAAGCACTGACGCTTCACGACGGATGCGTCCTGAAGAACCACCGTCATCCGCGACGGTAACGACCGCGGTCAACGCGCTGGTGATCAGCCGTAGGGAACGCAGGGTTGCCGAAAGTCCGTGCCCACCTCCGAAGGCAACTACCCGCGGCCCGTGTGAGCGGCTACCCGGCTTCTTGACGTCGGTCATCTTCGCCCCGAATCTCTGTGAAGAACGTGTACCTTGACTCCGGCGGCCCGCAGCTGTTCCGCCAGTTTTTCTGCAACTGCCACACTGCGATGGCGCCCGCCGGTGCAGCCTATAGCGGCAGTGACGAAATGCTTCAGCTCCCGCTTGTATCCCGGCAGCGTCGCCAAGACTAGGTCCGCGTAGGATTCCGTAAACTCCAGCACCCCTGGACGGCTCAATACGTAGTCGGACACCGGTGCATCCTTCCCGGTTTGCTCACGCAGTTCCTCAATCCAGTAAGGGTTTTCGATAAACCGCACGTCCAGCACGTGATCTGCGTCCGGTGGGGTCCCGTGTTTGAAGCCAAATGAGAGCAACGTAACCTGCGTGTCGTATTCGCCTTCCTCAGCGACCATCTCACGCATCCGCCGACCTAGGTCGTGTATTGACATCGCGGTCGTGTCGACAACCTCATCAGCCCTATCTCGAAGCGGGCCCAGCAGCGCAGTCTCAGCGAGCAACGCCTGCGTGATAGTGCCATCTGCTTGGAGCGGGTGCGCTCTGCGACTGGTCGTGAAGCGCCTGATCAGCTCTTCGTCAGATGCCTCTAGGAAGATGATCCTGTACGGAATCCGGTGTGCCTGCAGTTCTGCAAGTGTGCCCTCTAGGGAATGGAAGAACTCCCGGCCGCGCACGTCCACTACTGCTGCCAGTTTGTTGACGCCTTGGGAGTGGGTGGTCATCATGCCCGCCAAAGTCATCAGCATGGCCGGTGGAAGATTGTCGACGACGTACCACCCTAGGTCTTCTAGGGCTTTTGCCGCTTGGGAGCGCCCGGCACCGGAGCGACCTGTGACAATGAGGATTTCATTGGGAGTCATGGGAACCTGAGGCGCATCATCCCTCACGTCGAACACCGCCAGGGCAGGAATCCCCCGGGGCGTGGTGTCTGGCACCTTCCGATCAAAAGGCTGGTCACTCATGGCTCAAGCATGCCACCTACGGCGCCCGACCTTTCATTGTTTGCCGCTGATGGGATCTTTGTCCGGCTCATGGAGGAACTCCCAGAGCTTTTGTGCGTAGGTAGGACCGAACCCGTTTACTTGCTCCAACTGTTCCACCGTGGCTTCTCGAATTTTCTTTACGGAACCGAAGTGGCGGAGTAAGGCCTTCTGCCGAACGGGCCCCAACCCCGGAACTTGGTCCAGAACTGAACGCGTCTGCGCACTGGACCGCTTTTTCCGGTGCTTAGTGATCGCAAACCTGTGGGACTCATCGCGAAGGTGCTGCAAAAGGTATAGGGCTGGCGAGGATCTGGGAAGGATCACCGGATAAGCGCTGTGTGGCAGCCAGACCTCTTCCAACCTTTTAGCTAGCCCGATAACGGGAATGTTCGCTCCCACGTCCAAAAGCGCAGCCCTAGCCGCGTTGACTTGCGGAAGACCACCGTCGACGACAACAAGTTCTGGCGGGTAGGCAAAGGGCCTCACCTGCTTTGCATCTGCTTCCACTTCCCCGGAGATCAGTTCCTCATCACTGCCGTCTTGCTCCGCCTCCTTGTAGCGCTTGAAGCGCCGGCGCAGCACCTCTTCCATTGCAGCGGTGTCGTCTTGTTTTTCAGAATCCTCGCCCCGAATACTGAAGGTTCGGTAGGCGTTCTTGCGTGGTATCCCGTCTTCAAAGACGACCATTGAGGCCACCCGATGGGTTCCACCCGTGTGCGACACGTCAAACGCTTCGATACGCAAGGGTGCCTTCTTCAGGTCCAGTGCTTCCATGAGGCCCTCAAGTGCCAGGGCCCTTTGGGTGAGGTCCCCCGCCTTCTTGGTTTTGTGCAACTTCAGGGCCAGCTGCGCATTGTCAGAAACAGTCTGCATCAACTGGGCCTTCTGCCCTCTCTTGGGCACCCGTATCTCAACAGCGCCCCCCGCTAGCTCCTTGAGGGTTTCCTGGGTTTGCCTCAGGTGGGATGGCAGGTGCGACACCAGGATCTCCGGCGGAATCGCCTCCACAGGCATGTGGGTCACGTCATCAACGCTGCGCGCAGGGCTATTTCTACGTCGGCTTTGTTCGAAGACCTGAGAGCGCGGCAAGTAGACCTGCTCTAGCAGTTCTCTCATGAGCTGTGAAACGCTGCGGTCGTCCACCCTTTCGATAACCCAACCCTGTGTACCGCGTATCCTTCCCCCTCTGACAAAAAAGGCATGAACAGCCACGTCCAGGTCATCGGCTTCCATAGCGAAGAGATCGGCGTCAACGTCGTGCTTGAGCGCCACCACGTTTCGTTCCTGCACCTTCGCCAATGCTTCCAGCTCATCGCGGCGTTTGGCAGCTAACTCAAAGTCCCAGTTTTCAGCGGCGTCGCGCATCTCTTCTTCGAGTTTGTTAACGATCGAGGACGTGTCGCCGTCCATGAACTTGCAAAGGTCCTGCGCAATCTTCCTGTGTTGCTCCGGCGTCACCCGCCCCACGCAAGGGGCGCTGCAACGGTCGATGTACCCCAGGAGGCACGGCCTCCCCTGCGCTGCTGCGCGCCGGAATACCCCGGGGGAACAAGAGCGCATGGGGAAGACGGGCAGCAGGAGGTCAATGGACTCCCTAATTGCCCAAACTTTCGTGTACGGCCCAAAGTACCGGGTGCCCTTTTTCCTGGCATCTCTGGAAATGGCGACGCGGGGAAACTCCTCACCCATGGAAACGGTCAGGTACGGGTAAGACTTGTCGTCCTTGTACATCACGTTGAACCGCGGGTCGAATTGTTTTATCCACTGGAACTCCAGTGTCAACGCCTCTATCTCACTGCCAACAACCGTCCACTGGACAGCCCTGGCCTGTTCGATCATTGCCGCAGTACGGGAGTGGAGAACCGCGGGGTCCTGGAAATAGTTCGTGACCCTGGACCGCAAGTTTTTGGCTTTGCCAACGTAGATAACTCTGCCGGCCTCATCCTTGAATCTGTAAACGCCAGGTTCCCTAGGAATGTCACCGGTTGGAGGCCGCCACGGCGGACCCGGATACCGCTTCCCTGTGTCTTGCGCGTCAGCCATCTTCCCTCCGGGGCCATCATCGCCTAACTGGCTGGCAATAACTACAGTTTTTTGCCCAGGGCTGTCTGTGACGAAAGCCCCAGATGTCCGGCGGCGTCAGCAGCGCGATTTCCTTCAAAGTTTGTAGGATGGCGGGCAAGCGACAGGAGATAGAGAAAAATGGCTAAGAGACGCGCAAGACGCCAGACCGTGGAAGAAGTCATTGAGGTCGAACCGGGGGCAGGCGCTCCCCTCCTAGGTCCTGTTCCGACAGAGCTGACCGACAAGCAGCTATTTTTCATTCCTCCTGTTACCGAGGACATGACAATTCCCGGCATGTACGCCTACCGTGCGAAGGTCCGCCCCAAGAGCGTGATTGCGGAGCGTCGCACGGAAATCGGTGGATGGCGCACGGTCACTGTGGAGCGCCTATTGGCAGAGGTTGAGGTGTACGCACGCGGCCTGATCGGCATGGGTGTTGGACCCGGTGAAACCGTCGCA
>CAYFNQ010000005.1:51456-57673 GCA_964344535.1 uncultured Actinomyces sp.
CGGCCGGCGGCAAGAATGTCTCCCCAGAGGCGCTGGAAGATCGCCTGGCGACGCACCCGCTCATCGGTCACGTCGTCGTGGTGGGTGACGACAAGCCTTTCGTTGGTGCCATGATCAGTTTGGACCCTGAAATGCTGCCCCTATGGCTGGCGAACAAGGGCTTGCCGGTGGTTGATCCCGTTACCGCCGCGGGAATGGAAGAGGTCCAAGAATCGCTTCGCAAGGCCATCGAAAAGGCCAACAGCCACGTCTCACGAGCCGAATCGATCCGCCGCTTCGGTATGATCGACACGCCTTTCACGGTGGAGAACGGCTACCTGACTCCTTCTCTTAAGCTGCGACGCAACCTGGTTCTAGACAATTTCGCAGAGCAGATTGAGGGCATCTACAACGGTGCAGGAACTGACGTCGCCAGCTGAGGTGCGCAGCTGACGTACGCTGGTCCGTATCGAAGCAGTGGAGGCCTGAATGCATCAGCTTAAGGACGGCACGTGGGAAAACCCCACCGTAATTGTTGCGGATCCGAACCAGAGCATTCCTCGTCTGGTTTTTGAGCGCGCAAAGAGGGATCCCCACCAGGTGATTGCTGAAAGGCGCCTGGGGGGTCGGTGGCAGGAGGTGCGGGCTGAAGAGTTCACGGACCTAGTGCAAGACTTGGCGCGCGGCTTCCACGCGCTGGGCATCCGTAAGGGAGACAAGGTCGCGCTTCTAGCCCCGACGTCGTACCTGTGGGCCGCCTTTGACGTAGCGGTGCTTGCGATTGGTGCCGTCACCGTCCCTATTTACGAAACGGACTCCGCCAAGCAAATTGCCCACATTTTGAAGGATGCAGAAGTGCGGGCCGTGATAACCCAGACGAGGAACCAAGCGGACCTTGTCGATCGGGTGAAAACGCGGCGAGTGAAGGACATCCTGTCGATCGACCAGGGCGCTGAACAAAAGCTAGTGGCAAAGGGGCAAGAGGTCCCACCGCAGGTTGTTACGGAGGCCTACGACAGCCTGACCCTAGCCGACGATGCCACGATCGTTTACACGTCCGGGACAACGGGCTTGCCAAAAGGGGTTGTACTTACTGAGGGTAACTTTGTGGAAGGCGCCCTGCAGGCCTACGAGTTTCTCCCCGAGTTGATCAACGACCCGCGTTCACGGACACTCCTCTTCCTGCCGGTGGCTCACGTGTTGGCACGGTTTGTCATGCACGCCATCCTGATTGGCCAGGGCCGCCTGGGGTTCTCACCAGATGTGAAACACCTGGTTGATGACATTCAAACGTTCAAACCAACGCTGATGCTTGCGGTTCCAAGAGTATTGGAAAAGGTCTACAACACCGCTGTGCAAAAAGCTGGCAGTGGTGTTAAAGGAGCGTTGTTCAGCTGGTCTGCTCAGCAGGCACGGACGCTGTCGGCGGCGACCGCCTATCCAAAAGGAACGAAGCAGAAGGGATTATCCGCGCCCGGAGGCGTCACTCCCCCGACCCCAAAGACCTCCCCTGGACCCGGTGTCCTACTAAAAGCTCGACATCGCGTCGCCGACGCTCTTGTGCTGAAAAAAGTGCGGGCCATCCTGGGTCCCCACCTGCAGACAATCATCTGCGGAGGCGCACCACTTTCAGACGACCTTGCTGACTTCTATCGAGGCCTAGGCATCACCCTCCTTCAGGGCTACGGGCTCACAGAAACCGCTGGACCAATCACGGTCCAGCGACCCCACGACAACCCTCCGGGTTCAGTTGGCTACCTGTGGCCGGGCAACTCGATGCGCCTAGCAGAAGACGGTGAGCTCTTAGTCAAGGGCATTTCGGTGTCCAGCGGGTACCACAACCTCCCAGATGCGACGAATTCTTCCTTCGAGGACGGTTGGTTCCACACCGGAGACCTAGCCTCAATTGATGAAGAAGGCCGCCTCAGCATCACCGGACGCAAGAAAGAACTTATCGTCACTGCCGGTGGTAAAAACGTTTCCCCTGAGGTGCTCCAAGACTCATTGGCGTCCCATCCCCTCATCGGACAGGTGATTGTTGTAGGTGACGACCGTCCGTACATCGGAGCCCTGGTGACGTTGGACCCTGAGATGCTGCCCGGTTGGCTGCGGAACAAAGGTCTGCCCGTGGTGCCAGCAGCGCGCGCTGCAGAACTTCCAGAGGTCCGCCAGTCCCTTGAAAAGGCGATGGAGCGGGCAAACCAAAACGTGTCGCGTGCTGAGTCCATCCGCAGATTCCGTATCCTGCCAGACGACCTTAGCGTCGAAAACGGCTACCTCACGCCCTCACTGAAACTGCGCAGGGGCAAAGTACTTAAAGACTTTGCCCCCGAAATCACGCAGCTCTATGAGATGCCGGAAGAAGAGCTTTCCAAGACCGGGGCCTCCATCAACTCATCAGCCACCGAAGAAGCCGCCTCATGAGCCCAACGAAAATTGCGCTGGTTACGGGAGCAACAAGAGGAATCGGTTTAGCGATTGCAGAGGCTCTTACAGAGGACTACCGGGTGATCGTTGGTGGGCGCCGACGCGAACGGACACTCATGGTGGCCAATGCGCTTGACGCGATCCCGTTCGTTGTCGACTTAACCGATCCGGCCGCTATCTCTGCTGGTGTCCAAGAAGTCTGTGAGCCGCTGGGACGGCTAGACCTACTGGTGAACAACGCCGGGGTCGCAACCTGGCAGCCACTGGCCCAATCGACGCCGGACCTGTGGGTAGAAACTTTTGCCGCCAACGTGTTTGGGCCAGCCGAACTAACCCGCGCACTGCTCCCCTTGCTCTTGCATTCAGGTGGGCAAGTCATCAACATCAACTCTGGAGCTGGGCTGCGCGCGGGCGCCAACTACGGTGTGTACTCTGCATCCAAATTTGCCCTCACCGCATTCACGGACACACTAAGAGAAGAGCTGGGAGACAAAATCCGGGTCACGTCCGTGCATCCGGGGAGAGTCTCCACTCAAATGCAAAGACAGTTAGAGGGCGAAGGTGGCTCCAGATACACCAGGGGCCCGGAGCTAAACCCCGACACTGTTGCTCAGGCCGTCCTGCTAGCCGCGCGCATGCCGGCGGGTGCCAGCATCGACCAGATCTCTATCAGGCCTACGCCGTAGCCGCCTGCGGACGGTCCAATACCTCTGACAGGAACTGACCCGTATAGGACGCTTCCACCTGCGCGACTTCTTCTGGCGTGCCCTCTGCTACGACCAGTCCCCCGTGCTCACCGCCACCAGGTCCCATATCGATCACCCAGTCAGCGTTCTTGATGACGTCCAAGTTGTGCTCAATGACAAGCACCGTGTTGCCCTTGTCCACCAGGCCCTGGAGCACCAGCAGCAGTTTTCGCACGTCCTCAAAATGCAAACCTGTGGTGGGCTCATCCAGCACGTAAATGCTGCGGCCATTAGAGCGCCGGTGTAACTCCGAGGCAAGCTTCACCCGTTGCGCTTCACCACCGGAAAGAGTGGTTGCAGACTGTCCTAGACGAACGTAACCCAGACCCACCTGGACCAACGTGTCTAAGTGCCTAGCAATCCGGGGAATCGACTGGAAGAACTCTGCTGCCTCAGAGATCGGCATGTCCAAGACGTCAGCGACAGACTTACCGCGATAGAGAATCTCCAAAGTTTCGCGGTTGTAGCGACTTCCCTTGCAGACCTCACAGGGGACGTACACGTCGGGAAGGAAGTTCATTTCGATCCGGATGGTTCCATCGCCCTTGCATGCTTCACACCGCCCGCCTTTTACGTTGAAAGAAAAGCGGCCGGGAGCGTACCCGCGAACTTTAGCTTCTGTTGTCTGCGCAAACAACGCCCGTACGTGATCCCACACGCCCGTGTAAGTTGCGGGGTTTGACCGTGGTGTGCGCCCAATTGGGGATTGGTCCACGTGAACGATCTTGTCTAGGTGTTCCGCGCCAGCAACACTGTGGTGACGTCCGGGAACGTGGCGCGCGCGGTTTAGCTTGTTAGCTAAAGAACGGTAAAGGATCTGGTTCACCAAGGTCGACTTCCCGGACCCGGACACTCCGGTTATCGCAGTGAAAGTGCCCAGAGGGAAGGTCACGTCCAGGTTTTGCAGGTTGTTTTCGCGCGCTCCCTTCACAACTAAAACCCGTTCAAGATCCCGAGCTCGACGCTGGGGTGGAAACGTGATCTGTTTCTTCCCCGACAGGTACTGGCCGGTGACGGAGCGCTCAGCCTCAAGAAGTCCTTCCTTAGGTCCCGAATACACGATTTCCCCACCGTGCTCCCCCGCGCCTGGACCAATGTCTACGACCCAGTTGGCTGACTCCATGGTTTCTTCGTCATGCTCCACCACAATGAGCGTGTTGCCAAGGTCGCGCAGGTGTTCCAGCGTAGAGATAAGCCGACGGTTATCCCGTTGGTGTAGCCCGATGGAAGGTTCGTCTAGAACGTACAGCACCCCCACCAGGCCTGAGCCGATTTGTGTTGCCAGTCGAATGCGCTGCGCTTCCCCACCGGACAGCGTGCCTGCAGCGCGCCCTAGAGTCAGATAATCCAGTCCCACGTCCACCAAAAAGTTCAGCCGCGACAGTATCTCTTGCAAGATGGGGCGGGCAATCTTCGCGTCGCGTCCGTCCAACTCCAACGCCGCAACAAAGTCGCGGGCCCTGATTATCGAGTCGTTGGAAAGTTCGGCAATGTTCTTTCCACCAACTCTTACAGCAAGCACTTCTGGCTTCAACCGCGCCCCGTTACAGGTTGGGCACGGCACTTCACGCAAGTACGCTTGGAGACGGTCTTTCACAGCCGTTGACTCCGACTCCTTCAACTTGCGCTGAACGTAGGCCGCAGCCCCCTCAAAACCTGTCGAGTAGGCTCTTTCGCGTCCCCACCGGTTCCGGTAGCGAACGTGGACCTTGTGGTTGTGTCCGTGCAGGACTGCTTCTTGAACGTGTGCGGGCAAGTCCTGCCACGGGGTGTTCACATCGAAGTCCAACTGCTTGGCTAAGCCCTGAATCAGCCTTTGGTAGTACTTGTTGTTGGCACCCCAAACTGCAACGGCACCGTCCGCCAAGCTGGTCGCTTGGTCAGGGACAATCAGCTCCGCATCGACTTTCGATTTGGCTCCAAGGCCGCTGCACTCTGGGCAGGATCCGTAGGGGGCGTTGAAAGAGAAAGTGCGTGGCTCAATTTCGTCTAGCGCCAGCGGGTGATCATTCGGGCACGACCGCTTCTCAGAGTAGCGGCGCTGTCGGTTGGGATCGTCTTGCGGCAGGTCGACCCGGTCGATTTTCACCAGTCCGTCGGCCAGCTCTAGAGCAGTCTCAACAGAGTCGCTAAGGCGCGTGCGAATGTTGGGCTTAGCGACCAGTCGGTCCACCACCACGTCTATGTCGTGCTTGAGGTTCTTCTCCAACACGGGAGGGTCGTCCAGGCGAATCATCTCACCGTCGACAATGGCTCTAGCGAAACCCTTCAACTGCATTTCGGCGAACAGTTCCATGTATTCGCCCTTGCGGCCGCGAACCACCGGGGCCAGCACTTGGAACCGGGAGCCCTCATCAAGTTCTAGAACGCGGTCCACAATCTGCTGGGCCGACTGTGCCTGAATCTGCTCATCGCAAACAGGACAGTACTGGGTCCCCGCCCGGGCGAACAGCAACCGGAGGTAGTCGTGTACCTCAGTGATGGTGCCTACCGTTGACCGCGGATTTTTAGAGGTCGACTTCTGGTCAATGGAAACCGCAGGCGACAAACCCTCAATAAAGTCGACGTCAGGCTTGTCCATTTGACCCAGGAACTGGCGGGCGTAAGAGGACAGGGACTCAACGTAGCGTCTTTGCCCCTCCGCAAAAATAGTGTCGAATGCGAGCGAGGACTTTCCACTCCCCGAAAGACCCGTGAAGACGATGAGTTGGTCGCGGGGCAGCTCCAGGTCCACATTCTTAAGGTTGTGGGCCCTAGCCCCGCGCACAATCAGTTCGTCTCTCACTGGGCTCACTCTAGTGCGCTACCTGGGAGGTGAACCCGGGCGTTCGATCACAGCGTAGGGAGTCGCGCAGGGCTTTGACGCCAAGGGGCGCATAATGAGTCATGGCCTTTTACGTGATCGAATACCAGTACGACCCAGAATTGCGCAACCTTGTTTCTGACGTTCGTCCAGCGCACCGTAGCTTCCTGCGGGACCTAGAGGCTCGCGACGTTGTGATTGGTGCAGGCTTCTTCAAGGACGCAAAGTTTGACGGCGGCATGATCATCCTGCGGGCCGATTC
>CAYFNQ010000006.1:0-3849 GCA_964344535.1 uncultured Actinomyces sp.
GAATTGAAGTTTCATAGTCGACGGTTACCGCCGCTGTGTTGCCGGCCAGCATTGGCTGGGCCCCAAGACTTTGACCCAGGGTGACCGCAGCTAGCGTTCCCGCATCCATCGACTCCGGGTCAACGCTAAGTTCAGCTTCAGCCAGCTTCGCAACGCGCGCGACAGCATCATCAACCGCGACCTGCTTTGCTTCACGTGCCTTTGGTAGTTCATTGCGGCCCAGGATCGCGAAGGCAATGATTCCAATGATGGGGAGCAGGAAGATAAAGATCAGCCACGCCATAGCCGACGTTGGTTTGCGGTTTGGTGGCACTATGAACAGGGCGGCGATCCGGATGATGTTCTCCACGACTAGCAGTGCAATAGCCCCGGCTGTCGCCCAGTTGATGCCTGTTGACGCACTTGCCGTCTCTGCCGCTTGTGACGCTAGTGCAAGTCCCAGAACACTTTTGGGCACAGGTCCCTCCAATCTGTCCTCGCTATCTGGCTTCGCCATGTAGATCGCGCTGCCGGGAGCAACGCTACTCTCTGGAAGGGTCCTACTGTTGAGCGTCTTGGATGCCAGCAGGGGGTCGGTCTTGAACACATGTGTCAAGTTGTGGTTCTTGCTGGAACCAGCTCTTAAACCGCCCGAGTCGACACATTTTGGGAGCTGCCCATTAGGCTTCACGTGCGGGAGTGCTGACGACTAGGTGTTTTGCGACTGACGGTAGGGGTGGCGTGGGTATGAAGATTGGTGTGGTCGGCTACGGGTTGCGCGGCCATTTAGCGAAAGAAATCGAAGCAACCTCTGACGCTCAAGTGGTGGTCATTTGCGATCCTAGTGAGCGTGCCCGCCAAGATGCTGCGCGCGACTTCCCAGACGCGTCAGTGGTGACCACGCTGGACCAACTCTTAGAGTTCGACCTTGACGCCGTCATGGTGCTCACCCCTGATGAGACCCATGCCCAGGTTTCGATCCCGGTTTTGCGTGCGGGAGTGCCTGTCTTTTGTGAAAAACCGTTAGCAACCACGATCGAAGACTGTGACGCAATCTTGGAGACGGCCTACGAAACCACAACGCGCTTGTACGTGGGCCACAACATGCGTCACATGCCCGTCATCACCCTGATGCGTGACCTAATACAGGACGGCGCAATCGGGGAGGTTAAAGCCGTCTGGTGCCGCCATTTTGTTGGTCACGGCGGCGACTTCTACTTCAAAGACTGGCATGCCGATCGCTCCCGCTCCACGGGGCTTCTTCTCCAAAAAGGCGCCCACGACATTGACGTCATCCACTGGTTGGCCAACGCCTACACGCGCGAAGTCCAAGCTGTGGGAAGTCTCAGTGTTTACGGGAAAATCACGGACAGAATGGATCGAAGCGATCAGCGAATGCCCGACTGGTTCAGCCTGGACAACTGGCCGCCCACGGAGCTAAAGGGCCTGCACCCGGTGGTTGACGTGGAAGACATTTCCCAAATGAACATGGTCATGGAGAAGGGTGTCTTGGCCAGCTACCAGCAATGCCATTTCACCCCCGACTACTGGCGCAACTACACGGTGATCGGGACCCGTGGCAGGTTGGAAAATTTCGGGGATGAGGCCGGGGCGCAGGTTGGCGTGTGGAACCGTAGACACTCCGGGCGTGCAGAGCCCGACCAAGTCCACGTTGTGCCGGAAGCCAAGGGCGGTCACGGAGGCGCCGACTCCCTCATGCTCCGAGAGTTCCTACGGTTCGTAGCGGAAGGTGGGTCGACTGACACCTGCCCCGTGGCAGCTAGGAACTCAGTGGCGACGGGTCTTACCGCAACGAAATCCTTGCGCGGCGACGGCTGCCTACTAGAAATCCCCCCGCTGGCACCGCGGGTTGCTGAGTACTTTCAACAGGGACAGCGGTAGTCTGCGCAGAGCGGGCTCTTGAGAACTTGGTAACCTCAGTCTCTCTGGGACAGCCCATAAGGCTACTATTACGGCGTGCCTTCAACCGATGAAACCCCTGTGATTGAGCTGGATTCTGACCAGCCTGAACCCGCCGACCAGTCGGAGACCGGCGATCAGCCGGAGCTTGACAGTCAGCCGGACACCGGCGATCAGGTGCAGCTTAGAGACCAGGTAGCGATTGACGATTGGTTGGAAACCGGCGATCAGCCGGAACATCACGATCACAAGGGAGCCCCCAGACATAGGACAGCTTCTGATCGTTCTAGACCCCGGGGGTGGATAGCGGCAGGAACCGTAGCGGCGGCATTAGCCCTCTACGCTGGTGCCGCTTGGCTGCTGTCTGACCGCGTCCCAAGAGGGGCAACTGTCGAAGGCGTTGCACTAGGAGGGATGACTTCAACGGAGGCAGTCGCGGCCCTAAATGAGGGCTTGGGAACACTTGCCACAGAGCCGGTTCCAGTCGCGGTTGGTGAGGTTGAAGGAGACCTGACTCCAGCTACCGCTGGGCTGCAGTTTGACGCAGAAGCAACCGTTGACCCGCTGGTCGGTTTCAACCTTTCTCCCGTGCGTATGTGGGAGCACATTGCCGGGATGTCGGCAGTGCGTCCAGAAAGTGTGGTTGATGAGCAGGCACTGCAGAATGCTCTAGAAGGTATGGCTGACAACTTTGCAGTCTTGCCAGTTGAAGGGGACATTCACTTTGCGGACGGCAAACCACGGGTGACTGTCGCTGAGGATGGCCTAGAAGTGGACATTCCGGCAGCGGTCGAAGAGGTTGCCCAGGAGTGGCTGACTAGCCCCAGACCTCTTGAGCTACCGACCAAACCAACTGCGCCCGTTGTCTCCAACGAAGAGGTGCAACGCGCGCTGACAGAAGAAGCTGAACCCCTAGTCAGCGGCCCCGTCACAGTCCAGGTTGATGAGCAGGCAGCGCAGGTGCAACCGGACCAGTTGGCGTCCGCTGCCACGTTCGTTGCGGACAACGGAAAGCTGACACTAGTTGTAGAAGGAGACCAGGTAGCTCAGGTCGTTCGGGAAGAACTCCCAGAACTGGAAGACAAAGCGGTTGACGCGAAGATCGTCCTGGGTGAAGGTGGCCCCGAAATCACTCCCCACCGGCAGGGTTCAAGCCTAAACACCGAAGAACTTGGCCCGGCTGTTGTGGCAGCCAGCCGGACGGACAGCCGAATTGCGGAAGTCTCCCTTCAAGACGTCGACCCGACGTTGACTGCGGCCGACATGGAGGCTCTGGGGATTGTGGAGCCGGTTTCGGAATTTGCCACAAACCTGACCAGCGACCCTGTTCGCACAGAAAACTTGCGGGTGGGCGCAGCCGCCATCAATGGGGTTGTGTTGGCGCCTGGGGAGACCTTCAGTCTTCTGGAAACGCTTGGTCCTATCGATGCCGAACACGGTTACGGGGACGCTGGCGTGCTAGTGGGCGGCCAGCTCACTAAGGGTATGGGTGGGGGGCTGTCCCAGCTTGCAACAACCCTGTACAACGCGGTGTTTTTCTCAGGCCTTGAAGTCCTAGAGCACCAACCTCACACGCAGTACTTCTCCCGCTACCCTGAGGGGCGGGAGGCAACGATCTTTTCGCCTGACCTAGACCTAAAGTTCCACAACGACTCGGATTACGGGGTGCTGATCGAGTCATGGGTTGCCGACTGGCAGATCCACGTGCGCTTTTGGAGTACCAAGGTTTGGGACATAGAGTCACAAACCAGTCCAAGGCGCGAAATCACACAGCCGACGACCATCACAGTTTCCGTCCCCGACTGTGTTCCCTCCGGTGCTGGCGGTCCGGGCTTCTTGGTCACCGTTGACAGAGTATTCTCCCGGGATGGCCAGTATGTGAAGACTGAGTCTTTCACCTGGCGCTACCAGCCTGTCAATGCGGTGCAATGCGCAGGGCAGTGAGCCCAG
>CAYFNQ010000006.1:3949-12494 GCA_964344535.1 uncultured Actinomyces sp.
AGTGAGCCCAGCAGTGCGCCGGAGGCGAAACTAAATGGGTGCCATGCCCGTTCCCGCCTGGGCACAAAGCGGCTTTGCGCTTGTGGTCTTCCTATTTGTCGTGGTGTTTCTCCGTTCCCAGGCGACGTATTGGCTTGCCCGAGCCCTACCAGCGCTAGTGGAAAAAGCTTCCGGTCGCTGGGCATTCCTGCAACCGCTAGCTAACTGGGCTCAAGGCCCCATTCCTCAAAAGGGTGCCAGGATCCTGGACAAGTGGGGGATCATCATCATCCCCCTGTCTTTCCTCACGGTCGGGGTTCAGACAGCTGTCCTAGCAGGCGCTGGGCTAGTCAAAATGAACTGGGGCAAGTTCACGTTGGCCTCCATCCCCGGATGCATCGCATGGGCGATTGTTTACGGACTGGGACTGCTAGCGCTCTGGGTTGCTGCAGTACGCGCAGCGGCCGGCAGCGGATGGGCGTGGGCGGGTCTAGCAATCATCCTCGTACTGGCCGCACTGGGCATCCTGGCCAAAACTAAGCGGGGCGGCACTACGAAAGCTCAGTAAGCTTCTCTGTCAGCTTGCTGTGAGCGTCCTCTAAATCCTCGGATGAGGCCGAGGATCCCAGACCCAGGTTCGTCACCCCTTCCGACGCAGCCGGAATGACGTGAACGTGCGCGTGCGGCACCGCAAACCCCGCAATGACAACGGCACTGCGCGGAACATCAAACGCAGCTTCCTGAGCGCGCCCAATCTTCGCCGCCACATCCATCACGTGGTTCAACGTTTCAGGGGGCAGATCTGTCCACTTATCGATAGGTTGCTTAGGAATCACCAGTGCGTGTCCCACAGCGACCGGGTTCACATCCAGGATCGCAAAACAAACATCGTCATCCCAAAGGAACTTGGCCGGCAACTTTCCATCACGAATTAGCTCAAACACAGTGCTCATGGCCCTATTGTCGCACTGCCTTGTTGGCGGGGCTTTGCGATAGCCTTGGCTGCGGGAAATATACGGGAGACTTAGATGACCACAACCGGTGTTAGCAAGCAGACCTCAAGCGAACCTCCGTTTCGGTACACCCCGAAACTCGCGGCGCAAATTGAAGCCGCTTGGCAAAAACGCTGGCAGGAAGAGGAAACGTTCAACGCAGACAACCCCGTAGGTGCGCTTGCGGGAGCCCAGGCTGAAAAAGAGCCCTGGTTTGTGATGGACATGTTCCCCTACCCGTCTGGTTCAGGTCTGCACGTGGGACACCCTCTGGGCTACATTGCTACGGACATTTTGGCGCGCTACCAGCGAATGCAAGACAAGAACGTGCTTTACACGCTGGGTTACGACGCGTTTGGGTTGCCTGCGGAGCAGTACGCGATTTCAACGGGCCAACACCCCAGGATCACTACTGAAAATGCGATCGAGGTTTACCAGCGCCAGCTGGCCCGCCTAGGCCTGTCGCATGACCCCAGGCGTTCTTTCGCAACGATCGATGATGACTATGTGAAGTGGACGCAGTGGATCTTCCTGCAGATCTACAACTCCTGGTATGACCCCCAAGCCCCGAATGGTGAGGGGACTTTGGGTGCGGCGCGGCCCATCGCCGAACTGGTTGAGAAGTTTGCCTCGGGAGAAAAAGCGACTCCAGATGGCCGGCCTTGGGATGAGCTGACCGCCGAAGAACAAAACGACGTGCTTTCGAACTACAGGTTGGCCTACTTGTCCCAGTCCCCGGTGAACTGGGCTCCCGGCCTGGGGACTGTGTTGGCGAATGAGGAAGTGACGGCCGACGGTCGCTCTGAACGCGGAGACTTCCCTGTCTTCACCCGGGATTTGAACCAGTGGAACATGCGCATCACTTCTTACGCAGACCGGCTGGTTGAGGGCCTGGAGGACATTGACTGGCCTGAAAAAATCAAGATGATGCAGCGCCACTGGATTGGTAAGTCCTTGGGCGCAAACGTCGACTTCACCGTTTTGGCTGACGTGGACGACCCGCTCCTGCAGGTCTTCACAACCCGCCCGGACACGCTGTTTGGCGCGACGTTCATGGTTGTTTCACCGGAGCACCCGCTTTTGGATGGCGGCGCTATCCCTATGCAGTGGCCGGATGGAACGCGGGGGGCGTGGACGGGCGGTTACGCCAACCCGCAGGAAGCTGTTGAAGCTTACAAAGCGGAGGCAAAAGCAAAGACGGACGTTGAGCGCCAAGCAGAAGCCGGCGGCAAGACCGGCGTATTCACAGGTCTTTACGCAAACAACCCGGTAACTGGTGAGCCGGTTCCAATCTTCACGGCCGACTATGTGCTGATGGGTTACGGAACGGGCGCCATCATGGCGGTGCCAGCGCATGACGACCGCGACTTCGCGTTCGCGAAAGCCTTCGACCTGGACATCATCCCCACCATCGAGCCCAGCGAAGCGGATGGGGTCCCGGAAGACTTTGATAACCAGGAAGAGCCCTGGACGGGTGACGGGGTGATCATCAACTCTTCACGCGACGACTTCTCCATCAACGGTATGGGCAAGGAAGAGGCGATCGACACGATCATCTCCTGGCTGGCCGAACAGGGTCTGGGCGAACCCACCATCACTTACAGGCTGCGCGACTGGCTGTTTTCCCGGCAACGGTACTGGGGTGAACCATTCCCGATCGTGTACGACGAAGATGGTCGCGCGCACGCAATCCCCGAAGATCAGCTGCCGGTGAAGCTTCCGCACCTGGACGATTTTTCGCCTAGAACCTTTGATCCCAACGACGCTGAGTCAGACCCTGAAACTCCGCTGGGTCGGGCGACCGACTGGATTGACGTAGAACTGGACCTAGGTGACGGCCTCAAAACCTACCGCAGGGACACCAACACAATGCCGAACTGGGCGGGGTCTTGCTACTACGAGCTTCGCTACGTTGACCCCGCTGACACGGAGAACTTGATTGAACCCGTGAACGACAGCTACTGGATGGGGCCAAATAAAGACAAGAAAGCCGGTGGGGTTGACCTGTATGTTGGCGGCGTGGAGCACGCGGTCCTGCACTTGCTGTACGCGCGCTTTTGGCAAAAAGTCCTCTACGACCTGGGCTACGTGGAAGCCGCGGAACCCTTCCACAAGCTCTTCAACCAGGGCTACATTTTGGCTTACGCCTTCACCGACGAACGCGGTGTTTACGTCCCGGCCGAAGAAGTTGTCGGCGATGAGCAAACCGGGTTCACGTGGCAGGGCAAGCCCGTCACGCGCGAATACGGGAAGATGGGCAAGTCCCTGAAAAACTCGGTCACCCCGGACGAAATGTGCGACCAGTACAGTGCTGATGCCTTCCGAGTGTTTGAGATGTCAATGGCCCCCCTGGACCTTTCCCGCCCTTGGGAAACCCGGTCAGTTCCCGGCGCGATGCGCTTCTTGCAGCGACTGTGGCGAAACGTGGTGGATGAGGAAACAGGGGAAATTACGGTCACCGACGAGCCCGCGGATCTAGAAACCAAGCGACTGGTGGCCAAGACCATCGCCCAGGCACGCGAAGAACTAGACAACATGCGCATCAACACTGCAATTGCGCGCATGATCGTTTTGAACAACCACCTGACGGGTTTGCAGGCGGTTCCTCGCGAAGCCATCGAGCCGCTGATCTTGATGGTGTCACCGCTAGCCCCGCACATGGCTGAAGAGCTGTGGTCGAAGCTAGGCCATGAGGAATCACTTTCCGGTCACCCCTTCCCAGAAGTTACGGATCAGTCCCTGCTGGTCGAAGACCAGGTGACGGCGATTGTGCAGGTGAATGGGAAGCTGCGCGCAAAGTTTGAGGTCCCCGCGGACATCTCTGAGGAAGATCTAGAGGACGCAGCCCGAAACCTTGCTCCAATTGAGAAGATTCTGGGGGATGAGCCCCCACTGAAGGTAATTGTCCGTGCGCCCAAACTGGTGAACTTCGTAGCACCGGGGAAGTAGGACAGGTAAATGCCTGAAGGTCATTCAGTAAAGCGGTTAGCCAACACGTTCGACCGTTGGTTCACCGGAACCCAAGTGTTCGCCTCTTCCCCTCAGGGGCGTTTCACGGACGGTGCGGAGCTTTTGAATGGCCGCGTCATGGCGGAGGCGACCTCTCACGGTAAGCACATGTTTTTGAGGTTCGAGGATCCTGACGATCCCACCTCAGACAGCCTATGGCTCCATGTGCATCTGGGGCTGTACGGAGCATGGCGTTTCCACGGTGACTCTGAGTTGGCAATCGAAGAATCAATTGGGGCACCCCGGGCCAGCGCGGTTACAGAAGACACAGGGTTCTTGCCTGGCCGCCGTGAAAATGAGGGGCTCACCTTGGCGGCAGTGGATGCGGACGATGGTGTGTGGGAGCCACCCGAACCCGTCGGTCAGGTGCGCGTCCGGTTAGAGAATGACTCCGTGGCGGCAGACTTGGCAGGTCCAACACGCTGTGAGGTAGCGACGCCGCAGGAAGTACAGGAGACTTTGGACCGTTTGGGTCCAGACCCTCTTGACCACGACTCAGACCCAAAGCAGCTTCAGCAGGAGTTCGTTGAAAACGTTCGCGCCTCCAAACGAACCATTGGCGAGTTGGTCATGGACCAGTCAGTGATAGCTGGAGTGGGCAACATCTATAGGGCGGAGGGACTGTTCCGCACCGGAATCTCACCGAACCGGCGCGGCGCAAACGTGAGTGAAGAGCGCCTAAAAAGGCTTTGGGATGACTACGTCTACCTGCTTGACAAAGGCGTTATGGAAGGCCGGATCACCACCGTCCGGGACGCAGACAAACCGGACTTGGAAGTGGTTGAGGAAGACGACCTAGAATCTCAACGCTGGTACGTCTACCACCGCAGTGGCAGGGATTGTTCGGTGTGTGGGAACCCGGTGAGTGAAAAGCTGGTCGCCAACCGCAGAATGTTTTGGTGTTCGACCTGCCAAAGGTAGCTATTATTCGTCTTCGAACTCTTCCGTGCTCTCAGTAAAACCTAGCTGCCTGTACAGGTTCACGGCCTCTGGCATTTCGTTGCGATCTATGCGCAGGGTAAGGGAATCGTAGTCCCACCCTTTGGTGCGTTTGGCTAGCTGTGCCAACAAAGCCGTGGCGATCCCTTGGCGTCGGTACTCCGGGTCGACCATTAGGTCCAAAACAAACGGTCCCCTAGGAACTCCCTCAAAAGGGGCATCCAGGACACAAAACACCGCTCCAACTAAGTTCCCGTCCAGCCACGCTCCAACAAAAGAATCGTCCCTGGGGGTCCCCAGTGCGCCGTCGAAATAGAGCCGAATTTGGTCCGTTGCAGCCCAGAAGTTCTCAGCTGTAAGCGGGTCACCGTAAGCGCTTAGAGCTAGGGAAGCCAGCGCCGGCACGTCGTATCTGGTCAGCGTCCCCAGCTGCAAACCTTCCAGACTTTCCTGGGCGTCAATGTCGGAAGACTGCGCTTGAAGTGTTAGTTCGGTCATGCTTCAAGGCTACGGCATGGGCCAACTAAAACTGGGTATTTGGGCTGGTAGGTGCGCCTACTAGAGGTGCCTGGCAGGCTCGACTACGACCCCGTCTTCGTGCACGTACGTTGCCTGAAACTGAATGAAGGTGGCTGACACATGCGCGTGGTCTTCCTGGCACGGCAGTGATGTGCAAGCTTCACGTGAGTTCGCTGGTAGGCGGGCGGGGAGGACCCCGTGGGTGCTGGTTCCTCGACCACCCTCCTTGCCAACTAAGTGCGAGGGCACGCCGACCGCCACACCCTTGTCCGGCACGTCGCGGACAACGACCGCATTGGCGCCAACTTTTGCGTCGGAACCAATTTGGACGGGGCCCAGGATTTTTGCCCCAGCACCCAAGATCACCCGGTCGCCAACCGTGGGGTGGCGTTTTCCGGGTTCCATGGTGACGCCGCCCAGTGTGACGCCGTGGAAAATGAGGACGTCGTCGCCAACTTCTGCTGTTTCACCGACGACAACACCCATGGCGTGGTCGATGAAGAGTCGCTGGCCAATTGTGGCGGCTGGGTGAATATCGACACCGGTGAACATGCGAACGGTGCTTTGCAGGGCGCGCGCTGGGAAGCGCCACCCCTTCTTCCACAGTCCGTGGGAGATGCGGTATCCCCACACGGCGTGCAGGCCGGGGTAGAAGAGGGCGACTTCTAGTGAGTTTCCTGCTGCCGGGTCGCGCTCACTGGCCGCTTTTAGGTCGTCACGCATCTCCTGTAAGACGCGGGGCAGTTTGACGTGTGGGAGTTTGAGGCGCACTCAGCTGTCCATCAAGTGTTCAAACAGTTTGGTGGTGATGTAGCGTTCCCCGGTGTCTGGAAGCAGGACCACGATAGTCTTTCCTGCGTTTTCAGGCCGGTTTGCTACTTCTTTCGCAGCAGCTAGGGCCGCGCCGGATGAGATCCCCACCATGAGGCCTTCTTCTTTTGCAGCTTCACGCGCTGTTTCAAGCGCGTCATCACCCGTGACGGTGATGATTTCGTCGATGACGCCTTGGTCCAGGATGTCGGGGACGAAGTTTGCGCCCAATCCTTGGATGGCGTGGGGTCCGGCCTTACCTTCGGTGAGGAGGGGTGATTCCGCGGGTTCTACGGCAATGACTTCCACACCGGGTTTCAGATCCTTCAAAACCTGGCCCACACCCGTGATTGTCCCGCCAGTGCCAATCCCACCAACGAAGATATCAACGTCGCCGTCAGTGTCTTCCCAAATCTCCTGTGCGGTGGTGCGCCTGTGAGCTTCAACGTTGGCTTGGTTTTCAAACTGTCGAGCCAAAACTGCGCCTGGTCGCTGCTCAACAACTTCGTTGGCGGCGGCTACCGCTCCACGCATTCCCTCAGACGGGTTAGTGAGCACCAGTTCAGCCCCGTAAGCGCGGGCTAGGGCGCGACGTTCTTTACTCATAGAGGCGGGCATGGTGAGGACAACGTTGTATCCGCGGGCCGCACCAACCATGGCTAGGGCAATCCCGGTGTTGCCACTGGTGGCTTCTACAATGGTTCCACCGGGCTGCAGCTCTCCACTAGCTTCTGCTGCGTTAATGATTTCGCGAGCGATTCGGTCTTTTACGGAACCGGCGGGGTTGAAAGATTCAAGCTTCGCCGCAACGGTTGCGTCTTGGTTGGTGAGCTTGTTGATGCGAACCAGCGGGGTTCCCCCGACCGTGGAGTCAATTGAGTCGTGAATGTTAGCCATCAAAACGTCCTTCACCTTGTTGTAGCTGCGTCCAGTGTGCTCTCCACCCTAAGGGCCTTAAGGCCTAGGTGTCGAAGCGATCTAGGGCACGGACACCGGGGCTAGGGAGTAGACGCCGGGGTTTCTACCCTAACGCTCCCCAGTGCTTGAACTGAAACACCACCGCGGGTCGCTTCAGCTACCAAAGCTTCAAGTTCCTCCATTTCGGTTGAGGTCACGGCTAACGTCACGTCGAAATGGTTCCCCCATGTTGTTTCCAGTACCTGCCAGTTGCGTGAATGGAATTCGAACTGGAGGCGTCCTGCACTTTCAAGGGGTAGGCGCAGTCCTACCTTGCTTAGAGTTTTTAGCTCCACCAGCGGTGCTGCTTGAACGGCCTGTCTGGTTGCGTCAGAGTAGGCGCGCACCAAACCTCCGGTCCCAAGAAGAATGCCACCAAAGTAGCGGGTGACCACAGCGACGACATCAACTAGCTCAAACCCGGTGAGGACGTCCAGCATTGGGGCGCCCGCGGTGCCGGCGGGTTCACCGTCGTCGCTGGAATGGGTACGCACCGGCCCATCAGCCTGGGAAATGACAAACGCTGAGCAGTTGTGGCGCGCGTCAGGGAAAGCCGCCTTGATCTGACTAATTTCAGCTCTCGCTTCCTCCACGGTATCGGCACGCAATAGTGTTGTGATGAAGCGGGACTTCTTCACAACTAGTTCCGTTTGAACAGAGGAACCCTTCGCTAGCGTGAACATGGTGACATTGTTCCACTGAAGTTACCGACTTTCGCGCCCCCCGTGTAAAACTTGGGGCTTGTGGGCCGCGCTGTAAGCGGGGCTTGTAACCAAGGCAGGAATGCCACCCTAGTTTTGAAAGGGCGATTCGTCATGGCAGTGCCCAAGCGAAAGATGTCGCGGTCCAACACCCGTACCCGTCGTAGCACGTGGAAAGCGGACTTGGATGAACTACAGCCGGTGCGTGCCGGTGGACGCGAGTTGCGCGTGCCGCGCCGCCTAGCGAAAGCTTATGAGAAGGGCCTAATTGACCCTGAGGACTAGGATCGAAGCTTTTCCATGCTGAGATCGATCGGACGCGGCCGGGTGCCGGCTCCGATTTCCAAATGGAAACCGATAATCTAACGAAAGTGATCAACAAATGAGTACAGGTGTAGTGGGCCGGGCTGGCTCCCTTTCTCGTACGATGCTTGCCGTGCTTGGTGTCCTGAGCATTATCGCGGGTATCGTCATTCTAGTTTGGCCTGAAAGGTCCGGAGCGACCATTGCCGTAGGGCTGGCAGCCATCTTGGCGGTTTACGCCATTGTCGGCGGTATCGCCTACTTCTTCAGCGGGTTCTTCACCCCTGGAGCGACCGCTTGGAACCGCATTGGCCGTATCCTGCTTGGCGTTTTGGC
>CAYFNQ010000006.1:12594-17588 GCA_964344535.1 uncultured Actinomyces sp.
GTGACCGCGATTCGCTACCGCATCTAGTTTCCTAGCAAACGCTTAAAAGCGGGGCTTCTCCTGTTGGAGGGCCCCGCTTTTTGTATGTCTGGAACACCCCGTTTTACGTATCTTCTAGCGTCTTCTCTCAGTAAGAGGCTTGGCGTGGCTCGCTTTGCGCTGGCTTCTCCCCAAGTGGGCTGCGGAGCCGGTTTTCACAAGAGGTCCGTGTGATGCCTAGATTGTTCGCCGCTTTTCCTTAGTTTTTCTGCGGGCGCTTCGACAGCGCAGTGTCGAGAAATCCTCGACCAAACCGCAATGAGGAACACGAATATGAAAACGACTAGGAGACGCGCGGGCGTCGCCATATTGTCAGCCAACCTGTTGGTCGGCTTAATAATGACAACACTTGGTGCGGGTCCGGGGGCAACGGCAGCTCCGCAGGACCCCTTCCAAGACAGGGTCGACCAGTTCGCTAAGGAACTGGCAGACCTGTCGCAGGCTAGAGCCGCTGATGAGACAGCCCAATCGGAACCGGGTGCCACTGAACTGGCAAAGCCAGGCATGTCGGTCCCGGAAGCGCGCGTACGCATGTTCAGTGCATTCGGGGCACCCGCCCCTTATTCACTTACGGGACCGATAACTCCCGGAGGGGAATACCTGGGTTCTGGGTATCAGTGGCACAATCCACTGTCTTCACACCCTCACTGGCTGGGTGGCTTCATCCTGGATGGACACAACCAGTGGTGCATAGACTTCACTGCCATTACGCCAAGCGGTGCTGGGCGCACAGGTACGGCCCACCTGGTTTCCCCAAGAGGTCTGGCGGGAGCGGACCCCTATCTTCTGGAAAGCAACCAGCAGATGGGTTTCATCATGGACAAGTACGGCAAACAATTAGACGCGGGGATTCTAGCCGCCACGTCCGTCGTTGCCCACATGAACTATGAGCTAGCAGGAGGACGCGATTTTCTGCCTCCACTAATTGACAGCTTGTCTAATAGCGTCGACGGTAGGGCAGTGGCCGGGATGGCGCAGACGATGGTGGCTGATGCCCGTCAAAATGCACCTGCTTTTGAGGCAGCAAAAGCACGCTTTGTTGTGGCGGAGGGGGCTCAGACCTTCCAACTAGACAATTTGGGTTTGCTGTCTCAGACCGGCAGCTGGGTGAGTGGGAAACGAATGACGGTGACGCTCACGGGTGCGGGAGTCTTCGATAAGACGAACGCGCAGGGCGGTAGCTTTAATGCTGCGGGAACCGTGTGGACTGGAAAGACCTCAAATGGCCCTCTCAGTTTGTCTGGCGTATCGGTTGCTAACGGGAAAGTCCATGCACAAGTCTCTTTTGAGTCGATTGAGGTACCCGCCAGTGTTGCGACTGTCGAACGTGACAACGGTACCCAAACGACTATTCGCGTCCACCCGGGGACAGTTGTGGTTGGAAGCTTCACGCCGCCTCCCGGTGATCTCCTTTACGACTTTCAACCAGTCTTGGAGTCAAGCACCAAGGGTGCGCAGTCACGGTTCCTCACGGAAGAGGACACGGTTTTACGCGACAGTTTGAAGGTTGAGGCTGACCCCAACTACTCGAATCCACAGTGGCTGGGCGTCGGGCGGACCAAGCCAGGTCAAGACGGATATCAGCCGCTCCCCGTCCTGTTTACGGGGACCGCGTACCGCACTGGGATGAAGCCGGCTGCGGAATCCTCGACCATACCCGTCGATGCCGAAGTTGTCGCGACTGCCGAACTGGTAGCAAAGGGCCCAGGCACGTACACGGTGGAGGCAGCCTTCGAAAGTGAGCCAGGGTTTGTTGTCTGGGTTTGGGAAGTGGATCCCTCAAACCAGCCCCAAATCGCCCCTGCTGACAGACACATGATCGCGGGGCCCTGGGCTGACAACTACGGGGTTGCCGACGAATACACGTCTGTCTACTGGGAGGGCAAAGTTGAATCGAACCTGACCGTCAAACCGACGATCGATAATACGTACCTGGTGGACGACGTGTGGATTTCTGGCCTGCCCGAAGACCATCCAGATTTCTTGGGGAGCCACGGTTTTACGGCCGACCGAAAGACTATTGAGCAGGACCTTTATTTTTGGGAAGAAGGGACCCCGGTAGAAAGTCTTGACGATGCTATTCAAGTGGGCGACACCCTGACGATTCCGGCAAGAAACGGTATGTACCTGGGTCAAGGAGGGCTGTCGTGGAAGCTCTTACGGGATGAACAGGGCAGGCCGCTTCGGGGAACGTATCAGGTGGTTCACTCTTTCGTTGGGGATGACAGGGTGGAGCCGTTCGTTTCGGCGATCCCCGACGTGACCGAACAGTTCACGGTCACCGGTAACCCCCAGATTGGGACCACTGCGACGGGGCCAGAGAACAAGAAGGTGATCCCTGCTTCCAAAGAGGTTCGGGTTATCGATGAAGCCTGCTACTTGGATCTAACCCCGGGGAAGGAATACCGTCTGGAAGGAACGCTGATGAACGCGAAGACGGGTGAGCCCATTGAGCAAGGTGGGAAACCGGTCACAGCGCAGACCACGTTCATCCCTGAAGAGCGCGATGGGTGCGAAGAGGTTCAGTTCACGTTCGATTCGTCAGCTCTCCATTCGATGTCACTGGTTGTGTTTGAGGAACTTTGGCAGGAAGATACGCTGGTCGCCGTCCACGCCGACCTTCATGACCGCGGGCAGACTGTGACGGTAAGTGAGAAGCCCACAGAGCCCGGTGAGCTTGCGAAGACCGGGTTGGGCGGCCTTTTGCCGGCACTGCTAGGAGCAGTTGGTTTGGGGGCTGGTGCCACGCTGCTTGCTGCAACCCGGAAACTGTCTAGGTAGGCCCAAAGGTTGGGTAAAGGGGGCACCCCGGAAACGGGGTGTCCCCGCTGCTGACTTGGTTAGAAGCGAGCTGTCTGGCGCCAAGAACTATTGGCACCCCCGGCGCGATTCGAACGCGCGACCGACAGATTAGAAGTCTGTTGCTCTATCCACTGAGCTACGGGGGCTTTGGAAGCCAGCTAAATAGCTGGCCGTAATGCTACAAGAATACTGGCGCTTGCCGCCACCTAGAAATCTAGGGTCTAGATGAGGAAACGCAGCAGCTCAGAGTCAGCATCCAGTTCTTCGATGTCTAGGTCTGACTGGGCCATGCGGGTTCGCAGTCCCTCTAGATCCTCGCGCGCATGAATGTCGATCCCGACTAGCGCGGGGCCAGTCTCCCTGTTGTTTTTCTTCGTGTATTCGAAGTACAGGATGTCGTCATCCGGTCCCAGGATCTGATCTAGGAAGTCCCTTAGCGCACCTGGCCTTTGCGGGAACGAAACCAAGAAATAGTGGCGCAAACCTTGATAGACCAAGGAGCGTTCCTGGACTTCGGCATAGCGCGACAAGTCGTTGTTTCCTCCGGAAACTATCGCAACCGTGGGTCCTTCCAATTTCAGTTCTGGCAGCTCACCCGCATCTGCCATCGCTATAGCTGCTGTGGCCAAAGCGCCGGCAGGTTCGGCAATGATGCCGTCGATGTGGTACAAGTCCAGCATTTCACGACTCACTGCACCTTCTGGAATCACCACGACCTGGTCCACTAAGGAGTCGATGATGGAGTGAGAAGTGTCGCCTGCTTTTCGTACAGCGGTGCCGTCCACGAATGGGTCTATTGTCCCCAGTTCGACGGGTGCTCCTTCTTCCAGTGCCGTCGCCATTGAGGGCGCACCCTGAGCTTCCACTCCCACCAACCTGATGTTTGGGCGGTTGGCTTTCATCCAAGCCGCGATCCCGGCCAGGAGCCCGCCCCCGCCAATTGGGACAACTACGGTTCCAAGCTCAGAGCCAAGCTGGTTGGAGATCTCTTTCGCAATTGAGCCTTGACCTGCGATCACGTCGGGGTCGTCAAAGGGGTGCACGTAGATCGCGTTTTGGGCTTGGGCGTCCGTCTTGGCAACTTTCTGAGCCTCGTCGAAAGTCCCGTGAACGAACACCATCTTGATGTGGTCGCCACCTAAGGCTTCGATGCGCTGACGTTTTTGCCTAGGTGTGGAAGACGGCAGGTAGATGGTGCCATCAATGCCCAGTTCAGAACAGGCCAAAGCGACACCCTGCGCGTGGTTCCCAGCGGACGCACACACAACCCCTTGAGCTCTTTGCGCGGGGTCTAGTTTCGCCATCATGTTGTAGGCCCCACGCATCTTGAAAGAACGGCAGCGTTGCAGGTCTTCCCGTTTCACATAGACCGGCACATCCGCAGATTTCCCCAAGCGTTCTAGCCGTTCAACGGGGGTCAGCTTCGCGACACCGTTCAGCTGCAAGGTGGCTTCTTCGATTTGGTTCGCAGTTACCGCAAGCGCGCCAAGGTTAGGGCTTATCGTCTGATTCACGCAACCAGTGTACGGGCTTATTCCCGGGGGCTATCGTGAGCTTGTGAGCAAGATGAACGACCCCGTAGGCGGGAGCGAAGATCCACTTGTCTGGATCGATTGTGAAATGACAGGCCTTCACCCAGAAGTTGATGAGCTGGTGGAAGTTGCTGTGATCGTTACCGACTCTGATTTGCGACCACTGGCACCTGGAATTGAGTTGGTGATCAGGCCTTCAGAAGCGGCCCTGGCTCAAATGGATGACTTCGTGCGAAACATGCACACGAAGTCTGGCCTGCTTGAAGAACTGCCTAGTGGGCTGAGCTTAGAAGAGGCAGAAAAACAGGTTACCGATTACATCAAGGAGCTGGTGCCGCAGGCGGGTAAGGGGATTTTGGCCGGCAACTCAGTTGGGCAGGACCAGCGGTTCTTGCGCGCCTACATGCCAGCCGTGACCGACCACCTGCACTACCGCATTGTTGACGTTTCGACCATCAAGGAGTTAGCGAAGCGCTGGTATCCGCCAGTGGAGGCCGCCAGCCCGCCCAAAAACGGTCAGCATAGGGCACTGGGGGACATCCAAGAGTCGATTATGGAGCTGGACTACTACCGCCGGGCTCTTGGCCCTAAGGCGCTGAATGAAGAGCCGGGTTTCTACCA
>CAYFNQ010000006.1:17688-21746 GCA_964344535.1 uncultured Actinomyces sp.
CGGCAGACCCTGATGACGCGCCCCAGCCGGAAGTGGAAGAGGCCGCCGCGGCCTAACGCGGCGTTCCGGGATTTGGGTGCCACCGTCTAGCATGGGGGAGGAATCCCTTTAGTAGTAGAGGCGGAGTGTTGTGGCTGAGTACATTTACTCAATGGTTCGGGCGCGCAAAGCCCACGGAGACAAGGTCATCTTGGATGACGTCACCATGGCGTTTTTGCCCGGTGCCAAAATTGGCATGGTCGGTCCAAACGGTGCAGGAAAATCGTCGATTCTGCGGATCATGGCAGGTCTGGATGAGCCTTCAAACGGAGACGCCCGACTAACCCCGGGTTACACCGTGGGTATTTTGGAGCAAGAACCGAAGCTGGATGAGTCAAAGACGGTTCTTGAAAACGTGCAGCAAGGTGTTCAGGACACTGTCGACAAGCTGGCGCAATACAACGAAATCTCCGAAGCAATGACGCAGCCGGATGCCGACTTCGACAAGTTGTTGGCGCAGATGGGGGAGCTGCAAACTGAAATTGACGCCGTGAATGGGTGGGACTTGGACAGCCAGGTCGGCCAGGCAATGGAAGCGCTTCGCTGCCCCCCGGGGGACACCCCAGTTTCGGTCCTTTCGGGTGGTGAACGTCGCCGTGTCGCACTGTGCAAGCTGCTGCTGGAGGCACCGGATCTGCTTTTGCTTGACGAGCCCACGAACCACTTGGACGCAGAGTCTGTGCTGTGGTTGGAAAAGCACCTGCAGTCCTATCCCGGGGCAGTTATCGCCATCACTCACGACCGCTACTTCCTAGATCATGTGGCCCAGTGGATTGCGGAAGTCGATAGGGGTCGCCTGTATCCGTATGAGGGTAACTACACGACCTACCTGGAAGAAAAGCAGCGCAGGCTGCAAGTCCAGGGCAAGAAGGACCAAAAGCTGGCGAAGCGCCTGAAGGATGAATTGGAATGGGTACGCACCAGTCCAAAGGGGCGCCAAGCGAAGCAGAAAGCTCGCCTTGAACGCTATGAAGAGATGGCGGCAGAAGCTGAGCGGACCCGCAAACTTGACTTTGAGGACATCCAGATTCCTCCTGGACCACGCTTAGGCAGTGTTGTCATCCAGGCGAAGGACTTGAAGAAGGGCTTCGATGAGCGCGTGCTTATCGACGGGCTCAGTTTCTCTTTGCCCCCGAACGGGATTGTTGGTGTGATCGGGCCGAACGGTGTCGGCAAGACGACCCTTTTCAAGACCATTGTTGGCTTGGAAGAGCTAGATGATGGGCAGCTGGACATGGGGGAGACCGTCAAGATCTCCTACGTTGACCAAGACCGGGCAGGAATCGACCCGGACAAGCCACTGTGGGAGGTCGTCTCTGACGGCTTGGACTACATCAAGGTGGGCAACGTGGAGATGCCGTCACGTGCTTACATTTCTGCCTTTGGTTTCAAGGGTGCGGATCAGCAAAAACCTGCGGGTGTGCTGTCCGGTGGTGAACGCAACCGCCTCAACCTGGCTCTAACGCTCAAGCAGGGTGGGAACCTACTCCTGCTGGACGAACCAACAAACGACCTAGATGTCGAAACACTTGGTTCTTTGGAAAAGGCTTTGGAGCAATTCCCAGGCTGCGCCGTCGTCGTCACGCACGATAGGTGGTTCCTAGACCGCGTCGCCACCCATATTTTGGCTTGGGAGGGGACCGATGAGGATCAGGCGAACTGGCACTGGTTTGAAGGCAACTTCGAAGACTATGAGAAGAACAAGATTGAGCGCCTAGGTGCTGACGCTGCCAGGCCAAAGAGCGCGACACACAGAAGGCTGCGTCGCTCCTAGCCGTCCTAAGAATTCTCATGTCGCCTCAAAAGCGGGCGGTGTCAGGGTATGGTTTGTGACTGAAGACACGAACTTAAAAGCATTCAAGAGCTGGGGAAACGATGAGTGTGGACACTGAAACTGAACGAAGTGAAGTAGACATTGACAGGCTGCGTTACCTGGCGGAACTGAACAGGGTTGCAACGTCCTACTACGGCTTTGCTGGCGACCTGATACAGGTTTCAGAAGACTCTTTACTGCGCGTCCTTTCGGCAATGGGCCTGCCCGTCATGCCGGGTTGCTCAGGTGAAGCAGTCGAGCTTGCTATCAAGCACTGTGAGGATTTGCCGTGGACTTTGACTCTTCCGGTGTGCACGGTAGTGCGGGAGGGGTCGGGTGCTGACCTAGCTGTCCACGTTGACGACGGTGAGGCTGTCTCCGCCTGGTATGTGCTGGAAGACGGTAGTTCCGCGGGGCTGGTTCAAAAGGACGTTTACACCCCGTCTCATGATGTTGATGGTGTTTTGAGGGGGCGGGCCACCTTTGACATTCCCTCAACGCTCCCGCTTGGTTATCACCGTGTTTACGTGAGGGTTGAAGAAGGAGAACCAGTTTCCGCCCCGCTGTACGTGGTCCCCGGCAGACTCACCCCAACCGCGCTTTCGGGTGAGCAACGGTACTGGGGGGTGAACGCCCAAACCTATTCCGTCATGTCGCGTGGTTCGTGGGGTCTTGGCGACGCTCTGGACATGGCAGACCTAGTGGCTATCTGCGGGCAAGAGGCTGCAGATTTCGTGTTGGTGAACCCGCTGCACGCTTCGGAAACCACGGCACCCATCGACAATTCACCGTACCGACCTATTTCACGGCGCTGGCTGAACGTCACTTACATTCGCCCAGAGGCTGTCCCGGAGTATGCGTCCCTGTCACAGGCTGACCGTGACACCATCGCGAAGTTGCGAGCTGAGGTTTCTAACGAAGACTCCGACGCGCAGCTGCTGCGCGATCCCACGTGGGCTGCGAAGGATTGGGCACTGAGGTTGATCTATCAAGTGCCTCGTCCCCTCTACCGTGAAGCTGAATTCCAGGCATTCCGCTTGGACGGGGGTGAGGATCTGCGACGCTATGCGCTCTGGTCAGCGATTGTTGAAGAGTTGGGGACAACGGACCTACCCAACGAATACCGCAGCGCAGCCACAGAGGCGTCGAAGGAGTTTGCGGCGCAGCACTCCAAGGAACTTGAGTACTACGAGTGGCTGCAGTGGATCGCGAAGGAACAGCTGAACCTGCCAAACCAAGTGGCTCTGGCATTGGGAATGGGCTTGGGTGTCATGGCTGACCTGGCTGTGGGGACCCACCCGTCGGGCAGTGACTACTGGTCGAACCCGGAGCTGTTTGCGCCCGGCATGTACGTTGGAGCACCACCGGACATGTACGCGCAAAAGGGACAAAGCTGGACTCAGCCTCCGTGGATTCCGTCGCGGCTGGCGCAGGATGGCTATGAGCCGTTCCGCCAAGTGATCCGCAGTGCGCTGCAGTTGGCGAATGCTTTGCGCATTGATCACATCCTGGGCCTATTCCGTCTCTGGTGGCACCCGGCAGACCAAGGTCCGGCAGCGGGGACATACGTGTATTCGGACCATGAGGCAATGGTGGGGATCCTGCTGCTTGAGGCGCAAAGGGCCGACGCTGTTTTGATTGGGGAGGATCTGGGTACTGTTGAACCCTGGGTTCACAGCTATCTGGAGACGCGTGGGATTCTGGGCACTTCTGTGTTCTGGTTCGAAAAAGATCCGCTGGGCCTCCCGTTGCACTCGCACGAATACCGCAAGGGCGTGCTAGCGACTGTGAACACGCATGATCTCCCGCCCACCCGCGGCTACCTTGACGGCATTCAGACGACCATCCGTGATGAACTGGACTTGCTTGTTGAGCCGGTTGAAAATGTGCGTGAAGCGGATCGGATCGAGCAGGAAAAGACTGTGGCCCGGCTGATCGAATACGGCTTGGTCCCTGCGGATCCAACGCAGGAGCAGATCATTGACGCGCTTCACCGCTACGTGTCGCGAACACCTTCACGGCTGGTCGCCGCGGCCTTGGTGGATGAGGTGGGAGAAAAGCGCCCGCAGAACTTCCCGGGCACGGAGCACGAATACCCGAACTGGCGAGTTCCGCTGGCGGATTCTAACGGGCAGCGTGTTTGGCTTGAAGACTTGGCAGAAAAAGCTGCTGGGGAAGAGCAAGACGGGGTTTTCCACACGATGCG
>CAYFNQ010000006.1:21846-33959 GCA_964344535.1 uncultured Actinomyces sp.
TCTTCGGCCAACTCATCAGCGACGGGCCCAACAACCACCTGCACGGTCCCACCAACCTGGACTACGCCGAAGGCCCCAGCTTTCGCCAGAATGCTTTCGTCAACCAGATTCTGGTCTTTCACGTCGACCCGCAGCCGGGTGATACACGGCTCAATGTCCTGGATGTTGTCGGCGCCGCCTAGGCCATCCAGAATCTCTTTAGCTTGAGACATGAGAACCCTCCGCTAAGGCACACTTCGTGCGGTCGGTCAATACCTAATAGCTCCAAACTAACATTACGAAGTCGCGGCCGACCCCAAAGGTGATCAGCTCCCTATGTTGGCTGCGTCGCAGGCTTGCGCAGTCAACATTCTTTCTGCATCGCTGCGCGCCTCAGTGACTAGGCGTCGCAAAGCATCTCCCTGATCGGTGTTTGCTTCCAACCAGGCCGTGGTCTGCTCAACCACGTTCGCCTGGGGCACGTATCCGACAACAGCTTTCGGGTACATAACGCGGACCAGCACTGAGGCGATGTGGAACGTGTGGGCCTGCCACGTGTCCGACAAGCCCGCAAAGAATGGCTCGACAAATGTCAGGTACTGTTCCGGCTCCAGCCATGCGTGGGACCAGAAGCCAGCGACCATAGCCCAAAGAGTGTCGTTTGGAATTGACACGTCCGTCATGATCGCAGCCCAGGTCTCTTCGCGGACGCTTGCTGAGTTGATGGTCGCGCGGGCCCTGGCCGCATTTTGCGTTCCAGTCAGGGTCGGATCTTCAGCTTCTAAAGCTGCAATCTCATCTTGGCCCGCCAAACCTCCCCGCACCAAAGCGAACAGCAGCGACCATTTCAAGTCAATGTCGACAACCAGTCCGTCAAGTGTGACCGAGCCGTTGAACAGTCCTTCCACAAACCCGTAGGTTTCCTTTGACACCGCCCTTGAAGCCACAGCCTTTACAAGTAAAAGCTGCTGGTCAGAGCCCGGCTGCGCTCCGTTTGCAAGTTGCACTAGCTGGCTTGCAACCTTCTCAAGTTGGCTGGGCCTGTTCTCTGGTGCAACGTAGGAGGTGACGGCAAGGTTGATCTGGTCAAGCAAAGAGGTGGTCGTTGCAATGGAGTCCTCAACCTCCAGGTCAGCCAAAGCCAAGGCCAAGTAGTCTGTGGCGGCCATTTCACCGTCGCGCGTCATGTCCCAAGCCGCAGCAATCAGGACCCGTCGGGTCAGGGCGTCTTCGAAACGCGTAATGTTCTTGACCGCGAAATCCAGTGACTTCTCATCCAGCCGTACTTTCGCGTACGCCAGGTCTTGATCGTTCACCAAAACTAGGTCCGGAACTTCCATCCCCACTACGCCCGGGACTAGCGTGGCTGCGCCTTCCGCATCCACTTCCTCCGCGAACACTTTGGAAACCTTGCCGTCCGCGCCTAGGTCGTAGCCCGCAACAATCAGGGCATGGGGACGCAAGCTGGCGCCTGGAGTGAAGACCTCTTGCACAACGGCCAGTTCTTCGATCCGCCCGTCATCACTAACTTTTAGTTCGGGCTTCAAGGTCGTAACGCCGGCTTCTTCAACCCAGACCTTCGACCACGCCTTCATGTCTTTACCTGAAGCGGCTTCAAGCTCCTCCAACAGGTCTTCCAGCTTCGCGTTGCCGTAAGCGTTCTTGGTCAGGTAGCTGTTGATGGCGTTGAAGAAGTTCTCACGTCCCACATAGGCGACCATTTGGCGCAAGACCGCAGCACCTTTCGCGTACGTGATGCCGTCAAAGTTCACTTCCACGTCATTCAGGTCGCGAATCTGCGCCTTTACCGGGTGAGTGGACGGCTTTTGATCCTGAGCCAAACCCCATTCTTTGCGGCCTAGGAACCCAACCCAAGCATCAGACCACCGCGTGGCCTCAGCCGTAGCCAGGTGCGCCATGAACTCAGCAAAGGACTCATTCAGCCACAGGTCATCCCACCAGTCCATGGTCACCAGGTCCCCAAACCACATGTGGGCCAGTTCGTGCAGGATCGTGTTGGTGCGGTTCTCAAGCTGCCAGTCAGTTGGTTTTGAACGGAACACCAGATCGTCCCTGAACGTCACACAGCCAGCGTTCTCCATGGCACCCGCGTTGAATTCGGGCACGAAGATCTGGTCGTATTTGGTGAACGGGTAGGGGATCCCGTATGCGTTTTCGAAAAACTCGAAACCCTGCTCAGTAACTTCCATGATCAGGTTGGCGTCCAGGTGCTCCACTAGGGAGGCGCGGCAGTAGACTCCCAGGTCGATTTCCCTGCCGTCAATTGAGCGGATGACCCCGGTGCGTCCCTCATACGGTCCCGCAACAACGGCGGTTATGTAAGTGGAGATGCGCGGTGTGGGAGCAAAAGAAAACGTTGCCTTCCCATCCTCGATATGAGGGACGGGGGTGGGTGAAACGGAAAACACCGTCCACTCTTCCGGCACCGTGACGTTGAAGGTGAACGTGGCCTTCAGGTTTGGCTGTTCGAACGTGGGGAAAACCCGCCGAGCATCAGGAACTTCAAACTGGCTGTACAGGTAGACCTTGCCGTCTTGGGGGTCGACGCTGCGGTGCATGCCCTCACCAGAGTTCATGTACCGAAAATCAGCATCCACCCGCAAAGTGTTGCGCGCTTTCAGATCGGAAAGGGGAAAACGGAAGTCCTGGTAGTCCTGAACATCCAGTTTTTGCCCGTTCAGCTCCACGGAGTAGACCTTGTCGGCAACCAGGTCCACGAAGGTGGAGCCACCTTCTTGAGCATCAAAAACGATCGTGGTGTTGCCGCGGAAAACCCGATCTCCGGTAGTCAGATCTAGGTCCACCGTGTAGCTGTCAACCTCAACAACCTCACTGCGCTGCGCAGCTTCTTCTAAAGTCAGGTTCATCCCGGGCATTGTTCGTTTTCCTTACCAGTTCTTTACCAAATGGTGACGCGTTGTTCTGGCGCGATCCACAGGGCATCGCCCTCTTTGACATCGTAGTAGTCCGCGAAAGCATCAAAGTTCGCCAGAATCCCGTTGCAGCGGAACTCTGCTGGAGAGTGCGGGTCGATAGCTAGGAGCTGGATGGCGTAATCATCCCTGTGCTTGCCGCGCCAGATTCGTCCCCAAGATGCAAAGAAGCGCTCAGGGCCCGTCATGTCATCGATGATTTCCGCATCCGCAGGGTCAGTGATGCCCTGCTCTTCCAGCGCTTTTTGCCAGGCTTTCCACGCTATAGTCAGCCCGCCTAGATCCCCGATGTTCTCCCCAACGGTCAAAGCCCCGTTCACCTTGTTGTGGTCTTCCAGTGCTGCGGGGGAGAGCTGGTTGTACTGGTCGATCAGCGCGCGCGTGCGTTCTTCGAAGGCTTCCCTGTCCTCATCAGTCCACCAGTTATTCACCAGGCCGTTTTCATCAAACTGGCTGCCCTGGTCGTCAAAGCCGTGACCGATTTCGTGCCCAATCACCGCGCCAATTCCCGCGTAGTTGACGGCGTCATCAGCTTCCGGGTTGAAAAACGGGGGCTGCAGGATTGCGGCCGGGAAAACGATTTCGTTCATGGACGGGTAGTAGTAGGCGTTCACCGTGTGCGGGGTCATCATCCACTCTGTGCGGTCCACAGGGGTCCCCAGCTTCGAAAACTCCCATTCGGTGTCGAACTTGGAGCTGGCCAAAATGTTCTGGACCAAGGTGTTCTCATCAGAAATGTTCACGCCCGTGTAATCGCGCCACTTACTTGGGTACCCAATCTTTGGCTGGAATGTCCCCAACTTTGTGAGGGCCTTTTCCTTGGTTTCCTCACTCATCCAGTCCAGGTTCGTGATGGAGTCCCGGTAGGCGTCTAGGAGGTTGTCGACCAGGTGGTCCATGCGCTCCTTGTATTCAGCGGGGAAGTGCCGTTCGACATACAGGCGGCCCATGTCGAATCCGACGCATTCTTCAACTAGGGACAGCGCACGCTTCCAGCGCGGACGCATCTGCTCAATCCCCGCCAACGTCCGACCGTAGAAGTCGAAGGTTTCTTCCGCAATTTCTTCACTCAGGTACGGCGCGAAAGCGTCAGCGACACGGCGAGCCAGCCAGTATTTGAGCGTGTGAAGGTGGGTTTGCTTCCACAGTTGCGCGGCAGCAACAATGAAGTCTGGCTGATTCACTAAGAGCCTTTGGTTGGCGAGCCCAACGCCCAGACCCCGGTCCCATTCGTCCCAGCTGAACCCGGTGGCTTCTTCGGTAAGGAGCTGCCAGGTGCGGGGGTTGTTTTGCGCCAACACATCCCGGCTTTTCACAATGTCCCAGTGGTAGCCGGCTAGCAACGTCTCAAAAGTCATCACTTCAGCTGCGGCTGGCCCCGCGCTTTGTTCCGTCGTTGCCCCTACTAGCGTGAGGATGCGGGCCACATGGTTTTCATACTTGATCCGGTAGTCCTCATACTCTTCCTTCGAATAGTAGGACTCATCCGGCAAACCCAAACCGGCTTGCTCAAAGAACACTGCGTACTGGGTCGTGTCGTTCAGGTCCGCGTAAACACCTGTGGCGAACAGTCCGGAGATCCCAGCTTCAGCTAGCGTGCCCAGAACGAACGCTAGGTCCGCGTGCGTTTGTGCGGTACGGATTGGTTCCAACAGCTCCTGTAAGGGCACGGCACCCATGTGGTTCAGGCGACTTTCATCCATGAACTGCCCGTACAAGATGGCGATGCGCTCGGCTTCCGGTCCCGTCAGTGTCCCGGCCAGTGCTTCTTTCGCAATCTCATGGGTTTGTGTTTCGCTCAGGTCACGCAACCTGTAGAACTCACCGTCAGAAGCTCGATCCGCGGGGATTTCGTGATTGTAGAGCCACGTCCCGTTGATGTAACGGAAAAAATCGTCTTGCGGGCGGATGGACTGGTCCATCGCCTCCAAATCCAGCACCTGGGCTTTAAGAGCAGAATTAGTTTGGGTCATTCGCACATGTTACTCCGTAACCTGCGCTGACTTTGAGCGATGTGCGCTGCCTCTAATTCCCAGTTGTTGACGCCAGAACTTGCGATTGTGCGAGCTGGCCGGTACTAGAACGGCGCAGCTTGTGTGGGCCCGTCAGCCCAGGGATCGACAGCCGGGACTGAGCCCGTCACCGGCATTGGTTCTGGAGCGCTTTGGTCAGGTCCAGCTGAGCGCCTTGAGGGGATTGTCCCCAAAAAGCGCGGCCACCGCAGTGACAGCGAAGTTGCAGTAGCCCCGTCGCGCCTTTGGTACGTCTCTTGAACAAGCGTGCCTTCAACGGTGACCCTGTCGCCCTTATTCAGCGCCTCCCCTAGGACCTGTGCGTCGCGTTCCCAAAAAGTGGCACCAATCCAAATCTGGGAGCCGACGTCTTCCCACTGGCCCGTGGACTTATTGCGTTCACGCGGGGTCGCGTTGATCCGCAGCTCCAACACCGCCTGTTGTTTAGGAGTGAAGCGTGGGACCGGCTCGGCGATCGTTCCCGTTACCTGTGCCCTGATTGCCATTTCAAAACCCCTTCCACTGCCCGGTCTTCCACTACCCGGCCTTCCACTGCCCTGTGTTCAAGTACGCGTTGCTTAGGTGCTGGTTTCCTTGATTTCACCCCAATTCTACGCACCGACGGCGACAAAACCGCCCGCCTGTGCAAACCGGGTACCTGCAAACCCTGTGGACAACCAGAAGTCCGCACCGCTGACTCCACACAGCTAACTTCACATCGGGCGCCCTCGTCTTCCCCCGCAATCTCCAAGTAGTATGGGTGCGCTACGACCCGGCAATCACCGGTGAGCATTTGGAAGAACAGGTCAATCCTTCCCGGTTTGGCCCCAGTAGAACCAAACGGGTGGGCCCGACACAGCCCCAGTTGAGTGGCACCAGCCCTGTGTTGGTGCAAGCGCGGTGGTACCGCGGGGGAATCCTCGTCCGACGCAAAGAAGCGAAAGGACGAAGTCAGTGACCAACCCAGACACGCCAAACCGTTTCCCGCTACATAAAAGCGACACGGAAGTAGACCCGAAACCACACCTACCCGGCATTGAGGAAGAAATCCTTCAGTACTGGAAAGAGAACAATACGTTCGAAAAGTCGGTGGAATCGCGTGACGCCGGTGAGGCCGGGTCGAATGAGTTCGTGTTCTACGACGGTCCTCCATTTGCAAACGGGCTACCCCACTACGGCCACCTGCTCACCGGGTATGTAAAGGACGTCGTGGGCCGCCACCAGACCATGAACGGTCACCGTGTTGAGCGTCGCTTTGGTTGGGACACGCACGGTCTGCCAGCGGAGTTGGAAACGGAACGTGAGCTGGGAATTGTCGACAAAACCCAGGTTGAGGGACCAACTGGCATCGGCATCCAGGCTTTCAACGAAGCCTGCGAACTTTCTGTCCTTCGCTACACCCGCCAGTGGGAAGACTACGTGACGCGCCAAGCCCGCTGGGTGGACTTCAAAGATGACTACAAGACGCTAGACCCCGAATACATGGAGTCGACGCTGTGGGCTTTCAAGACCCTTTACGACAAGGACTACATCTATGAGGGCTACAGGGTCTTGCCGTACTGCTGGAATGACGAAACCCCACTGTCAAACCATGAGCTGAAGATGGATGACGACGTCTACCAAGACCGTCAGGACCAAACCGCGACCGTCGGAGTTGTCATGTTGGACGAGGACGGTAACCCCACCGACGACTTGGCCCTCATCTGGACCACGACGCCGTGGACGCTGCCGTCGAACCTGGCGATTGCTGTCGGACCGGACGTTGATTACGTGGTGGCCGCGCCTAAGGAGGGGGACTTGGCCGGCAAACGCGTGATCGTGGCCAAAGCGCTGCTGGAAGAACACGCTAAAGAACTGGGTGCTACGCCAGAAGACGTTGGTGAGCTGGTCGTTGAAGAGCTGAAGGGCACCGACTTAGAGGGTCGCCGCTACGCCCCAATGTTCCCGTACTTCGCCAATGTTGAAGACGGCGCCCCAGGACCAAACGCGTTCCAAATTGTTACCGCTGATTTTGTTACGACCGAGGACGGCACTGGCCTAGTCCACATGGCCCCTGCCTTCGGTGAAGACGACATGAACGTCTGCTTAGCTAACGGCATCAAGACCGTGGTCCCTGTTGATGAGGGTGGCCTATTCACTGCTGAGGTTTCCGACTACCAGGGGACCCAGGTTTTCGACGCGAACAAGCTGATCTTGGCTGACCTGCGCGACCAAACCGGTCCCATTGCCCGGATGGATGAGGATCGCAGGCCCCAGCTGGTCCGGCAAGCTTCTTACGTTCACTCCTACCCGCACTGCTGGCGCTGTCGCGAACCGCTGATCTACCGCGCAGTGTCCTCATGGTTCGTTGAGGTCCCCAAGTTCAAGGACCGGATGTTGGAGCTCAACAAGGAAATCAACTGGGTTCCCGGCCACCTCCAGGACGGCCAGTTCGGCAAGTGGCTTGAAGGGGCCCGCGACTGGTCCATCAGCCGCACCCGTTTTTGGGGTGCGCCAATCCCCGTGTGGAAGAGCGACAATCCCGAATATCCGCGCGTTGACGTTTACGGCTCCTACCAGCAAATTTCTGACGACTTCGGGGTCCCGGTGGACCAGATTGACCTGCACCGACCCGCAGTAGACACGCTGGTGCGCCCGAACCCGGACGACCCGACCGGCAAGTCGATGATGCGTCGTGTCCCTGAAGTTTTGGACTGCTGGTTTGAATCAGGAGCGATGCCATTTGCTTCCGTTCACTACCCGTTTGAGAATCAGGAATGGTTCGAGGACCACTATCCCGGCGACTTCATCGTCGAATACATCGGCCAAACCCGCGGTTGGTTTTACACACTCCACGTTCTAGCCACCGCCCTGTTTGACCGGCCTGCCTTCCGCACCTCCTTGGTGCACGGCATCATTTTGGGCAACGACGGACGCAAGATGAGTAAGTCTTTGCGTAACTACCCGGACGTTTCGGGAGTGTTCGAAACCTATGGTTCCGACGCCATGCGCTGGTTCCTGCTCAACTCCCCGGTTGTTCGCGGCGGCAACCTGATGGTCACCGAAGAAGGCATCCGCGACGCTGTGCGCCAGGTGCTGCTGCCACTGTGGAACACCTACTACTTCCTGACCCTTTACGGCAACGCCAGCAACGGCGGCCAGGGTATTTCGCCCGTCAGGCTAGACGGTGAAGATTCCAGCATTGCGGCACTAGGTGAAATGGACCGCTACCTCCTGGCTCGCACTAAAGAAGTTGCCCAGGACGTGCGCCAAGCCATGGATGACTACGACATCCCGAAGGCCACCAACCTTTTGCGCGGCCACCTGGACGTGATCACGAACTGGTATGTCCGCACGCAAAGGGATCGTTTTTGGGCCGAGGACCAAGATGCCTTCAACGTCTTATACACCACCTTGGTCGTGTTTGCTGAAGCTGCTGCACCCTTGATGCCGCTGCTAACTGAGGAGATTTGGCGCGGCCTGACAGGTGGTGAATCCGTGCACCTCACCACCTACCCGCAGCTGCCTGCTTCTTGGGACAACCCGGGCTTGGTGGAGCACATGGACCAGGTGCGCGACTTGGTTTCGGCTGCGCACGGACTGCGTAAAGCTAACTCTGTGAGGGTGCGTCAACCGCTTGGTGAACTGACGGTGGTCGTGGAAAACCCCGAAGAGCTGGCTGGGTTTGCACCCGTCATTGCTTCCGAAGTGAACGTGAAAAACGTGGAGTTTGCGGCACCAGAAGACTCCGGTTTCGAAGCCCAGCAGCAGCTGGGTTTGAACCCTAGGGAATTTTCCGCAGACATTCGCCCCCTCACATCCAAACTGTTTGCTGCGTCCAAGTCGGGGCAGTGGCAGCTCAGTGAGGACGGCTCTACCGTCACGTTCGACGGTGTCGAAGCGGGCGGCAAGCCCGTCGTGCTCACCGGCAACCAGTTCACCGTCACCACCAAGGTTTCGGGAACAGGGGATGAGGTCGCAGCTGTCTTGGATAATGGTGCATTCGTTGTCTTGGACACCGCGCTCACAAAAGAGTTGGAAGACGAAGGTTACGCACGCGACCTGGTTCGCACTGTGCAAGACGCACGCAAGGATGCCGGACTGCATGTCGCGGACCGCATCAACCTGACAATTCAAGTTCCTGCCGGGCAAGAAGACGCGGTTGCCAAGCACCGTGAAATGATTTGCGAAGAGACACTAGCAACGGGGCTTGAACTGGCAACCGGACCGGAGTTGTCCGTGACAGTAGAAAAGGTGCAGGCATGAGTAACGAAACTGAACTACCCGAAGAAGACGGTTTTGCTGTCGATCCGGAACTTCTTCCCTACCTTTTGGCTGCGGATGATGATGAACCAGAAGAAACGGAAGAGGAGCCGCTTCACCACTCCCACGAAGAAAGCGACCTGGAGCGTCTGCGCAACATTGTGCGCGAAACGTTGCTTGCCGGCGCTGACCCGGAACTGATTGCCAGCATTTTGGATGACACGGGTGAGGATGAAGAGGCTGAGGGCCCGGAGCAGGTTTGGGAGGATGACCCCGAAGCTGAGCACCAGGCACTCCTTGACGAAGCTGAAGCCGAAGCGGAACTGGATGTCCTCCACAAGGAGCTCTCAAAGCGCACCGCTGAGCACCAGTTTGAGCCAACGCTGGATCGGGTTTCGGAAGTGCTTTACATTCTGGGTGACCCCCAGGACGCCTACCCGATCCTGCACGTGGGTGGAACCAACGGGAAGACCTCAACCACCCGATTGGCCGGTGCTTTGCTATCCGGGTTTGGTCTGCGCTGTGGAACGTTCAGCTCCCCGCACCTGCGTACAGTTCGCGAACGCATCCAGGTGAACGGCACCCCGCTTTCCTCACGTGAATTCCTGGCAGCCTGGAACGACGTTGCCCCCTACATCGAAATGGTTGACCAAAAGGCCCGTGACGCCGGTGGCGCCCAGGTTTCTTATTTTGAGGCCGTGACGATCACAGCCCTAGCCGCCTTCGCCGATATTCCGGTGGACGTAGCTGTGGTTGAGGTTGGTTTGGGAGGCCGCTTTGACGCGACCAATGTTGTGAAGTCGGGTGTGCAGGTTTTGACACCTATTTCTAAGGATCACCAAAAGTACTTAGGCGACACGCTTGCGGGAATCGCGGCAGAAAAAGCCCAGATTATTGAGCCGTCTGGAATCGTTGTTTCCACGGTTCAAGATCCTGCAGCCCTGGAACAAATTGAGGCCCGCTGCGCAGAAGTGGATGCTTTGCTGCGCCTAGAGGGCCGTGACTGGGAAGTAGTTTCACGCCAGCCAGGGGTCGGTGGGCAGCTGATCTCTGTTCGCACTCCTGCTGCCGTGTATGAGGACTTGTTCATCCCACTGCACGGAGCACACCAGGGCCAAAATGCTGCAGCTGCCCTTGTTGCGGTTGAGGCCATGATGGGCGGCAAGGCGCTTCCGGCTGAGATCGTTGAAGCTGGATTCCTGCAGGCTCGGTCACCAGGACGCCTGGAAATTGTGCGGCGCTCACCAACCGTCGTCGTTGATGCGGCTCACAACCCGGCCGGGGTTGAAGCGATGTGCTTGGGGCTTTCAGAGGCCCTGGCCTTGGACTACCTGGTTGGTGTGTTCTCAGCCATGGAAGACAAAGCCATTGAGGTGATGCTTGTTGAAGCAGAACCGTACATGGACCAAATTGTGATCACCGGGATGCAGACCTCTCGCGGGGCCGACGTCGAAGAACTCCAACAAATCGCCATCGAAGTCTTTGGGGACGACCGCGTTCACCTAGAACCGGACCTGGTTGAGGCCATCGACAAGGCCACGGAACTCATGGACGAACCAACCGATCCCAGTTTGCAACGCGCAGTGGTTATTTTCGGTTCGGTCGTGTTGGCGGGGGAGGCACAGGTTCTTTTCGATCGCTGACCTGTGTCTTTAGAACGTGCAAGGATGGACAGGTAGCTAGGGAAGGAGGCCCGTGAAAAAGCTGATCAACGACCCGCGTGACGTGGTCATTGAGTCACTAGAGGGCTTTGCTTTGGCGCACTTGGACCTAGTACAAGTCCACTTTGACCCGGATTGGGTACAGCGGGCCAAACCGAAGGCTGCTGGGAAGGTTGCCCTAATTTCTGGTGGTGGCTCTGGGCACGAACCCCTGCATGCCGGCTTTGTCGGTGAGGGAATGCTTGACGCCGCTGTCCCCGGTGCCGTCTTCACTTCTCCCACGCCAGACCCCATTTTGGAGGCCACCCGCGCTGTCGATACTGGTGGCGGTGTTCTTTACATCGTCAAAAACTACACGGGGGACGTCCTGAACTTTGGGGTGGCGCAGGAGCTGGCGCAGCTGGAGGACCACAACACCCTTTCTGTCCTAGTGGATGATGACGTTGCCGTCGAAAACTCGACAGCCACCGTTGGTCGTCGGGGAGTCGCCGGGACTGTCCTGGTGGAAAAGATTGCGGGAGCTGCAGCCGAAGCCGGGGAGTCTTTAGATGAAGTTGCCCGCATCGCAAAAGAGGTAGTCGCTAACACGCGCAGCATGGGGTTGGCCTTGGGGCCAAGTGTGGTGCCGCATTCTGGTAAGCCCTCGTTCGAATTGGATGAGGGCCACGTGGAAATGGGTATCGGGATCCACGGCGAACCCGGTTACCGCCGCGGCCCGATGCGCGCGGCTGACCTGCTCACTTTGGAACTGTACGAAAAAGTGCGCGACCAGTTAGAACTGGGGTTGGGCGACCGCGTGATCGTCATGGTGAACGGCATGGGCGGAACACCGGATTCAGAGCTGTACATTGTGTTTCGCAAGGTGGCGAAGCTTTTGGAACAAGACGGCATCAAGCGGGAACGCCAGCTTGTGGGGGACTACGTGACCAGTCTGGAGATGCCGGGTGTCTCCCTTACCTTATTGAAGGTAGATGACGCGATGCTGCGTTGGTTTGACGCCCCGGTGCGCACAGTTGCGTGGACGAACTAGCGGGTTTGGAAGAAGCAATGGATAAAGACCTGAAGTGGGTACGAAGGTGGATGTCGCTGGTGGCGCAGCGCATCGCTGATCAACGCGAATACCTAATTGAGCTTGACCGGCAGATCGGCGACGGTGACCACGGTGAGAACTTGGATCGCGGTTTCACCGCGGTGATGCGCGGTGGCGGTTTGGACGACGCAGACAGTGTGACGGGCGCACTGAAGTACGTGGCGAAGACCCTGCT
>CAYFNQ010000006.1:34059-39995 GCA_964344535.1 uncultured Actinomyces sp.
GCGGTGGGCGATGAGTTAACGCCCGCGTCTGTTGCTGCCTTCCTCACGGCTGCTGCCGCTGGAATCCAAGAGCGGGGCAAGGCCGTCGCGGGTGAAAAAACAATGGTTGACGCTCTGCTTCCAGCGGCGACTGCTGCCACGATGACGCAGGCTGACGGCGACGTATTGGAGACTTTGCAGGCTGCTGCTGCGGGTGCGCAAGAGGGAGCGGAAGCAACGATCCCGATGAAAGCGACGAAGGGCCGGGCCTCATATTTGGGGGAGCGGTCCCGCGGACACCTAGACCCAGGAGCAGTGTCATCCGCGATGATTGTTCAAGCCGCAGCGGATGCGTGGGAAGAGATTTTGGCGGAGGCGGACAGCGACAGTGACTGAGACACCCGTAGCTTTGGCTCTGGTTTCACACTCTGCGCTGATTGCTGCCGGGGTTAGAGACCTAGCGGCCCAGATGGCTCCCGACGTGACGATAATGGCGTGCGGAGGCGACCCCGATGGTGGTTTGGGCACCTCTTTCGATGCTGTCAGTGAGGTTCTTGAGCAGTCACTACAAGCCTCTGACGGCAAAGGCGTGGTCATACTTTCCGACCTGGGGTCAGCAATCCTGACCGTGGACACCGTGTTGGAAGTACTGGGCGATCAAACCCTGTTTCGCCACCCTGCCGGCCCGTTCATTGAAGGTGCTGTGGCGGCCGCGGTAGCTGCGCAACTAGGACAGGACGTGGATGCTGTTGCCGCGTCGGTGACCAAAGCAGCTGAGCTCATGTTCGCGGAAACTGAGCCGTCGCAAGCAGCCGCGGGCGCCCAGACAGTGCGCTGCACCGTTGGTGACCGGACGGGCTTGCACGCCAGGCCTGCCGCGAAGTTGGCGGCACTGGCAGGGAGTTTTGAAAGTGAAGTTTGGGTGAACGGGGCTAACGCCAGGTCCGCCCTAGAAATAATGACAATGGCACTACCGCACGGACACAGCGTAGTTGTCCAAGCAACTGGAGCGGATGCGAAAGAAGCAGCCACCGCAGTGGCTGCTGCCATTGACGCAGGCTTAGACGGCAATTAGCCTCCGGTAACCGATAATTGGAAAGCGCGGGAGAAAACCCGCCTAGAAAAGGAGTTTCGATGCCTACCCCAGATCTTCTGGACCCGAACAAAGAGCACACCTTGATCTTGGTGAAGCCTGACGCTTTCAAGCGGGGTCTGACGGGAGACATCTTGAGCAGAATTGAGCTGAAGGGCTATCTGCTGAAGGGCCTCAAAATTAAGTTCGCGGATGAAGACCTGTTGGGTGAGCACTACGAAGAACACATGGAACGGCCCTTCTACCCGGCCATGGTCGAATACATGATGAGCGGCCCTGTGGTTGCAGTGGTAGCTGAAGGGGACCGCGTCATTGAAGGCGTGCGCAACATGGTGGGCGCCACCAACCCAACGCTGGCAGCTCCTGGCACCATTCGCGGTGACCTTGGCCGCGACTGGGGAACAGAAGCCGTGCAGAACATTGTTCACGCTTCAGACTCTGAGACTTCTGCAATCAGGGAGATTGCACTTTGGTTCCCTGAACTTCAGTACGAACACGAACCTCTTTCCTAAACGACCAGTCCCATGTACCTGAAAGACTTAACGCTGCGCGGATTTAAGTCTTTCGCCTCCGCAACTAAGCTGCGTTTCGAACCGGGGATCACCGCAATTGTCGGCCCGAATGGTTCTGGGAAGTCCAACATTGTTGACGCCTTAGCCTGGGTGATGGGGGAGCAGGGCGCTAAGTCTTTGCGCGGCCAGGCAATGGCGGACGTAGTTTTTGCCGGCTCTTCATCCAGGCCCGCGCTGGGGCGTGCACAGGTTGATCTGACGATCGACAACTCCGATGGTCGTTTGCCGATTGGTTTTTCGGAAGTGACTATCTCCAGGACCATGTTCAGGTCCGGTGGCTCCGAATACGCGATCAACGGGACACCGGTTCGGCTTTTGGACGTGCAAGAGCTCCTGTCCGACAGTGGCCTTGGACGCCAAATGCACGTGATTGTCGGCCAGGGCCAGCTGGACGCGGTCCTTTCAGCCACTGCCCAAGAGCGCCGCGCATTCATAGATGAGGCTGCTGGCGTCGCAAAGCACCGCAGCCGTAAAGAGCGCGCGCTGCGCAAACTGTCAGCGATGGACGCGAACCTCTTGCGTGTCTTGGATTTGATTGAAGAGATTTCAAGGCAGCTGAAACCGCTGGCACGTCAGGCTAAGGCGGCGCAGGCCGCAGCCGGTATCCAGGCTAGGGTCAGGTATGCGGGGGCCCGCCTCTTGGCTGCCGACCACGTTTTAGCCGCTGAGAGGTTTCAGCGGGAGCAAGCGAACCTGGCACAGTTGCGCACCCAGACTGGTGAGGCGGAAGAAGGCATCCGGGCTGCCTCCCAGCTTCTTGAGCAGGCCCGTGGTCGGGCCGCCCATGAGGGGCAACTGGCCGCCCAGTTTCAAGAACAGTACCGGGACTACCGCGAATTGGCGGGGAGCTTCCTTGCGATCCAGGACGTGGCTCGTGAACGTGTGAGCGCGGCTGCAGCCCAACCTGCCGCGGTTTCCCAAAATGCAGTCGGCCTGTCACAAGAGCGGGCGCAAGAAGCAGAGCAAGAGGCCGCCAAAACAGCCAATGCGGTCATTGAAGCCGAAACGGCGCTGAAGGAAGCCAAAGCTCTTTCAGCAGGCGCTCAAGCCGCGGCCAGTGGTGCCGCTTCGGAACTATCTAGCCAGCGACTCCAATTGGAACGCGCAGCGGAGGCAAGCCGGCGCAGTGAGCTGGAAAGGCAGCGGGACATAGCGCAGTTGGACGCTGCGCAAGCCCGTTTAGCTGCGGCCCGGCAGGCTTTTGAAGAAGCTTCGCAACGGCTAGCGGCGCTGCCGCAAGCGGTGCAGGAGACCGGGGCCGACACCACTGCCAGCCAAGCGGATTACCAGGCGGCTAGCGAGCAAGAAAATGAGGCGCGTCAGGCACTGTCTGCTCAAGAGCAGGTTGAACGGCAGGCTTTTGAACAGTTGTCCCGCCTGCAGTCCAAGGCGGAAACACTAGCTAACTCTTTGGGGCAAATGGAAAGTTCCAAGCAAGGTGAGCAGTGGGGACAAACAGTTGTAAGCGCCAGTCCCAAAGGAACGTTGGGAAGACTGCTAGAGGTAGAGACCGGGTGGGAAGACGCAATCGCTGCTCTTTTGGGCGCGATGGTCTCAGCGCGCGTCTTAGAACCGGGGGCAAACCCTGAAGCGTTGCTCCTGCAAAACCACACCGGACGCTTTGGTGGACTTGCCGGCATGGTTCAAACAGGCGGCACGCCACCTGAAGCTCAACCTGGCAGTGCCCTGTCGAAGGTTTTGGGTCCCAGCAACCTTTTTGGGGCTGCGGCTGAGCTTCTGGGTGATTGTTGGGTTGCACAAGATGTTGAAGCCGCCGCGAACCTGGTCGACGAACTAACTGCACAGCGTGGCCAGCGGCCGGTGTTCGTCGCCACGAAGGATGGGGTTGTCATCACCTCCCATTCGGTGCGCTTACCTACTCAAAGCGGACCGTCGCCTATGCGACTGCAGGCAGAGCACAAGCAGGCGCTACGCCAAGCACAAGAGGTGGAGCGTGAAGCCAACCAGTTACAGCAAGCCACCCTCCGCTTACGCGGAGCACTGAGCGAAGCTACTTCGCGCCGTCAACACGCTCTAGAGGAACTACGCAGGCTGGACGCTCAGCAGGCGAAGGTAGCTAGGGAAGAGGCCAGGCTCCAGGCCTCACGTCAAGCAGCAAGGTCGGAAGTTCAGCGAAGCCAAAACGCGCTGGATTTAGCTGAAGAAGCTTTCCAGGTTGCTCAAACCAAAGCGGCAAAGGCTCTTGAGACGAAGGTAGCGCCAGTGCCGCCTTCAGAAGAGTTTTTGGCGCCAGCTTTGCAAAATCTTGAGGATGCAAACGCTGCCGTTGAGGAAGCGCGGGCCGTAGAAACCGAGGCACGAATGGCCGTTCATGTTGCTAGGGAGCGCTCTCAAGCGGCATCTAGGACAGCGCGAGCCTTTGCAACCGCAGCACTGGAGTTGCAGGCAGAAAGAGACCGGCAGCTAGAAAAGCAGTCGCGGGCAAGCGCAGTGCAGACCAGGGCCAACCAGTTGGTTCAAAGATCAGCTGCGGCGCGAAAAGAAGCACTGGAGGGGGCGGAGCGTACCGGTGCCTTGCGTGCCAACCACGCCCAACTGGCGGATGCAGCAGCGGCGGAAGTGGACCGGTACCAAACGCAGTTGGCGAACCTTGAAGCTAGACGGGGAGGGGCTAGGGAACACCTGTTGCAAGCGGAGGTTGCCTTTGCGCAAATACAGGCAGCTTTTGAGGCAAGCCTTGAAAAGATCGCGACCTTTGTCGGTGACGCGGACGCGGATGTCGATGAGTTCTTGGCTGAGTTTGGCCCCCACCAGCCGTGGAATAGTCCTGAGTCGAAGGATGCACCGGCCGCGTTTGACCGCGACGTAGCGGAAGCGGAACTCAGTGATGCTGAGCGCAAGCTGGCGCGCCTGGGTGTGGTGAACCCTTTGGCGGTGGAAGAGCATGCTGCTTTGAAAGCTCGGATGGAGTTCCTAGAAAGCCAGGTTGCTGACGTAAACCGCTCCAAAGCAGACCTAATGTCGCTGATTCGGGAGGTTGACGCACAGGTCAAAGAGTCCTTCCTGTCAGCGTTTGCGGACACGGCACACGAGTTTGAAAAGGTGTTCACCACGCTCTTCCCAGGTGGCAGGGGACGCTTGGAACTCACGGATCCAGATGACCCTTTGGAAACCGGGGTAGAGATCTATGCGCGTCCAGTGGGAAAGAAAGTTTCAAAGCTGTCCTTGCTTTCCGGGGGCGAACGCTCACTTGCCGCACTGGCCTACCTGATTGCAATCTTTCGGGCGCGACCTTCTCCCTTCTACATAATGGATGAGGTTGAAGCGGCCTTGGATGACACAAACTTGTCCAGGGTACTGCGTTTGTTTGAGGACCTGCGGGATAAGAGTCAACTGTTGGTCATCACGCACCAAAAACGCACCATGGAGATTGCGGACGCCCTGTACGGGGTTTCCATGAAAGATGGGGTCAGTGCTGTCGTCTCACACCGGATGGACCGTAAAGAGTGACTGGCTTCGTTCAATTTCACGTGCGGCTAGCTGGCAAAAGCGCGCCGCTGTGTGGGACGGTTAAGGCGTGAACTCTGCCGCGTATCTCCTCCTAGTTGTCCTGGGCTTCATTTTGCTGGCCACGGGCATCATCATCATTGCTGCGCTGGCCCAAAAACCAACGCGCGAATGGCGGGTGCAGTGGGCCCAGAACGCAAAGGATTTGAAGAAGAGCGGGGTTAGGACTCTTCGGGGCGAACCGGTCCAACCACGTGTTGTTGGGTTTGAAGCGCTGTGGCAAGTCACGACTGGGATCGCCCCCTTACGAACTGTGGTCGCCAGCGGCACCGGACCCAATGCGACCGCGACAACCATGGCTAACGTCGCAACCTTGGCACCTGGGACCGTGGTGGGGAAGGTGAAGTACTCCCCGTGGAAGCCCGCTCCCGAAGGTCCGGAGCCTCTCACATTTGATGAACTCCTTGAAGCCGATTTGATTGGGCCCCAAAATCCTGGGGCAGTTGAAGTTAGCGACAAGCCGGAAATTGAGCCAGGGCAGTTCTGGGCCACAACAGCTGTGGCAGCCCAGGGCCTGTGGCAGCTCTTAAGCACGAAAGCCGGGGACCTTTTTTCAGCGGCTAGCAAGGCTGTGGCCAAGAAGCAGGGGCCACCTCCACCCGTGCCATTCCCAGACCCGGCCGTGACGGCGGAGTTTACCGGGGAAGAAGAGCCCCAAGACATGGACCAGCCCCAGGATGTGGGCGCCATCTTCGACGCGGGGTGGGTCACCGTCCCTGAACCACCAGCGCAAGCCCAGCTGCCCGAAAACCCAGTACTGCCCG
>CAYFNQ010000006.1:40095-46354 GCA_964344535.1 uncultured Actinomyces sp.
GCTTCCCAATGAGCCGGTGCTTCCTGCTGAGCCAGTGCTTCCTGTTGGGCCAGCCATTCCCGAAAAGCCAACACTTCCTGAAGGTTCCGCTTCAGAGGTACTGGACGACTTGCAGGCTTGGTTGAACAGCTTGAATTATTCGCAAGGGCCCCCAGAGCCAGGTTCGGGCACGAAGCTTCCGCCTTTGCGTAACCCAAGTGTGCTTGACAGTGACCCTCTGAGAGGAAACCTAGAGTGAATGATCTGAAGAACTTCTTGACCAGCCCCGTTGGCGTGCTGGTAATTGTTTTAGTCCTGGCGGCACTGGTTGCCGTTGCATGGTTCGTCTCCCAAAACGCTAAGAAAAAGCCGGTTTCAAAACCGGAACCAGAAGTCATTTCGCAGGAACCACCGGTTGATGACCGGATCCTTGAAGAGACGCCGCCTGAAGTGGTGGTCGAAGAAGAGACGGTTGTCGAAGAACCTGCTTTGGAGGTTCCGGAGCGCGCCGCTACGCGGATGGAGCGCTTGCGGGCCCGTCTGGCTTCATCCGGGGCAATTGGCCAGGCACTCCTGGCGGTGTTTGCGCGCGGTGAACTGTCCGAAACTGACTGGGAAGAAATTGAAGAAACCCTCCTGATGGCCGACGTTGGCATGGATGGGGTTGATGAGGTCATGGGCCGTCTGCGCACGGAAGCTCAGGTTCGTGGCGGCCTTGATGCCGAAGAGGCCCGGGAAGTGCTGCGTGAAGAGCTACTGAAACTACTCGAGGTAGATGCCAGCCGCGAACTGATTTTGGAACGGACGGAGGCTGTTGACGGAGCTTTGGGTCCCGCCTCCGTACTGGTGGTGGGCGTTAACGGGACAGGCAAAACAACCACGGTTGGGAAGATGGCCCGTTTGTTGACGGCCGAGGATCAGAAGGTTGTTCTTGGGGCTGCCGACACGTTCCGTGCCGCAGCAACCGAGCAGCTCACAACTTGGGGAGACCGTGTTGGGGTTCCCGTCGTAGCCTCGAAAAAAGAAGGGGGCGACCCCGCTTCTGTCGCATTTGACGCTGTTGCTGCCGGCCGCGAAGCAGGTTCAGACGTGGTCATAGTTGACACCGCTGGAAGGCTACAAACTAAAGCAACGCTCATGGATGAGCTGGGCAAGATTCGCCGGGTGATGGAAAAGCACGGACCCGTCGGCGAAGTCTTGTTGGTCCTAGACGCCACCACAGGCCAAAACGGGATGCGTCAAGCTCAAGTCTTTGGTGAAGCCGTTGGGCTGACAGGGATCGTGCTCACGAAACTGGACGGTTCCGCAAAGGGCGGCATTGTTTTCGCCGTGCAAAAGGAACTGGGTGTCCCAGTGAAACTGGTGGGGCTGGGTGAGGGTCCTGACGACCTAGCACCATTTGACCCTGACAGCTTCGTTGACGCGATAGTTGGCGCGTAAGCGTCCTTGAAGGAGAGCCTTGTTTAATACACTTTCAGATCGCCTTTCGACTTCCTTTCGCCGACTGCGCGGCAAAGGGGTGCTTTCAGAAAAAGACGTTGACCGCACGCTAGGTGAGATCCGCAGGGCACTGCTGGACGCCGACGTTGCACTGCCGGTGGTGCGCCAATTTGTGGCTTCGGTACGCGAAAAAGCTTACGGGGCAGCCAAGAGTGACGCCCTGAACCCGGGCCAGCAGGTCGTGCAAATTGTTCACGATGAGCTAGCGGAGATCCTGGGTGGAGAAACCCGGGAACTAGTTTTTGCTGACCGTGGACCGACGGTGTTCATGCTGGCTGGTCTCCAAGGCGCGGGTAAAACAACGCTGGCAGGAAAACTGGGTAAGTGGCTGAAAGAAAGCGATAAGAGCGTTCTTTTGGTTGCCTCTGACTTGCAGCGACCAAACGCTGTCACCCAGCTGGAAGTTGTGGGGCAGCAGGCAGGCGTTGAGGTTTGGGCTCCGCAGCCCGGCAACGGTGTGGGAGACCCGGTTGAGGTTGCGCGTAGCGGCCTAGCATACGCGGGACAAAACGGAATTGACGTTGTCATTGTTGACACCGCCGGACGCTTAGGCATTGACGAAGAAATGATGCAGCAGGCGCGTGACATTCGCGATGCTGTCAACCCCCACGAAACCATTTTCGTCCTGGATGCCATGGTGGGCCAGGACGCGGTGCAAACCTCGACAGCATTCCGTGACGGAGTTGGCTTCACGGGTGTCGCCATGTCCAAGCTGGACGGTGACGCCAGGGGTGGCGCTGCACTGTCCGTACGTGGCGTGACCGGCGCACCAATTCTGTTTGGTTCAACGGGAGAGGGCCTGGATGACTTCGAACGCTTCCACGCCGACCGCATGGCCGGACGCATCTTGGACATGGGGGACGTCCTCACCCTCATTGAGCAGGCCGAAAAGAAGCTTGACCAAAAGGAAGCAGAGCGGGTCGCCAAGCGGGCCCTGACGGGGGAGCTGACCCTGAACGACTTCCTCTCCCAACTGCAGCAGGTTCGCAAACTGGGCTCAATGAAGAAGGTCTTGGGCATGATGCCCGGTATGGGCCAAGTGCGTGACCAGCTGGAGAACTTTGATGAGCGTGACGTGAATCGCGTGGAAGCCATCGTCTACTCAATGACCCCGCAGGAACGCGACGACGTTTCTATTTTGAACGGTTCGCGTAGAAGCAGAATCGCGAAAGGTTCGGGCACCACAGTTGCTGAAGTCAACAGTTTGGTAAAACGTTTCGAAGGCGCCAAACAAATGATGGCTTCAATGGGCGGCGCAGCAGGTCGGGGTATGCCGAATCCGCACCAAATGGGAGGGCGCAGTGGTGGTCGCGCTAAGCAGCGTGAGCAGGCGCGGCGAGCCCAGGCACAAAAGAGGCGGGTTGCGAAGAAGGCTAGGTCCGGTAACCCGGCTAAGCGCCGCCAGCAGGAGCTAGAGGCAATGCTGCCAAGGGAACAGCGCAAGCCAAAGCAACAAGGTGCGGCTTTTGGGATGTCGCAAGACTCCCAGGCGACCCCGGACATGAGTGCTCTTCCAGAGGACCTACAAAGAATGCTGGGGCAGCGGCGATAGGTGCCTAACCCCTGTCGCTATCCGTGGAGCTGCTCCTGAACTTCATAGAGAACCTTTGTTGCAGTTTTCGCGTCTAAGTTTGCGCCGCTAGCCGCAACACCGGGGCGAAGCCCGTCGGGAAGATCCGTGCCCATGTTCAGGTTCGTGACCGTTCCGCCTGCGACCCTCACCAGGTGGATGCCAGCGGCAACGTCCCAGGGGGCAAACCCTGTTCCCATGGAGACCCCGACCCAGCCGGCGGCAACATGGGCTAGGTCTAAGGCTGCGGCTCCCGGCCGGCGCAAGGTGCCGTAGTTGCTGAGCAGCTCAACCATTTGCCTAGTTGCTTCCTCAGGGTTTTTACGCAGGGCACCAAGCGTTGGATAGTACGTTGCGATTAGTGCTTCTGCTTCACTGCTGGGTCCGTCGGCAAGCATCGGGGTTTCATGGCCCTGGTCATCCATGTGCCAAGCGGCATTGCTGTCCGCTAGGAAAGACTCCCCACTCATGGGCACCGTGATCACGCCAGCCACAACCTGCCCATCGAGCTCTACAGCAATCGAAGTGCAAAAGTAGGCTAGGCCCGCTGCGAAGTTCGCCGTCCCATCGATGGGGTCAATGACAAAACGTACCCGATCTCCCAGCTTCGTTGCCTCCCCAGCAAAAGGGTTTGGTGCGTTGGGGGTGGGCTCCAGGTCGCCCATTTCCTCGCCCAAAAAAACGCACCCGGGGACGGCATTCGAAAGGAATTGGCGGACCATAACTTCGGCGCGACGGTCGTGCTCTGTCACCGGGTCGTGAATGTCCCGCTTCGTCTCAATGTCGGGTGCTGACCGGGCGACGCTCTTCAGGTAGGGGGCGACGTGGCGGGCCGCTTCGTGAGCTATGTGCAACAGCTGATTGTCAACAGGACGGATGGACAGATCAACGGGTTCTTTTGGCTGCGACAGCATAGTTTTGGTCACGGTCTTCCTGCATGCGGGGCAAGCCGTGACGGATCGCACGGCCTTTTTTAGTCTATGCTCAAATTTTCTTGCCGGCTTTTAGGAACGTGTGGCTAGAATTGACAGCTGTACTCGCACTAGCAAGGTCCCTCTCACCTTCTTGAGCGTGTCAGCGTAGCAACAAGTTGACCGTGACCCACCGGAACGCTTGGAGCTCAAACAAACAAGATTTGGAGAAACCACAAAAGTGGCAGTTCGTATTCGTCTGAAGCGGATGGGTTCCATCCACAAGCCCTACTACCGTGTTGTTGTCGTCGACTCAAGGAAAAAGCGCGACGGCCGTGTGATTGAAGAAATCGGCACGTACGACCCGATCCCCAACCCGTCTCTAATTGACGTGGATTCAGACCGGGCCGTTTACTGGCTGGGTGTAGGGGCTCAGCCCTCCGACGCCGTGCGTCGACTCCTGGTCCTCACCGGAGACATCGCCCGCGCTAACGGGAAGGAAGACGCCGTCTCCCGCGTCATCGTCGCAGATGATGACCGCGCAGCGCAGACTGCCGCAGCTATCAAGGCCGCGGATGAGAAGGCTCAAAAAGACAAGGCTAAGGCTGCAGCAGACAAGGCTGAGCAGGCGGCTGACAAGGCACAGGAAGAAGCTGTGGAGTCGGCTGACGAAGAAACAAAAGAAGCCGAAGAGCAGCTGGCCAAGGAGATTGAGGACAACAAGTGAGCATGCTTGCTGATGCGCTGCTCCACCTCACTCAAGGAATCGTTGATAACCCAGATGACGTCCGCGTCACCTCAAAGAACACCCGACGTGGTGAGCTTCTAGAGGTGCGGGTGAACCCGGACGACTTGGGTCGGGTCATTGGCCGGGGCGGCCGAACCGCGCGGGCTCTACGCACCGTCGTGTCAGCACTGAAAGGCAAAGGGTACGTCCGCGTGGACGTCCTGGAATAGTGGCGGCGCAAGTCACTGCGGGAATTGTCGGTGGGGCCCGCGGCCTAAAAGGCGAAGTGTTTGTTGAGGTCCGTACGGACCGGCCAGACACGGTCTTTGGCCGCGGGTCAACCCTGACGTTAGAGGCCGGAGAAGCGGCCAACCGCAAGTTGCCCCAGGGCCTTTTCCCGAACGGCAACCCGAAATCTTTGACAGTTAGTCACACTCAGGTCCATAAGGGGCGACGTACCTGTCGTTTCGACCAGGTCACCAACAGGGACCAGGCAGAAGCACTGCGCGGTTGGACTTTGCTTACTGAAGAAAGCCCTGAAGAAAACGCGTGGTACCCGCATGAGGTTACCGGGTTAGAAGCGCTATCACCGGATGGCGAAAAGCTGGGTGTGGTGACGGGCCTAGCGTCTGGGGCTGCCCACGACTTCTTGCTGGTGGACACCGGGGAGCGCGAAGCTATGATTCCCCTTGTTTCGCAGATCGTCACCAAGGTTTTGGTTGATGAAGGTGTCGTTGAGATTGAGGCACCCCAGGGACTATTCGATCTGTAGACCACTGTGCGTTTTGATCTGATCTCAATTTTTCCCGACTATTTTGCGCCTCTTGGCCTGTCCCTACTGGGAAAAGCTCAAGCGCGCGACGAAGTGAGCGTAGAAGTTCACGACCTGCGGGACTGGGCCACCGGAAAACACCGAAACGTCGACGACACCCCAAGCGGTGGCGGCGCTGGAATGGTGATGCGCGCCGACGTCTGGGGTGAAGCCATCGACGATGTGCTGTCTGACAAGGGGCGCACAGTTTTAGCGATCCCAACCCCGTCTGGGAAACCGCTCACACAGTCGGACCTTTTGGACCTAACGTCCGCCGACCAGATCGTGGTCGCCTGCGGCAGGTATGAAGGAATTGATGCCCGGGTCGCACAGCATTACCGGGGACGGCCGAACGTGGAAGTCATGGAGTTCTCCCTGGGTGACTACGTTCTGAACGGTGGTGAAGTTGCCGCTTTAGCACTGGTTGAAGGCGTGGGGCGCCTGGTGGACGGAGTAGTGGGGAACCCGGAGTCACTAGACGAGGAATCCCATGCGGACGGTCTTTTGGAATACCCCGTTTACACAGCTCCCACTAGCTGGCGCGGACACGAAGTGCCGAAGGTTTTGAAATCTGGTGACCACGCGCGCATAGCGCGGTGGCGCCGTAGTGAGAGCTTGACACGAACGGCCCAGGTTCGCCCGGACATGGTCGAACAGCTGGATGCCACATCGCTGAGCACAGTTGATTTGGAGGCGCTGGCCGGGGCGGGGATCACCGTTGTACCGCAGAGTGGGTTGGTTTCTTTTCGCACCCTTGGGGA
>CAYFNQ010000006.1:46454-51459 GCA_964344535.1 uncultured Actinomyces sp.
CGGGAGCGCTGGGAGACACCCCGGTTCCACGGGACTGCTTGTACGTGTCCAAGTGCTATGCGCGCGAAGACTGGCAGGGCTCCGGGGTTGCCGGGGCACTTTTGGAATGGGCAATTAAAGGTGGCGTTGAAGCGTGGGGTAGCGACAGCGCGGCCCTGGGCACGAACCGTCAGAATAGACGGGCAGCTAAGTTCTATCGCCGTCACGGTTTCCAAAAAGCGGGGAAACGAATCTTCCGCGTTGGTAAAACAGATCACAAAGACGATGTTTTCGTGCGTGATCTCACCGCGTTTCCCCCGTCCTAACCCCTTTTTGAAGCCTGCTAGTCAGGCACTTGTGGCAAGCTTGATCACCGGGAACTTCGGCTGCACCTGCCGTGGGGGGACGCCAACAGAAGTGACCCGTAGAGACTGTCCGGCTTGACCGGAAGATGGTCGGACCGACCTGCGGCGGCGCCGGCAAGGAGAACTCATGCAGAAACTTGATGCAGTTGACCAGCCTTCTTTGAAGGAAGACATTCCTAATTTCCGCGCGGGTGACACAGTTCGTGTCAACGTTATTGTCACCGAGGGTAACCGCTCGCGTGTCCAGGCTTTTGAGGGCGTCGTTATTGCCCGCAAGGGTGGCGGAGTACGTCAGACCTTCACCGTGCGCAAGCTGTCGTTCGGTGTGGGCGTGGAGCGCACCTTCCCACTGCACTCGCCAACTATTGAGAGCATTGAGGTTATCCAGCGCGGCGACGTGCGACGCGCGAAGCTGTACTATCTGCGTGACCGTCACGGCAAGGGTGCTCGCATTCGCGAAAAGCAGACTCGCAGCGCCAACAAGTAGTCGGCCGCTAGGCTGACGCCATGACAGGTGAGGGCGCCGCGGCAACTCGGTCGTCAAGGCACCGTAAGAAAAAGGGTTGGGCGCGCGCCTCACGCCTTCTAAAAGAGGTCCTAGTTGTTCTGGTGGGCGCGACGCTGATCGCGTTGCTCCTGCGCATGTTCGTTGTGCAGGTTTACCAGATCCCCTCTTCCTCCATGGAAAACACGTTGGAGATCGGTTCGCGCATCGTCGTGAACCGACTCCCAAACTCCCGGGCTGACATTTCCCGTGGTGACGTGGTGGTGTTCGAGGACCAGGAGGGTTGGCTGCCCGACCAAGATAACCGCGGATTTTTCCGCCCCGGTCTAGAGTTTCTGGGACTCATCCCCAAAGACGGCCAGCAGGTGGTTGTCAAACGGGTGATTGGCGTTGGTGGCGACACGGTGGAATGCTGCGACGCTTCCGGACAAATCACCGTAAACGGGGTCCCAATCACTGAGCCTTACCTGAAAAATCCCGACGCAGTCACGACGCCGTTTAGCGTTGTGGTGCCGGAAGGGAGACTGTGGGTGATGGGGGACAACCGTGCTAACTCAGCGGATTCCGCCTACCACTACCTGCAGGGTGACTCCGCGTTCATCGCGGAAGACGCGGTGATTGGGCGTGCCGTCGCTAAAGTCTGGCCTTTTTCCAACATGGGGTGGCTGGAGGAACGCGGCGCATTCGGACAGGTCCAGTGAGACTTCCAAGCCGCAAGATCGAACTGGAGCTGCTTGGGAAGCGTCCCGTCGTGATTGGTGTGGATGAGGTGGGCCGGGGAGCTTGGGCAGGACCCGTCGCTGTTGGAGCGGTAGGTGTTGACTCTTCGGTCGGCGTGCCCCCGGATGGCCTGGCGGACTCTAAGCTTTTGTCGCCAAAGCGAAGAGCGCTGCTGAGTCAGCCCATACGGCGGTGGGCCACAACGTATGCGGTGGGTTGGGCTAGCCCGGCAGAAATTTCTTCGCTGGGTTTGACTGCGGCTCTTAGGGTTGCAGGAATACGGGCCCTGGCGCTACTGAAAACTGGGTCGCGGGACGCTTTTGTTTTGTTGGACGGCAACCACGACTGGCTGGGACAGTCAGACCTGTTTGATGAAGTAACGCCGCAGCTACCAGCTCTTGAGACTGGGAAGTGGCAGGTGGTGACACGCGTGAAAGCTGACCGTGACTGTGCTGTGGTTGCAGCAGCGTCAGTGCTAGCGAAGGTGGCTAGGGACACCTACATGCAGGAAATAGCGGACCCCGGGTACGATTGGGCAGCGAATAAAGGCTACTCATCTGCCACCCACACCGAGGGGTTGCGCAGGTTGGGGCCCAGCATGCGCCACAGGTTAGCTTGGAATCTGCCGGGCAAAATGCCGGGCAAAGGGGTGGAAGAAGACGCGGGGGTGACACGGTGAGCAGTGATGACCTTGAGTCCTATGAGAACAAATCGGAGCTGGCGCTGTTTCGCGAATATCGCGACGTGGTCCAGTTGTTCAACTACGTGGTTGAAACTGAGCGCCGCTTCTACCTGTGTAACGGAGTGGAGCTCCAAGCCCGCCCTGTTGGCAACGACATTTTTTTCGACATCACTTTGACGGATGCTTGGGTATGGGACATATATCGCCCATCCCGGTTCGTGAAATCAGTGCGCATAGTGACATTCAAGGACGTGAATGTTGAGGAGCTTTCTAAGCCAGACCTAGAAATCCCCGCGCCTTAGCGAACCAGGCTGCCGACTTTTCCCCAGAAGCTTGCTTTACTAACCGCTAACAGGGTGGCACTCCCTAAGGTCTTGGCGACGCTGATTTTGTCCAGTCTGGGATCGTGAGTGAGCAAACAGCGTTAAAAGAGCATCCCAAACTGCTTGGTAGTAGTGGAGAGCGTGCGGCCGCCGTCTTTTTGGTTGCGAACGGGTACCAGATCCTAGAACGTAACTGGCGGCATGGACGCCACGGGGAGCTGGACCTAGTTGCGCAGCAAGACGGGCTCATCGTTTTTGTGGAGGTGAAAACCCGCCAGTATCTGGATCCAGGTGCGGCCTTGGCAGCGGTCGACCAAAGGAAACTGAATCGACTCCTGTGGCTTGGGAACGCGTGGCTAGCCCAACATGGGCGGGGAAGGCCCTGCCGATTTGATGTGGTTGGGGTGCAGCTGCGCCCTGGACGCGAACCGCTGTTTGCGTGGCTGAAAGACGTGGCACCGTGAGCGCCGCGCTAGCGTCCACCCAGGCTGTGTCACTTGTGGGGCTCGGTGGCGTCATCGTCCACGTCCAAACTCATATTGGACCGGGAATCGTGGGGACCACGCTTGTGGGGCTACCGGACGCATCTTTGCGTGAAGCAAAGGAACGCGTTCGTGCAGCCCTGTTCAGCTGTGGAATCGGGGGAGTAAACCAGAGGGTCACGGTGAACCTCACACCAGCAGACCTGCCAAAAACTGGGTCTGGTTTTGACTTAGCCATTGCTGTGTCAATGCTTGCGGCACGCGAAATAGTGAACCGAAGAGCCGTGCAAGACGTGGTCTTTTACGCGGAGCTTGGACTTGATGGTCGTGTCCTCCCAGTTCCAGGGGTCCTTCCCGCAGTCTCCGCCGCGCTAGATGCCGGGGTGGCCCGGGTAGTGGTGGCGGTCGAAAATGCGCAAGAAGCCCAGTTGGTCCAAGGCATACAGGTGGTGCCCTGCGTCCACTTATCCGACCTAGTAATGGGCCTTCACGCCCAGATGCCGTCAATCAAAGAGGGATGGGAGCAGATCGCCAACGTTGCGGCGTTGGCGTCACCCCAGGCAGAGGGAAGCGGCGATGAGTTCGAGGAAACAAGGGGGCCGGACCCCCTGGATCTGTTGGATGTGCGCGGGCTGACCGAAGCGAAGCAGGCCTTGGCTATTGCTGCTGTGGGTGGGCATCACCTTTTGCTCCACGGGCCCCCTGGTGGCGGGAAAAGCATGCTGGCAAAACGCCTGGTGACAATCTTGCCGGACCTCACTTCCGATGAAGCTAGAAGCGTGACAGCACTGGAATCCCTGGTGAAAAGTGGCAGGCGCATCGCCGCGCTACACACCCGGCCACCGCTTCAGGAGCCACACCATTCAGCGACACTTGTTTCTCTTATCGGTGGTGGTAACCCCGTGCGTCCAGGGGCGGTGTCTTTAGCTCACGCGGGTGTTTTACTTTTGGATGAGGCTCCAGAGTTCAACCAGCGCACATTGGATGCTTTGCGTCAGCCGCTTGAACAGGGCACTGTCACCGTTCACCGAGCCCGCAGCCAGACCACGTTTCCGGCGCGGTTTCAGCTGGTGATGACGGCAAACCCTTGCCCTTGCGGGAACGCCACAACCGTTGGGGAGGCTGTCTGCAGGTGCACTCCGCACCGCATCGCAAATTACAGGTCTAGGTTGTCAGGTCCTCTTTTGGATCGGGTGGACTTGCAATTTCACGTGGACGTTCCTAGCCGCGCTGATTTGCTGGCGCCCCCAACACAGTCTTCCGCTAAGTTCCGGGAACTGGTGACGGTAGCCAGGGAGCGTAGCCGCCACAGGTTGGCGTCGACTCCTTGGACAACAAATTCGCAGGTCCCAGGTGAATTCTTACGTTCGCAGTCGCTGGGCACGACTGGGCAAGCCCGGACGTTAGAGCGGCTCGTTGAACGCGGGATTCTTTCTTTGCGCGGTGCGGACAGAGTGGCGCGCATGGCGTGGTCGTCGGCTGATCTGGAAGGACGCAGTGTCCCTTCAGCGCAGGACTACGAGCTGGCAATGAGGTTACGAGGCATAACGGAAGGAGTCCCCTCATGGGTCTAACACAGGGTAGTGTCGGAAATCTGGATGAGCGAAAAGCTCGCGCAATTTGGAGTGGAATTGCAGAGCCGGGCGACATAGGTGTCGGGACGTTGGTGAAGGAAATGGGGCCCATCCCAGCCTTGGAGTGGGCACTGGCGCCTTTCTTCCAACCACTTGTCCCCAGCCCAAAAAGAGGATCATGGAAGCTGGTACACGACCGCTTGCGGCTACGCCTGCAACAGTTTGACCTGGATGCGGAGATGGAGGAGCTGCGGCAGCTAGCGGGACACCTGGTTATTCCTGGGGATGAGGCTTGGCCTACCTCTCTTGACCACCTGGAAGCCGCGCGCCCATTTGCTCTGTGGGTGTGGGGGCAGCTTCCTTTTCCTGGTCAAG
>CAYFNQ010000007.1:0-7785 GCA_964344535.1 uncultured Actinomyces sp.
GCCGAAGGGCCCGTTTTCGAGGGGCTTGGGCTGAAGGGTCGAGGGGCTGAGGGGTTTAGGTCGGAAGGGCAATGGGGTCGAAGGTTTCGCGCCTGCGTGGGATGCTTGGGGGAGCGAAGAAGCTTTTTGACTCAGGAGGCGCAATGACTGTTCGTCACGTAGTGGCTTGGGAAATAGGGGTGGACGACCCGGCCTTGAAAGCGGAGGCCATCCAGTCTTTGGCTGAGCGCCTCGAAGCCCTTGTTGGGCAGATCCCCGGCCTGATCGCACTCACGGCGGGGGAAAACTGTGTGCCCCTAGCTGGTAACTGGGACATGGCGCTGGTGGCGGACTTGGAAGATGTTGAAGCTTTGGGAGCCTACGCAGTCCACCCCGCCCACCTGGAAGTAGCCAAGGACCTCAAAGCTGTCGCGACGGCCCGCGTTGCTGTGGACTTCTTGGTGTAGGTGGCCATGGGGGATCCTCGACCAGAAAACGTGCGCGGGCCACAAACCGCGGAAGAACGCGCAGAAGCAGCCAGAGTCCGCCAAGCCCTGTTTGACGCCGGACAGGAAATCGAAAGCAAACAGGCCGCGGAAATGCTGGCCAAGTTCGTGGCCCAAGCAAAAGCGGAAGGACTGGCCCCAGAACCCCTGTTTGCCCGCGGCTACGGCGGCAAGGGGCGGGCACGCACCGGTCTTTCCGGCTGGTACCTGAAAAACGACAAGAGCCTAGCTGTCGACACTGACGGCAACTACTACCTGCTCACGACCGACCTGGGTCTTTTGGGAAGGTTCCAAAAACACGAACCCAAACCGTCGCCACCACCTCTGATCTTGAGTAAAGGTGCCAGGGACGGGGAATCAATGGATCTGAGCGCGAAACTTGATCAGCTGCTCCCCAGTTGGCGACAAGGGGGAGGGTAAGGATTGGAGCGGGTGACGAGAATCGAACTCGCACCATCTGCTTGGAAGGCAGAGGCTCTACCATTGAGCTACACCCGCAAGGCTTAGCGCCACTGGCAACTATAGCGTGCCGGAATCGCCCAGTCAGCGTCCAAGACGCTTCGGGGAAGAGGCATTCGTTACAGGTGGGGTACGACGCAGTTTCCCGCCGGGGCGAATTCTCCTGTCACCAATTGGGTCTGCACTGCCGTAGCATTGGTCAGGTTGTCAGCCGAAGAAGCGGCTTGTCCCGAAAAAGAACCGTTGGAGTGTAGGCGTGAAAAGCACTGTTGAGACCCTGGAACCCACCAAAGTAAAACTTGTTGTGGAAGTTCCTTACGAAGAACTTGAGACGGCCATGAAAGCGGCCTACAAGGAGATCGGCTCCCAGGTAAACATCCCTGGCTTCCGTAAAGGTCACGTGCCAGCCAGAGTTATCGACCAAAGGTTTGGTCGCGGGGTCGTCATTGAGCAGGTAGTCAACGACGTTGTCCCCGAATACCTGTCGCAAGGGATCATTGAAAATGAGCTGCGCCCGCTTGCCCAGCCACGTATCGACGTGCAGTCGGTTCCAAACACGGAAGGGGAGCCTGGCGGCGCACTGGTCTTTGAAGCCGAAATGGACGTGGTCCCAGACTTCGACCTGCCAAACCTTGAAGGTATTGAAGTAACCGTTCCCGTCATTGAGGTCGCAGACGAAGACGTAGATGCGGAGCTACTGGAGCTGCGCACCCGCTTTGCCTCTTTGAAGAACCTGGACAGGCCCGCGGAAAACGGAGACTTCCTCACGCTAGACATCGCTGCCGAAATTGACGGCCAGGAAATCGACCGACTCTCCGACGTTTCCTATGAGCTGGGCAGCGCCTCCATGCTTCAAGGCCAAGACGAAGCGCTCCTTGGCGCCAACGCCGGCGACGTCATCAACTTCAAATCCGAAATCCTAGGCGGCGACCACGCAGGGACGCTTGCGGACATCACCGCCAAGGTAGGTGCCGTGAAAGAGCGCATCCTGCCTGACGTTGACGACGATTTCGCACAGATGGTTTCAGAGTTCGACACGGTGGAGGAATTGCGCGAGGACACCCGCAAAGCCGTCCGTGAAGGCAAGCGAGGCCAGCAGGCACTTCAGGCGCGCGACCTAGTCTTGGACAGCCTTTTGGAAAGCACCGACATTCAGCTTCCACAGTCCGTCGTTGACCACGAAGTCGCACACCGCGTGGGTGAAGAGGCTGATGAAGATGCAAAGACCGCAGCCAGCGAAGCGATCTCCAAGGACATTCGCCAGCAGATCCTGCTAGACATCCTTGCCCAGGAACGTGAGGTCTACGTGGGTCAGCAGGAACTTGTCGACTTCATGATGTCCACTGCGCGCAACTTCGGTTTGGACATCAACCAGATGATGGCGGACCAAAACCAGGTCCAAAACATGTACGGGGAACTGGCCCGCACCAAAGCGCTAGTCTCCGTACTCGCGGATGCCCAGGTGACGGACGCAGAAGGAAATGCGGTGGATCTGAGCGAATTCACGTTCGACCGCGCCAAGGCAGAAGCAGAGGCTGCGCAGGCAGCAGCGCAGGCTGCTGAGCAAGCGCAGGCGGCTGGAGATGCAGGTGGCGAGGAATTCGCAATCAGCATTGACGAAGACGGAGAAGTTCAGGGCGACTAAACCCCATCCGCCTTTGGCGTAAAGGCCCCGGGGTGCATGCCTCGGGGCCTTGTGCTGAGCTAACTTGTGGGACAGGGTGTTGCGCTTGCTACTGAAGAGGGCAACTGAAGAGAAGGACACTGATGGCTTTGGAAATGCAATCCGGATCCGGTCACGCCGGAAGCCTGGCAGACGGTGTGTACCGCCAGCTAATGAAGGAACGGATCATCTGGTTGGGTGGCGAAGTGCGGGACGAAAGCGCCAACGCTGTTTGTGCGCAACTGCTGCTCTTAGCTGCTGAAAGTCCCACGGAGGACATCTACCTTTACATCAACAGTCCCGGCGGTTCGGTCACGGCCGGCATGGCTATCTACGACACCATGCAGTACGTGAAACCCGATGTCGCTACGGTTGGCATGGGTCTTGCCGCTTCCATGGGACAGTTCCTACTTACAGCTGGAACACCGGGCAAACGCTTCATCACCCCCCACACTCGTGTCCTGATGCACCAACCCATGGGTGGTGCCGGGGGCAGTGCGACAGACATCCGCATCAACGCGGATCTGATCTTGCAGATGAAGCGCGAACTGGCAGAAATCATCGCAAAAAACACGGGCAAGAGCGTGGAACAAATTGAGAAAGACTCTGACCGCGACAAATGGTTCTCAGCTAAAGAAGCCCTTGAATACGGCTTCGTAGACCACATCGTCACCCACCCGCAGGAAATCGGCCGCACCACCATGCCGGCTGAATAGGAGAGTGCCAATGACTAACACGCAGCCCTATTTTGAGGCACTGGCTCGCCAGCTACCGTCCTCGGTCGCACCCAGGATCGACAACCGCTACATTTTCCCCACGTTTGAAGAGCGCACCGCCTACGGTTACAAACGCCAAGACCCCTACGCGAAACTGTTCGAGGACCGGATCGTGTTCTTAGGGGTCCAGGTTGATGACGCGTCAGCAGATGACGTGATGGCTCAACTTTTGGTGTTGGAGTCCATGGACACGGACTCACCGATCACCATGTACATCAACAGCCCGGGTGGATCTTTCACCGCTATGACCGCCATCTACGACACCATGGAATACGTGCGCCCGCACATCCAGACCGTCTGCTTGGGACAGGCCGCCTCAGCCGCCGCAGTGCTGTTGGCTGCCGGCCAGCCCGGCAAGCGGATGGCGCTGCCGAACGCTAGGATCTTGATCCACCAGCCGTCAATGGAAGGTATCCAAGGGCAGGCTTCAGATATCCAGATCGTCGCTGATGAGATTGACCGGATGCGCGAGTGGATGGAACAGACCATTGCCGACAAGACTGGGCAGCCTCTAAAGAAGGTTCGCCACGACGTTGAGCGCGACAAGATCCTCACGGCTGAGCAGGCCAAGGAATACGGGCTGATTGACCACGTTCTGACCTCTAGGAAGCTAGCGGATTAGACACACGGCGCCTGTCGCAACGGAATCGTTGGCGCCTTGTCCTAGGCTGACAGTTGCGGCCCGCAGGAGGCCGCAAATGGAGCCGCGCACTAGGAGGTACGCACATGGCTGAGCTGCAGGATGGGGCGGGGCTTCTAAAGTGCGCCTTTTGCGCTAAGTCGCAACGTCAGGTGCGGCGCCTTATTGGCGGCTCTGGCGTTTACATTTGCAATGAGTGCGTTGAGCTGTGTAACGACATTTTGGAAGAGGAGCTGGAGGCTGAAGACGCCCCTAAGCGTTTGACTCTTCCAAAACCAAAAGAGATCAGCTCCTTCCTAGACACTTGGGTTGTGGGACAAAAGGCGGCAAAAAAGGCTTTAGCGGTCGCCGTTTACAACCACTACAAGCGGGTTCGTTCCCGCGAATCGGGTGCACCTGAGGACCTAGCTTCAACGAAGTCCAACATTTTGCTATTGGGCCCCACTGGCACGGGGAAAACTCATTTGGCTCGCTCCTTGGCCCGCCTGCTAGACGTGCCCTTCAGCATCGTGGACGCTACTGCGCTTACGGAAGCGGGGTATGTGGGTGAGGATGTGGAGAACATCCTGCTGCGCCTCATCCAAGCTGCCGATGGCGACGTGAAGCGTGCCGAGCACGGGATCATTTATATTGATGAGATTGACAAGATTGGTCGTAAGGGTGAGAACGCGTCGATCACCCGGGATGTGTCAGGTGAGGGCGTCCAACAGGCGTTGCTGAAGATCATTGAAGGCACGAAGGCTTCCGTTCCTCCGCAGGGCGGTCGCAAGCATCCCCACCAGCAGTTCTTAGAGATTGACACGGGCGGGATCCTCTTCATTGCAGCCGGCGCATTCTCAGGCATTTCAGACATCGTGCAGGCCCGCTTAGGCAAGCGCAGCACCGGTTTTGGGTCGGAGTTAAAACCAGTTTCGGAAATGGGCGACTTTTACGAACAGGTAACGGCCGAGGATTTACATAAGTTCGGCATGATCCCAGAGTTCATTGGCAGGCTCCCAGTGCTCACCTCAACCACCGAACTGAACGAAGAAGATTTGGTGCGGATCCTGACGGAGCCCACCAACGCCTTGGTTGGCCAATACCAGCACCTGTTTGAGCTAGATGGGGTGGAGCTAGAGTTCACGCCGGACGCTTTGCGGGCAATTGCTGCAAAGGCTATGGCTCGCGAAGCTGGCGCTAGGGGACTGGCATCCATCCTGGAACAGACTTTGGCGGACCTCATGTTTGAGATCCCGTCCAGGGATGATGTGGGGCGTGTCGTGGTGACGGAGGAAAGTGTTACCGGCCTGGCAGAACCGCTACTTTTTGAACCCGAGGATGAGGTAAAACGCGCCTCATAGCGACAGGAGATTTCTGTGGGAGCAACGCAGGAAGAAGACGTTCCAAGAGAGCTGGCTGCTGAGCGTTCAACAATCGACAACATTGACGCAGCACTCATCCACATTTTGGCGGAGCGTTTTAAGTGCACGCAGCGGGTGGGACACATTAAAGCTCAACAGGGGCTTCCGCCTGCGGATCCCAAGCGGGAGAAGCGTCAGGTGAAGCGGCTGCGTGAGCTAGCTTCAAACGCTGGTCTGGACCCGGATTTTGCTGAGACTTTCTTGCACTTCATGGTCACGGAGGTTATCCGCCACCACGAAGTCATTCAGGATTCCTACAAGGAAGGCCCAGCGTCAGAAGGCCCAGCCTAGGCCCTACTTGTTTTCGACAGGGCCGCCGTACAGGGCGTCGATGTCGCTTTCGTATCTTTCTAGAACCTTGTTGCGCTTCACCTTCAAAGAGGGGGTGAGGAGCCCGTTTGCCTCTGTGAAGTCGCTGGTGAGCACCTCAAACTTGCGGATTGACTCTGCCCTAGACACGTTCTCATTCGCCCGTTCAATTGCCTGGGACAAAGAGGCGCGCACTTCAGGGTGGTTGGCTGCTTGAGCCACGGTCATTGCCGGCAGGTTCTTGTTTTTCAACCAGATCTGCATCATCTCATCGTCAAGGGTGATGAGCGCGCCAATGAATGGGCGTTGGTCCCCAACCACAACGACTTGGCTGATCAGCGGGTGACTGCGTAGAGAGTCTTCCAGGGTTGAGGGAATAACGTTCTTGCCGCCGGCGGTGACGATGATTTCTTTCATCCGCCCGGTGATGCGCAGGTAACCGTCACGATCAATGGAACCAAGGTCTCCTGTGCGGAACCATCCGTCCTCTGTGAAAGCAGCTGCAGTTTCTTCTGGCAGGTTGTTGTAGCGCTTGAAGACAGACGCCCCCTTCACTAAGAGCTCGCCCTCGTCAGAAATCTTGATGTGAAGGGGCGGTAGCGTCGGCCCGACGGTGCCGATCTTCGTGAGCTGCGGTGTGTTCACGGATAGGGGCCCAGTGGTTTCGGTGAGGCCGTAGCCCTCTTGAATGGGCAGGCCAGCACCGCGGAAGAAGTGGGCTAGGCGCTCAGAAAGTGGTGCGCCACCGGAAATGATCATGTCGACGTTGCCGCCCACCAGGCTGGTTAGCTTGGAAAAAACCAGGGCGTCACCAATCTTGCGTTTGGCGGCCAGGGATTTTGAGGGACCTTCGGGAGTGTCCAGGGCTTCTGAGTACTCAACGGCCGTGTTTGCAGCCCAGCGGAACAGCTTGTTCTTTGCACCCGCCCCAGTTTTGGCATCGGCTGAGTTGTAGATCTTCTCCAAGACCCTGGGCACGACAAGTAGGAAGCTTGGCTTGAATGACTGGAGGTCCGGCAATAGGTCTTGGATGGACGCAGTGTGCCCTATAACGCCTTGGCCGGTGACGATGAACACCTGCAGGAAGCGCGCCAAAATATGTGCCAGCGGCAAGAACAGGAGCATCCGGGAGCGCGGGTGATCACAGACCTCCGGCATCCAAATGTGGCTGTTTTTGTTTAGGTCCGTGAAGTTCCCGTGGGAAATCACAACGCCCTTAGGTTTGCCTGTCGTGCCGGATGTGTAGACGATGGTGGCAACAGAGTCCAACGTGAGCTGGTTGCTGCGCTTCATCACCTCTTTGGCCGGAACTGAAGCTCCTGCAGCCTCAATTTCATCCATCGCACCATCGTCAATGCTCACCACTTTCACGAAGTGGTCCAGATCGTCTGCTGCTGCTTGTACCAGGTTCGCCATGACGACCGATTCGGCAACAACAAAGCGCACGGAAGCATCTTCCAAGATATGGGCTATCTGTCCTTTTGAAGACGTTTCGTAGATCGGTACGGGAACTAGTCCGGCGGCCCAGCAGGCGAAGTCCAGCACCATCCACTCGTACCTAGTTCTGGACATGATGCCGATGGGTTCACCCATCTCCAACCCCATACCGATTAGGCCCTGAGCCACGTTCATTACGTGCTTCCAGAACTGTCCTGCGGTCTGGGTTTGCCAAATCCCACTGATGGGCTGCTTGACCTCAACCAGCGGATCCCTAGGTCCGCGTTGGACTCTTTGCCACAGCTGGTAGGGGATCGTCTCGTGGTTGTCGACGCGCGCCAGGACCGGAGCGTTCCACTCCAGGGCTTCCGTCTGAACTAAACCTTCCTCATCCACGGTTTCGGCAAAAACACCTTCACCGTAGTCACGGCCATCAACCTCAACGGCTTCGGCCCCAGCGACCTCATCTCCAACTTCAAATTGGGTCACGTCGCGCTCAATTTCGACTGGTTTGCCTTCGGGGGAGAACGCTTTTTCAGATTCGTGGCTCACGTTGGTCCTTCGGTCGTGCTTGGCTCGGTCGTGTGTCGTGCCTGTGGTTACTTGCGCGGTGGGG
>CAYFNQ010000007.1:7885-47449 GCA_964344535.1 uncultured Actinomyces sp.
TCGGTCGTGCTTGGCTCGGTCGTGTGTCGTGCCTGTGGTTACTTGCGCGGTGGGGTTACTTGGGGGGTCGGGCTACTTGCGCGGTGGGGCAACCCCGAGCTTAGAGGATGCGACTTTGACTTCGTCTCCCTGTCCCTGCGTTAGGTTCCATCCACCCTCAACCTTTGCGGTGGCCTGAAGGTCCTTTTCGACAAGTTCAAGGAGAGGTAGTAGCTGGGCTGGGGCCTCCACCGTCACTTCTAGGTAGGGGGTCCTAGGCGAAACTTTTGCTTCCGACTTCACCCTGCGCAACTGGATTAGAGCCTGGGAAGTGGCGTCCAACAGCTCCGGGTCCCCAGCCACCGCAGTTTCGAGGTACGGCTTCGCGACTGGCCACGGGGAAACGTGGACGCTACCGGGGCGATACCAGGACCACACTTCTTCGGTTGTGAACGGCAGGTACGGGGCGAAGAGCCGGACCAGGGCATCGATGGCTAGACCCAGTGTGGCGCGGGCTGACTGTGCCTGAGCCTCACTCCACTTGCCGTCAGCGTTGTAAGCGCGCTCTTTCACCAGCTCAATGTAGTCATCACAGAACGTCCAGAAGAACGTTTCCGTCTGTTCTAAGGCTAGGGCGTGATCGTAGTTGTTTAGCGCGTTCGTAGCAGTCTCAACAATCTGCGCCAGGCTGGCTAACACCGCGGCATCAATTGGCTCCGTCACCAGCTTTGGTTCCAGGGTCAGCTCACCGCTGGCTGCAGCCATGTTGAGCCCGAACTTTGAGGCGTTCAGTAACTTGATAGTGAGGCGACGTCCAATCTTGAACTGGCCGTCATCCACGGTGGCGTCCGCACCAAGGCGGGCGGAGTCAGCCCAGTAGCGCACGGCGTCGCTACCGTACTTTTCCAACAGCTCCATGGGGGTGACCACGTTACCCTTGGACTTGGACATTTTCTTGCGGTCTGCGTCCAGGATCCAGCCGGAGATGGCTGCGTTCTTCCACGGCAGGGAATCAAACTGGAGGTTCGAACGCAGGATCGTGGAAAACAGCCAGGTGCGCAGAATATCTTGGCCCTGAGCTCGCATGTCCATGGGGAAAAGTTTGTTGTAGAGCTCTTCGTCCCGCAGCCACCCTGTGGGAATTTGGGGGGTGAGGGATGAGGTGGCCCAGGTGTCCATGATGTCTTCCTCGCCATGGAAACCACCGGGAACATCACGCTGCTCCGCGGTGTAGCCGGCGGGAACGTCGGTCGTCGGATCAATGGGTAGAGCGTCTTGGGGTGGCGTGATGATCTGGTCAAAATCGACTTCACCGTCTTCACCAATCGCGTACCAAACCGGGATCGGCACTCCGTAGAACCGCTGCCTGGAGATCAGCCAGTCTGAGTTCAAACCCTGCACCCAGTTGTCGTAGCGCACGCGCATGAAGTCGGGGTGGAAGTCCAGTTCGCGCCCGCGTTCCAGCATTTCTTCACGCAGGTCCAAGGTGGCGCCTTCTCTTGTGAAAGCACGCCCACCGTTACGCACATACCACTGCCGGGAGGTAACGATTTCTAGGGGCCGGTCACCCTTTTCAAAGAAGTTGGTCATACGCTGGGTCGCTTTGGGTTCTCCCGGAGCCTGCCCCGTGGCAGCAAGAGCGTCAACGATGGCTTTGCGGGCTGAGAACACGGTCTTGCCTGCGGTGTCTTCGAACAGCTGCTTGCCCGCTTCCGTCGTCACCCACTGCGGGGTTTCCTGAATGATCCGCCCGTTCTTTTGCAAGATGGCGCGAAGAGGCAGGTCAAGTTCGCGCCACCAAACAATGTCGGTTTGGTCGCCAAACGTACAGCACATCGCGATGCCTGCACCCTTGTCTTTTTCAGCTAGCGGATGGGCCAAGACGGGGACCTCAACCCCGAAACCAGGAGTGAGTGCAGTTTTGCCAAACAGGTGCTGGTAGCGCTCATCATCAGGGTGGGCAATCAGAGCGACGCAGGCGCCAAGCAGTTCGGGGCGAGTCGTCTCAATGACAATATCCTCACTCCCTTCCTCCGTCTGTCCCTCAAAAACCAGGCTGTAGTAGTGGCCCGGATATTCGCGCGACTCCACTTCGGCTTGGGCGACCGCCGTTTGGAACGTGACGTCCCAAAGGCCCGGTGCGCTGGCCATGTAGGCCTCGCCCCTTTCTAAGTTTTGCAGGAATGCCGCCTGCGTTACTCTCCGCGCGTCCTCGCCAATTGTTTGGTACGTGGTTGACCAGTCGACGGAAAGGCCCAGGTGACGCCATAGTGTTTCAAACTGTTCCTCATCGGATTTGGTCAGTGTGAGGCACAGTTCTATGAAGTTTTGCCTGGAGATGGGGACCTGGTCGGCGGCCTTGACGGACTTGCCTTCACCACCTTCGTGAGGGGGAACGAAATCCGGGTCGTAGGGGATGGATGGAACGCAGCGAACCCCGTAGTAGTTCTGCACGCGGCGCTCCGTGGGTAGGCCATTGTCATCCCAACCCATCGGGTAGAACACGTCCTTGCCGTTCATGCGCTGGAAGCGAGCCATGGTGTCGGTGTGCGTGTATGAAAAACAGTGACCGATGTGTAGGGAACCTGAAACTGTTGGTGGCGGGGTGTCGATGGAGAAGATGTTCTCTTTAGCGGCATCCCGGTCAAAGCGGTAGACCTGCGCCGACTCCCAGACCTGGTCCCACTTTTGTTCTAGTCCGTCGCCTGAAACCCGGTCGGGGACCGTTGGTGCGGGCAGGACTGCAGGAATGGTGGGGACGTCAGGCGTCATAAGAAACTCCAGTTTCGTGTTTTCCAGTTACTTGTAGTGAATGGTAGGTGGGCCTATTTACCCAGTTCTTTGTCGCGCTCTATGGCGGCTTCGACAGCGTCGGCTAACGAGGGGGAGAGGCCAGCGGCTTCGGCTGCCAACAGTCCGGCAATTGTTGTGCCCCCCGGTGAGCACACCAGGTCAACCAGCTCTTCCGGGTGACCGCCGTTGTCCAGGGTCTCCACCAGCATGGCGGCCGACCCCGCCATAGTCAGCGCTGTTGCCCGTAGTGCGTCGGTTTTCGATAGTCCCGCGTTCACTCCGGCCGCCGCCAAAGAGTTGACGATACGGAAGAACCAGGCGGGCGAGGACCCAGCCACCGCCGTAAACGCCCCGAACATTGTTTCGGGGATTTCCATGACGTCTCCTACTGATTCCAGTAGGGCGGTCGCTGTGCCAAGGTCTGCTTGGGTAGCAAACTGGTTGCCACAAATTGCGGTCGTTGCTTTTCCGACCCGGGCGTTCACATTCGGCATGGCCCTAACAACGCGGGGATCGTCGGCACCCGCCCTCATCAGGGTCTCCGTGATCTCCTCAGTGCTGCGTCCTGCGGCAATGGAAATGAGTGGCACATCTAAGCGGCCAAGTTCTTTCAACACTTCCGGCAGGATCTGTGCCTTCACGGCTAGGACAACTAGGTCAGCTTGGGACAGAGCGTCGCGCATGCTGGGTGCAGTTTGACCCAACACGGCGTCGGCAGCCCGCTTCGCAACGTGCGGGTTGGTGTCGAAGAAAATGAAGTCCCACTGGCCCGGGGCAGTCTTGTGAGCCCCTTGTGAGAGAGCTTGACCCATTGCGCCGGCACCAATCAGTGCGACGCGGGTGCGTGCCTTAGAAGTCATAGAGGCATTCTAGGACTCTTTCAACACGGGCGGCTGTAAGGGGTTTTCCACTGGTATGCCCAAGAGCTTCGTCAGCGCCGAATCCGGGTGCCAGTTTGGGGTGATGGGTAGACACGCAAGCAAGGAGTTGCGCCTTGGATTGTCTCCAGCTTCTGTGACGCTTTTGCTGGGGGCCGTGGTCTTTCTGGCTGTACTAGGAATCCTAAGGACACTTTGGCCTGTCCATGCTTCGCCAACGCCAAAAGCAACAGAAACGGTCGTGGAACAGACCGGTGTGGAAGAACAGGGCAGGACTGAGACCGCGGGGCGGTCCTTGTCCGCGTCTAAGCCGATGTCGGAAATGGATAGGGAGGGAAGCAGCGCCACGCACATCTGGGTTTATTTGACGGGAGCGGTCGTGGAACCAGGCGTGCTGTCGGTGCCTGCGGGATCGCGACTAGAGGTCGTGGTTGCCGCGGCCGGGGGGTTCCACGCGGATGCGGATTGGACGTCGGTGAACTTGGCGCGTTTGGTTGAGGACGGTGAGCACGTTCACGTGGCCGTGGTTGGGGAGGACGTCTCGCCAGCGCTGGCGGGACCTGAGCAACCGCCAGGAGCAGGTTCAGAAGTTATCAAAGGCTGCGTGGATTTGAATCACGCAACTTTGGAGGAGCTGCAGACCCTGGACGGCGTGGGGCCGGTGCTAGGCAGCAGGATTTTGGACCACCGCGAAGCGGTGGGGGCTTTTAGCACGAATGAAGATCTGCTGGCCGTCACCGGTATCGGGGCGAAATTATTTTCCCGAATCGAAGTGGGGTTGTGCCCTGGTTAGTCATCGACGGGGTCTGCAACGCTGGCTTTGAGTTTCACAACCACCATCATTGCCGCTGCCAGTAGGAACATGCCCACTGTAATTGCCCAAACTGTTTCAAAGCCGCTCAAAGTGGGGACACCGTAAGCGGTTCCCGAAGCGCGGAGGACCTGTTTGAACACGGCGCCTCCCACAGCTGCACCCATGGCTAGGAAAGCTGAGTACACGCCGTTGGCGCTAGAGGTCTGCCCGGCAGGAGCTGCGTGGGCGACCAGGGCTGGCATAGCGCCCATCAAGACTCCTAGTCCCACTCCCATGATGGCGCCGGCAACCCAGAAGACTGCCAGGGTGTGTGGGAATACCATCATCAGTGCTTGGCCTACGGCCCCGGTGATTGCGCCACCAACCATTGTTATGCGCATGCCCAGCTTTGCCGCTATGAAGCTGGAGGCAAAGCCACCGATGGTAGCGAATATCAGCGTCGCGGTGATCATGCCTGCCCGCAGGGTTGAGCTGGCCGCAAAGCCGTAGCCGACAACGTCGGGATTTCGTCCTAGGAAGTCAACCAAGTTTGAGGGCGCATCCACTGAGATCAGACCTAGGCTGATTGCGGTGATGTACAGCGGAGCCATGGATCTAGAAGTGGTCAGAGGCAAGTTGACTGCCGGGTCGTCGACCCGCTTTTCCCAAATGACCCAGATGACGCCAACAACTAGGACACCGGCAAACAGTGCCAAGGAGGTCGTTCTGTCGTGCGGGTTCAAGAAGGCAGAAGCCAGGATCACGGTCAGGATGAGCGCGCCAAAGCCCAAGAATCCAATCCAGTCGATGCCGCCTCTGTCTAAGCGGACGTCTTTCGGGAGGAAGAAGAAGACAATCACAGTTGAGGCAGCCACTAGTAGAACCGGCAGCAAAAGCGGGATCAGCAGGGAGTCGGCTAGTCCCTCTGAGACGCCGGCAACGAAGGTTCCCAGTAGGGTTCCACCCATTAGGGAAGCAGAGAGAATTGAGATAGCGCGTGTAGCTGTGTGCCCGGACACCCGCACGTAAACCAGCGCTACCGCAAGCGGCAGCCACACGCCTAGTGGTCCGGTGAGCACACGGCCTACCAAAACGATGGGGTACGCGGGGGCAAGGGCAACTAGGAGCGTCCCCAATAGGACTGAAACAACCGCGCCTTTGAGGATTTTCCTGGGGCCCAGAACGTCACCCATTTTCGACAGCAGGGGGACCAGCACCGCAGCCGACATGGCTTGCGCCGTTTGGAACCAGTTCATCGCTTCACCAGAAACGCCGACCCGGTGGGCTAGGTCTGGGAGGAGGGGCGTGTAAAAACCCTGCACGAAGCCGGAAGTGACTTCGATGAAGATGAGGAGACTTAGGGTCACCCCAAGCGTGGTCGCGCCTTGTTGTGCGGAATTCTTGTCTGCCTTAGTCATATTGTGATTCTAGCCACTGGCAGTGCCCGTTCGGCTTAAGTCAGTGGTTTTACCCAAGAGCCGTCTTCTGCTCTTTTCCACAGGGCAGGACAGTGCGGGGTGAAGCGGGTTGTTTTCTGGGCAGCCTGGCCTCATGAAGTCACCTGAAAGCCAATCAACGCCCAGCCCGCCGGCACCCCGCTCCCCACTGCCAAGGGGCTGGGACCTGAGGCTGGTCGCGTTCGCACTCATCGCATGGATAGGTGTGATTGTTGGGGTGGCGCCGGCCCTGGAAAACGGTCGCGCTGCAGTCGTTGCACTGGGCGTCTTAGGTGCGGCGCTCACTCTTTGGGTGGTCCCCAGAAGTGAAACGAAGGTACGTCTAGTGGGTGCGGGGGCTGTCACGTTCTTGGTTGCGTACCTTTCTGGCACGGTGGCGGCCACTGCTTTTTTAGATCAACCACTGCGACAAGTGGGTGATGGGGTATTTGAGAGAGTGCAGGTCAAAGTGGATTCGCACCCCCAGACACCGTCAACACCTTGGGGTAGCAATCAGCGGACGTTTCGAGCCCGGGTGGCTGATGCCCGGGTGGCGGATGCAGGGTGGAGCGGAGCCCAAGTTTGGGTCAGCTTAGAGGACTTCCCTGCTGACTTACCCGATCCGGTTTTGGGCGAGCAGTGGGAAGTGTTCGGAAAGCTGACCCGCGAAGACTGGTTGTCTCCGCCGTACGTTGCAGCGCTGCGCGGCAGCCGTTTCAAACTTCAACGCTCAGCGCCACCTTGGCAGTACCTGTCGGCTCATGTCCGCAACAAGTTGGGCCAAGAAGTGGAGGGCTTTGGGCCCGCCGGCGCCCTAATCCAAGGAATGTCTGTGGGGGATGATTCGGGTCTTCCGCGCGAAGCGAAGCAGGACATGCTCACCTGCTCACTGACACACCTAACCGCAGTGTCGGGATCCCACGTTGCTGCGACGTTGGCGGTCTTGAACGTTGTCACCCGTGGTCGCCGTAAAACACGTGCGGCAGTCACGGTGACATTCCTGGTCGTCCTAGTTGGCGTTGTAGGTCCAACTCCCAGTGTGATTCGCTCATCCGCTATGAGTGCGCTGGCAACCTGGGGGATGCTGCGGCGTCGCCCCGCAATGCCACTGAGCCTCTTAGCGGCGGTCGTTTTAGTCACGGTGCTGGTTGCGCCTTGGATGGCGCTGTCCCTTGGGTTTGCACTTTCTGTGATTGCGACCGCGGGGATCGTCACGGCTTCTAGGCCCCTGGAGAAGCAGTTGCTTCGTTTGCTCCCTTCACAACTGCGCGGTAGGGGATTGGTGCGGGCGGTTTCCTCAGCCGTTGCCGTCACCGCGTCGGCGCAGGCTGCCACGGTTCCGTTGCTTCCCCTAGTGAATCCCTGGCTCCCCACCTGGGGACTCATCGCTAACCTGCTGGTCGCCCCAGTAGTCGCGCCGCTCACCGTGCTCAGTGTTGGTGTCGCAGCAACCGGCTGGTGGGCTGGGCCATTGGCTCATGTATTTGGCTTGTTGGCCCGCCCGCTTGCAACCTGGGTGCTTGGAGTTGCCCGCGTAGTTGCCAGTTTTCCGGGTGCCCGGATGGTGTGGCCCGCTGGGATCGAAGGCGCGATCTTCGCCCTGTGTGGTTTGGTGCTGACTGTTTTAGCTGTAAAAGCACTACCGCGACTAGGGGTTTTGATTCGCCGCGCTCATAATGAGCTATCGAGGCAAGGATTATCTGGGAGGTGGCAGTGAGCGCAGCAGGTAGCGCAGCGGCAATCAGCCTGGTTTTTGGTGGTGAGCAGGCGCTAGCGCAGCGGGCTGTGTCCGAATACTTGTCGCAGCTGAGAACCTACGCTCCGGACGCTACAGAAATCCACGCCAGTGCCGCCAACTATGAGAAAGGCGAGCTGGGACATCTGCTGGCGCCATCCCTGTTCACCGACTCCCAGATTGTGCTCATTTCAAACTTGGAGTCGGCAACCGATGCTTTCATTGACGACTTTGCTCGCTATGTGGAAGCCCCAGAACCCAACGCCTGGATTGTTCTGCAACACGGTGGGGGCAACCGCGGCCTAAAGGTTCTGAAAGCACTCCGTGCAAAAGGGTTCCCGGAAACTAAGGCGGAGCTACGCAAAGGCGCCGCCGGTGAGCGTCAAAAAGAAGACCTGGTTGTCGCTGAGGTTGAATCCCTTGGGGTCAGCATTGACCGCGCTGCCGCACAGGCGCTGGTTGCGGCTGTCGGCAGCAACACTTTGGAACTTTTAGCGTTTGCCCGCCAGTTGGCTGCTGATACGGAAGACCACATCAGCGTCCAAAGAGTCACGCAGTTTTTCCGGGGCCGTGTTGAAACAAAGCCGTTTGAAGTTTCCAACGCGCTTGCTAAAGGGAAGGGGACCGACGCGATTTTGCTTGCCAGGCAGGCCATGCAAACGGGTGTCAATCCGCTTGTTCTGGTTGCTGTGTTGGCTCAGACTTTCCGGGCGATGGCAAAAGTGAGGATCCCTGGACTGTCCTCCAAGGACTTAGGGATGCCTCCATGGCAGGCGGAGCGGGCGCGCGGGGATGGCAGGCTTTGGACTGACGCTTCCCTTGGTTTTGCTTTGCGTCGCCTAGCTGACGCTGACAGCGACATCAAAGGTGGGGGATCCAGGGATCAGGCGGGGACCGTAGAACTGGCCATCATCGACATTTACCGTCAGCTTTTCCGCCAGTAACCAGTCCGGTAGCAAATTGGCCCGGATCCTTGCGAATCCGGGCCAATTTCACGTGCTTTTTCTAGCTACATCTTGTTGACGGCTTTAGCTAGCTTCGATTTGCGATTGGCTGCCTGGTTGCGGTGGATTACACCCTTTGAAACAGCGACGTCCAGCTTGCGGGAAGCGATCTGCAGGTTCTTTTCAGCCAGTTCTTTGTCACCTGCTGCAATTGCTTCACGGGTGTTTCGTACTAGCGTTTTCAGTTCGCTCTTCACCGCCTGATTGCGCACACGACGTTTCTCATTCGTCTTGTTGCGCTTAATCTGGCTCTTGATGTTCGCCACTTAGACTCTCCTCATATGTTTTCTCAGTGTTGGGCCGATGAGGGGTGAGGTTAGGCCGGGACCAGGCGTGGGGTGCCCGCAAACGGCTGTTACCTGACACCACGCTCGACCGGGCGTGGAGTCCAATCGGTAATGCTAGCAGGGCACATAAGTCCAAAACCGTTCGGGGCGACCCTTGTGTTGTGCGTTTCGCCTCACCCGGTGCGCTAGGGTCAACACTTTTTCTGTTGAGCCCTTTACCGTGGCAAGCTGGGAGCTTGGAACTGTTGGAGGTCCTTTGTCGCAACCCACCGTCAATGAGTCTGTGAATCAGCCTGGTCACACGCCTGAAGACAGGCTACGCAACTTTTCGATCATCGCGCACATCGACCACGGCAAATCCACCCTGGCTGACCGCATGCTGCAGTTGACGGGGATCGTGGAGAACCGCCAAATGCGGGCCCAATACTTGGACCGCATGGATATTGAACGCGAACGCGGAATCACCATTAAAAGCCAAGCTGTGCGGATGCCCTGGGTTGTTGACGGCAAAGAATATGTCCTGAACATGATTGACACACCGGGGCACGTCGACTTCACGTATGAGGTCTCCAGGTCGCTAGCAGCGTGTGAGGGCGCTATTTTGCTGGTCGACGCGGCCCAGGGGATTGAAGCGCAAACGCTGGCTAACTTGTTTTTAGCCATGGAGTACGACCTCACTGTCATCCCGGTCCTGAACAAGATTGATCTACCCGGAGCTCAACCTGAAAAGTATGCGGAGGAAGTCGCATCTTTGCTGGGTGTTGACCCAGACTCAATCCTTCGTGTCTCCGGCAAAACGGGTGAGGGTGTCCCAGAGCTGTTGGACCGGATTGTCACGGAGGTGCCGCCACCCCACGGGAACCCCAAGGGAGCTGCACGCGCAGAGATCTTTGACTCCGTGTACGACATATATCGTGGAGTGGTCACGTACGTCCGTGTCGTTGACGGGCATTTGGCGATGGGTGACCGCATAAAAATGATGGCCACGGGCGCCACGCATGAACTCTTAGAGATCGGGGTCATGTCTCCCGAACCCACACCGACGTCTGGGCTTGGCGCTGGCGAAGTGGGTTACATGATTACCGGTGTGAAGGACGTTCGCCAATCCCGGGTCGGTGACACGGTGACGACTGCAGTGCGCGCGGCCGAGGATCCTTTGCCGGGCTACCGCGACCCCCAACCCATGGTGTTTTCTGGGATTTATCCGGTTGATGGGTCTGACTTTCCGGACCTGCGTGAAGCTTTGACCAAGCTGCAGTTGAACGACGCGGCTCTCACTTTTGAGCCGGAAACTTCGGTGGCTTTAGGCTTTGGTTTCCGCTGCGGCTTCCTAGGTCTCTTGCACTTAGAAATTGTTCGCGAACGCTTGGAACGAGAATTCAACCTGGATCTGATTGCAACAGCCCCGAACGTTGTTTACCAAGTTGAAGCTGAAGATGGCCGCGTAACCCGCGTCGACAACCCATCGGAGTTTCCCGACGGCAAAGTGGCATCAGTGAAAGAACCGGTCGTTAACGCAACAATTTTGACGCCGTCCGACTATGTGGGTGCGGTGATGGAGCTGTGCCAGGAGCGTCGCGGCCAGATGCTGGGCATGGACTACCTGTCGCCTGAGCGCGTGGAGCTGCGTTACAAGCTGCCACTGGCAGAAATTGTTTTTGACTTCTTTGACAACCTCAAATCAAAGACCCGCGGTTACGCGTCCCTGGATTATCAAGAAGCTGGCAGCCAGGAAGCGGACCTGGTGAAGGTTGATGTCCTACTAAACGGCGAACAGGTCGATGCCTTCAGTGCCATCGTGCACAAGGATGCCGCTTACCCTTACGGGGTGCGGATGACGCAACGGCTGAAAGACCTGATCCCCAGGCAGCAGTTTGAAATTCCCGTGCAGGCCGCGATTGGGTCGCGGGTGATTGCTAGGGAAACAATTCGGGCGCTTCGTAAAGACATGCTGGCTAAGTGTTACGGCGGAGACATTTCCCGAAAACGTAAACTTTTGGAGAAGCAAAAAGAGGGCAAGAAGCGGATGAAGTCCATTGGTCGCGTGGATGTCCCCCAAGAAGCCTTCATCGCCGCGTTGACTGCGGATGCTCCCACCGGGAAAAAATAAGCCCACAAGAATGAATCCAAAAGAAGAGTCAGAAGACGCTCGGCCGACCCGTTTTTTGGCGCGCACAAAATCCTTCACTCGTAGGTCCCGCGGGCTCCCCCCGAACCTGGAGAAGTCCTATACGCAGTTCAAGGACAGCTACCTTGTACCGGTGGAGCGGGGGGAGGGCCTCACCAGTGTTGACCCGCAGTTCCACCTGGATCCGCAGGTGCTGTTTGGACGGCGGGCACCGCTTGTCGTAGAAGTTGGGTCGGGGCGCGGTGAGCAGATTGTTCAAGCCGCCATTGCCAACCCGGACGTGGACTACCTGGCCTTCGAAGTGTGGTTGCCCGGGGTGGCTCGCCTAGTTTCGGTCGCCGGTGAAGCTGGAATCGCCAACATTGCTGTGGTGGAGGCGGATGCGCAGCAAGCCCTGAAGACGTTGTTGGCACCGGGGTCAGCGGATGAGCTGTGGACGTTTTTCCCTGACCCATGGCGTAAAAGCCGCCATCACAAACGCCGGTTGGTTTCTGCTGACTTTGCGACAACCGCTGCGCGTCTGCTGAAAGACGAAGGAATTTGGGCACTGGCCACGGACTGGGAAAACTATGCGGAGTCCATGTTGGAAGTCATCCAAAACAACCCCGATTTCACGAACGTCTACGAAGGTTTCGCGCCGCGCAACCCCAAGCGCATCATCACCCACTTTGAGAGCAAGGGCAGGGAACAAGGACGCGAAATTCGGGACATAGTCGCCATGCGAAAACCGCGGAGACCGTAGGTGGGAGCCCAGGTTGAGGGCCACGTGTGGGAACCAACGGGCAACCTAAAGCCGGGACTGGTTGAAGCGGAAGCAGGGCGTCCCTTTGCCCTCTATGTTCACGTCCCTTTTTGTACGACCCGCTGTGGTTACTGCGATTTCAACACTTACACGGCCCAGTTTGGAGACGGCGCTGACACTGCAACCTATGCGAACTCGGTCGTCAAAGAAATTGACTTGTCCCAAAGAGTGCTGGATCAAGTGGGACTGGGGGGAAGGGCAGCTTCCAGCATCTTTTTCGGTGGAGGGACTCCGTCGTTGCTGCCCCCGCAAGCCATCGACACCATGTTGGGGCGCATTAGAGACACGCATGGAATCGGCCCGGATGCTGAAGTCACTTTGGAAGCCAACCCCGAAGATGTGACCGACGAAAAAGTGCGGGCATGGAAAGACAGCGGTGTCACCCGCGTCTCCATGGGAATGCAGTCAGCGTCCCCAAGGATCCTCAAAGTCTTAGATCGCCAGCACCGGCCAGAAACCGTTCCCGTCGCCCTGGCCCGGCTCAAGGAAGCCGGTCTACAAACCTCGCTGGACCTGATTTACGGAACTCCAACAGAAACACTGAGGGAGTGGGAACAAAGCGTCCAAGCAGTAATAGACCTAGACCCCGGCCACGTCTCCGCCTACTCACTAATCGTTGAAGAAGGCACCAAAATGGCCGCACAAATAGCACGCGGCACACTTCCCGAAACCGACCCGGACCTAGACGCCGAAAAGTATGTTTTTGTTAGCGATGCGCTTGGCGACGCCGGCTACTCCTGGTACGAAATTTCTAACTTTGCAAAAACTGACCAGCTGCGATCCAAGCACAACTTGGCGTACTGGCGGGACTGGGACTGGTGGGGTTTTGGGCCCGGAGCCCACTCCCATATTGGGAAGATGCGCTGGTGGAACGTGAAGCACCCACTCGCGTATGCGGGAAGGCTCAACGCCAACACCTCGCCCGGCTTCCAAGGTGAGTTTCTTACCCAGGACGAACGCCGAACCGAAGCAGTCATGCTAGGAATTCGAACAAGGGAAGGGTTGAGCGCAACGGTCGCGTCACCCTCGACCACAAAACGACTGGTCGAAGAAGCCCTAGTGGGTCCAGAAGCACTGCAACGCGGGCGCCTAGTCCTCACACAAAAAGGCAGGCTACTGGCCGACTACGTCACCCGGCTGCTGCTTGGGTGGGAATGAACACCCAGCTAGCCAAGCGTCCCAGTAGACGAACACCGCGGACCAGCACAGCAAACGGGCCCGGGAAACTAGCACTGAGAGCCGCTAAGTGCCAAACTGGGGCCAGCTAAGCCGACCAGTGGTCAGGTCAGCATCCAAGTTATGCGAGTCGTGAGGGACGGGGGGAGAATGTCGCAAAAGGAACGCCGAATTCACGTCCTGAAAGCCATTGTTGTGGAACACGTGGCAACCCGTGGTCCCGTCAGCTCCAAGACGGTGGCGCGTGACCATGTCGGCGGGGTATCCTCGGCCACCATCCGCTCCGATATGAGCGCCCTTGAAGCAGAAGGGCTGATCCACCAACCCCACGTTTCCGCAGGACGCGTTCCCACAGACGCCGGCTACCGCCAATTCGTGGACCACCTGGACGTGCCGACCAAAAGGCGGGACGTGGTGCGCGCAGACATTCGCAGTGCTTTAGCTAAGGCCCCGAACGCGGAAGAAACAGTGGTAAAAGCTGTTCGCCTCCTCACTCAACTGACGGGCCAAGCAGCAATAGCCGAATTCCCGGACCTGTCCTTGGCCGGCGTCAAAAGAATCCAAGTCATAGACCTGTTGCCGCCACGCTTCATGGTCCTAGTTGTTTCCACGTCCGGAAGGGTCGCGGAACGGAACTTTCAACTAGACCAAAGCGATCTGGATGACGAGGATCTACAGGTAGTGTCAAAAGCGCTCACCAATGCTGCGGCGGACAAAACCGTCCACGAAATACGCCAAGCCCTGCGCACAGCTGGCGCGAACCTGCCCGCACACCTGCAGCCCGTAACGCGAGCCGCAGCGCAGGCAGTTCGTGAGATCCTCAAACCCCTTGGCGTAGCAAAAGTCGTGAGCGGTGGGGGAGCGAACCTGGTCAAGGACGCGGACGCCCTGACAGACCCAGCCGCGCTCCTAGCCGCACTAGAAGACCAAGAAGACCTCATCGGCGCACTCACATCACTGCACGTGCGGCCCGTTGACGTGTCAATCGGAGAAGAACACCAAAGTCCATCATTGGCTGAAGCGTCCCTAGTCTCAGCCACTTACGCTGTCCCCGAAACCGATACGGTCCACGTCGGTGTCATTGGACCCACCAGGATGGACTACCCGCTTTCGCTTGCGGCCACAAAGGCTGTAGCAGAATGCTTGAGCGAACTACTGTTGGCGGGGGCAAAAGACAGTCAGAGCGCTTGGCTTGGGCAAGAAGAGGATCGGTAAGTGGCGGATTACTACCAGGTTTTAGGTGTCAGCCGTGACGCCAGTGTGGAAGAGATTCGTCGCGCCTACAGGAAAAAGGCTCGTGAGCTTCACCCCGACTATGCGGGGGTGCAGTCTGAGGAAGCTTTCAAGGAGCTTTCTGCGGCCTATGAGACTTTGTCTGATCCACAAAAGAGGCAGAACTACGACTTGGGCGGCGGGCGGTCCCCGGGCGGGATGCCGTTCGGTGGTTTCGGGTTTGCAGACATTTTTGAGGCCATGTTCAACGGCCCAGCTTCTTCACCGTTTGCCACCACTAGGCCCCGTGGTCGCCCGGGGCGCGACCAGAAGGTCCACGTTGAAATTGACTTAGAAGACGTGGTGTTTGGAACCCGCAAACAGGTTCTGCTGGACACGTCAGTTACCTGCGACACCTGCCACGGAAGCGCTGCCGCGCCAGGAACCGCGCCGAAGACTTGCGCTACCTGCCAGGGCACCGGCCAGGTGATGCGGATCCAGAATTCGTTGCTGGGGCAAATTCGTGTGGCAGCTCCCTGTACTGCATGTCGGGGTGAAGGGCAGACAATTAGCGACCCTTGTCCGGAATGTGTCGGGGCAGGGCGGGTGCGGGCCACCCGGACCATTGAAGTGGACATTCCACCGGGAGTTGACCAAGGCTCAAGGCTTCGTATGGTGGGTGAGGGTGAGGCCGGCAGCCAAGGGGGCAGCGACGGTGACCTTTACATCGAAGTGTCGGTGAAGGAAGACCCGTTTTTCGCCAGGCGCGGCTACGACCTGCACACGTCGGTGACGATACCCGTGACAACCGCGGCGCTTGGAGTCACGTTCCCGCTAAAAACTTTCGATGGGAAACAAGAAGTGACTATTCCCCCAGGAACTCAGCCCGGTGAGGAAATTTCCTTGAAAGGACTGGGGATTGAGCGGTCGGTTGGCCCCAGGGGAGACATCATTGTTCACGTTGAAGTAGAAGTGCCCACGAAGCTGGACGACCGGTCCCGCGAACTGTTTGAAGAGTTGGCGCGCGTGCGCGGGGAGGACACTTTCCCACGACCCCCAAGCAAACCGGGAATGTTTGGGCGCCTGCGTGACGCCTTCGGGACAACGGGGCACCGGTGACAGCTCCGGTATTTTTAGCTCCCACTGTTCTAAAAGACGGTGGGGAGGAACCACTTTCCAAAGTCCGCGACGGGGACCTAATTGCTTTTGCCGGCCCGGAAGCACGCCATGCAGCACGTTCCATGCGCTTGCAGGACGGGGAAGTCCTGGACCTGGTGGATGGAAGCGGCTGGCGCGTTGAGGGGACTGTGGCGTCCGCTCCTGGAGCACAGGGCGCAGATACGCTCATGGTGCGGGTCGACCGGGTCGGGGAAGAACCGACCCTGACGCCTTCACTGATCCTGGTTCAAGCGTTAGCTAAGGGCGGGGATGATGAACAGGCGATCCGAACAGCAACGGAGTTGGGTGTCGATGCTGTGCTTCCCTGGCAAGCTGACCGAAGCATTGTTCGGTGGAGCCCCGAAAAAGCCGGCAAAGGTTTACGCAAGTGGCAAGAGGCTTTAGAAGCAGCCACAAAGCAGTCGCGACGTTCCAAGGTTCCCGAACTGCACACGCCATTAAAGAGCCCTGGGCTTACCCAGCAGATTCGGTCGTGGACGCAAGACGGCGCGGACGTTTTTGTCTGCCACGAAGAAGCACAAGAGCGGCTGTCCCAAGCAGTTTCGCCCGACGCCACGAACGTGGTAGTGATTGTCGGTCCTGAAGGCGGCATCAGTGAACGTGAACTGGCCGAATTCCAAGATGCTGGGGCTCAGATAGTCGGACTTGGCCCTCATGTCATGCGCAGTGCCAACGCAGGCGCTGCGGCACTGGTGGTGGCAAACGTAGCGTTAGAGCGATGGTAGGGGCCAATGACGCGTGTAGTTGAGCGGCTAGCAACGCAGGTTTTCACCATTCCTGGAAGCGTGGACTTGGTTGAATTCTTAGGCCCAGCGGACAGCGTGCTGCGCACATTGGAAAAAGGCTTCCCAGACGTCTCACTGATTTTGCGCGGCAGAAGCATCTCCGTAGCCGGTCCTGCGGGCGCGGTGGAAACGGTCACGGCGATCCTTGCAGAGCTTGCAGAACTGGCGCTAAGCGGGTCCGCTTTGGATGCGGTCGGTGTCCAACAAGCTGTGGATCTACTGAAAGAAACCCCAACATCCAGTGGGACGACAGTCGTTGGTTCGAAGAAGAACGTTCGGGCAAAGACTGACGGTCAAGCCCAGTACATGGATGCGCTAGCTAGCCACGACATCGTGTTTGCCATTGGTCCTGCCGGCACTGGCAAAACGTATCTGGCCATGGCAGAAGCCGTGAAACAGCTACTGGAGGGGAATGTGCGCCGCATCATCCTCACAAGACCGGCAGTTGAAGCTGGTGAAAACCTGGGGTTTCTTCCCGGCTCACTCACCGACAAGATTGACCCCTATCTGCGTCCCCTTTATGACGCGCTTGGCGACCTGTTAGAAGAAGGTGCACTGCCGGGGCTGCTAGAAGCAGGGGCTGTTGAAGTGGCGCCACTGGCGTACATGAGGGGCCGGACCCTGAACGATGCTTACGTGATTGTGGACGAAGCCCAAAACACGACTGGACCGCAAATGAAAATGCTCCTCACGCGCCTAGGACACGGGTCCAAGATGGCGGTTACCGGCGATGTAACCCAAGTGGACCTGGTGGGTGGTAAGCGTTCGGGGCTGAAGCAGGCTGAGAAGATCCTTCTTGGAATTGATGGGATCGAATTTTGCTATCTGACAAGTAGGGACGTCGTTCGCACCCGGCTTGTCGCTGACATAGTGGATGCTTATGGACAGTATGAGCTGTCAACAGGAGCAGGTGACCTATGACCATTGAAGTCATCAACGAAACGTCGCACGGTATCGACGCTGAGGAGTTTGTGCACTTAGCCGAACACGTCCTGCACCAGCTTCACGTTGGCACAATCGCGGACCTCAACATCTTGTTTGTGGAAGAAGAACCCATGGAGGCCCTGCACAAGCAGTGGTTGGGGTTGGACGGCCCCACGGACGTGATGAGCTTCCCAATGGATGAGCTGCGTCCCGGTGGCCCCACAAGCGCCCCTGCAGAAGGCGTTCTAGGGGATGTGTGCATTTGCCCCAGCGTCGCTGCAAAGCAGGCACTTGCGGCCGGCCATTCAAAGGAAGAGGAAATGCTTCTCTTGGCCACGCACGGGATTTTGCATTTGCTTGGCTACGACCACGCGGAGCCTGAGGACAAGGAAGAAATGTTCGCCCTGCAACGCAAGCTGCTCCTCACTTTCTTGGCACAACGTTCGGAGTAGTGTTTGTACCTACTTCTTATCGGGGCGCTTTGGCTGCTTGGGTTGGTGCTGATCATCTTTTCAAGCTGGGTGACGGTTCTAGACACGGCGCTTGGTCGGCTCACGTTCGCGTTTGTGGAGGATTTGCAGGAGGCCGGTCGTAAGGGAGCCACAGCCGTAGGTGAGGCGCTTACCTATCGGCGCGACTCCACAAAGAGCCTGGTGGGCCGCTCCCTAGTTGGTGCATTGGGGCTGCTCCTAGTGTTTTCTTCGACCGTCGCCGGCTTGTTGCTGGTACCCCTGCCTATTGAGTTTTCGCTACTGCTTTCAGCGGTGATCGCTCTGTTGGCCCAAGGACTGGTTGTTGCAGCCACCTCACAGCTTTTGGTGGGGGAGCGTTACGTGTGGGTGGCTTTGCGTGGTGCCCCGCTGGCGAAAAGGCTCTACTCCAAGCAGCGGGAAGAGGATGCTTTGCAAGCAGCGCAAGAAGACGCCGCCCAAGACCGCCTTGCAGTCGCCCAAGAGCTGCATGAGCTAGTTGATGAGGTTTCGGAAGGGGAAACTCCTCAGCTGGATGAAGAGGACATGGAGATCCTCAAATCAGTTTTTGAGCTGGGTCAAACGCGTGTGGGTGAGTTGATGGTGCCTAGGGCAATGATGGTCACCGTCCCCTTTGACACCACGGCGCAAGACGTGGTTGGTATTTTCATGCAGTCCGGGTTTTCGCGACTGCCCGTAGTGGGTAAGACCCTGGATGACATTTTGGGGACCGTGTATCTGAAAGATGTGGTGCGACGCGTTAGTGGTGCCGAGGATCCCGGTGAGCTTACAGCCGCCGACATGATGCGTCCCGCCTCCTTCGTGCCAGAAATGAAGCTTGCCGACGACGAACTTCGAGTCATGCAGGCAAACAACACGCACTTGGCGTTGGTAGTAGACGAATACGGTGGGATTGCGGGCCTGGTAACGGCCGAGGATATTTTGGAGGAACTGGTTGGCGAACTTACCGATGAGCACGACCGCCCCGGTTTGATCCCGTGGGAGATAAGCCCGGGGGTTTGGCGTGTCCCAGCCTCATTTTCGCTAGCGGACCTAGAGGATTTGTTAGACGTCAAGGTGGATGAGGACACGGTCTACTCTGTGGGTGGGCTGCTAGCAAAACAATTGGGCAAGGTTCCGCTGCCCGGTGACTGCGTTGAGTATGGCGGTATCAAGTTGGAAGCGGGTGACGACGTGGGGAGACGCAAGCAGATTCAGTCTGTGAGTGTCGAAGTGGTTGAAGACCCCGTTGCAGCAAGGAAGGAAGTTGTTGATGAGTAAGCCAGATGAGCAGTCACAAAGTTTGGACCAGATGCTGAAAGTAGCAGGCATTGATGAGTCCGTGGATTTCCCCGTCCGCCCAGACAACTATCGAAGCGGCTTTGTGGCGATAGTTGGGCGCCCTAACGTTGGCAAGTCCACGCTGATCAACGCAATGGTCGGTCAAAAGATCGCCATCACCTCGTTACGCCCAGAAACCACGCGCCACGTCATCCGCGGTGTCGTCACCAGACCAAGTGGGCAAATCGTCCTGGTCGACACCCCCGGCTACCACCGGCCCCGCACACTGCTTGGGGACCGGCTGAACGACATGGTCCGGGAAGCTCTTTCAGACGTTGACGTGGTTGCCATGTGTTTCCCGGCTGACCAAAAAGTTGGTCCCGGGGACAGGTTTCTTGCGCAACAGTTGCTGGAAATGAACGTCCCTAAGATCGCTGTTGCCACCAAAGCGGACCTAGCCTCACCTGCCGAAATGACACAGCACCTAGTGGATATTCAAGAGCTGGGGGAGTTCGCCGCAATTGTCCCAGTGAGCGCGAAGCTGGGAAGTGGCATCGAAACTTTAGAAGACGTGCTCATTTCCTTCCTACCTAAGGGGCCGCAACTGTACCCAACCGGAGACGTGACCGATGAGTCGGATGCGACTTTGATTGCGGAGTACGTAAGGGAAGCAGCGCTTGAGGGTGTCCGTGACGAACTGCCCCACTCAATTGCTGTTCGTGTGGATGAGATGGTGGAACGGGACAAGGGTGTTGGCCAGGGGATCCTAGACGTCTACGTAACCATTTTTGTGGAACGTGAATCCCAAAAAGCCATTGTTATAGGCAAGGGGGGTTCGCGCCTAAAGCACATTGGTTCTGAATCCCGGCCCTACATTGAGGAACTTTTGGGTAGGCGCGTCTACTTACACCTTCACGTGACCACGCTAAAAAACTGGCAGACAGACCCGAAAGCACTGCGCAAACTTGGTTTCTAGGTTTCCGCAAAGTGGAACGGTTGGCGCCAGGCTTGCCGGGTGTCTACATTGAGCCTTGTGAAAGCTCTACTCCTATCGCTTTGCTGCCGCGGCTAGCTTCGATCAAAATCGGAAAAGACTAGACGCGGGTTTGCAGCGCTTTCCGATTACCAATAGGACAGCTACAGAAAAGAGCCTCCCGTGAAAACATCGGGCCCACAACACTTTCAGACCACGTCGGGAATGCCGACACACAAATATCGACCCTTCTCAGAATCGAACCCTTTCAGCTACCCGGAGCGCACCTGGCCCGCCAAGGAAATCAAGAAAGCACCCAGGTGGCTTTCCACGGACTTACGTGACGGGAACCAGGCCCTAGTTGAACCCATGGATCCGGCCCGCAAACGGCTGATGTTTGACCTTTTGGTGCGACTGGGTTTCAAAGAAATTGAGATCGGGTTCCCAGCCGCTTCGCAAACAGACTTTGATTTTGTTCGCTCACTGGTGGAAGACGGAGCTGTGCCCGACGATGTGACGGTGTCGGTCCTGACTCAGTCACGCCCGGACATCATTCGTCGCACAGTGGAATCTCTTGTCGGGTTCCCCAGGGCAACCATCCACGTTTACAACGCGACGTCTCCACTGTTTCGCGAAGTTGTGTTCCGCAACGACAAGCAGGCGACCATAGATTTGGCGACCGCAGGTGTCCGGCAAATAATGGAGGATGCGGAAGAGCTCTTGGACGGCACGGTTGTTGGTCTGGAGTACTCACCGGAAATCTTCATTGATACGGAACCGGAATTCGCACTGGAAATATGCGAAGCCGTAATGGACACGTGGGAACCGCAAGAGGGGCGGGAGATCATTTTGAACCTGCCCGCCACGATTGAACGCAGCACCCCCAACGTGTACGCAGACCAGGTTGAGTTCATGTCGGATAACCTTTCCCGACGTGAACACGTCACCATCTCAGTCCACCCCCACAACGACAGGGGCAGTGCTGTAGCGGCTGCTGAGCTGGCGATGCTTGCCGGCGCAGACCGGGTGGAAGGCTGCCTGTTCGGACAGGGCGAACGCACCGGCAACGTTGACCTGGTTACCTTGGCGCTGAACCTTTACACGCAAGGCGTTGACCCACAACTGGACTTCTCCGACATTGATGAGGTCCGCCGCACCGTCGAATACTGCACGCGCATGGACGTCCCAGAGCGCGCCCCCTACGCCGGCGACCTGGTTTACACGTCATTTTCGGGATCCCACCAAGACGCAATTGGTAAGGGATTCGCGGTGCGGACAAAGAAGGTCAAGCAAGCAGGCAGTGAGGACGCCGTGGTTTGGGAGATCCCCTACCTGCCCATTGACCCGGTGGATGTTGGCCGCACGTATGAGGCTGTTGTCCGCGTGAACTCCCAGTCCGGAAAAGGTGGCGTTGCCTTCCTCATGGACTCCGCCCACAGCCTGGCACTGCCGCGCAGACTGCAGATCGAGTTTTCGAAGATCGTTCAGGATAAGAGCGAGGAACTGGGTGGCGAAATCGACGCCGACGCCCTGTGGAAGATTTTTGCTGACGCCTACCTTCCCACCGACGCTGCTGAGGGCTTGGAAAGCTGGGGGCGCTTTGTGCTGGGCAAATCCTCGGTCACCTCAGACCAAGATGGCGCACACCTGCGGGCCACCATTTTTGACAACGGTGTGGAGGTTGACATCCAAGGTGACGGCTCCGGTCCCATTGACGCATTCGTAAACGCAATGCGCGAAGTGGGACAAGATGTGAGCATTGTGGACTACTCAGAACACGCACTGTCCGCTGGTGAAGAAGCCGAAGCAGCGTCTTACGTGGAAGCCAAAATTGGGGACCAGGTTGTCTGGGGTGTGGGTATAGATGCTTCTATTGCCCGGGCTACATACAAGGCTGTCGTCTCTGCGCTGAACAGGGCGCTGCGCGACTGACACGGCACCTGTGCGTGCCAGAATGGGCGCATGAGCCGCACCTATCGTGACAAAGCGATTGTGCTTCGCAGCTACAAGCTGGGGGAAGCAGATCGCATCATGGTCATGCTTGGTGAAAACACGGGTCCAATCCGTGCAGTCGCTAAAGGCGTGCGTCGCGTCGGGTCGCGCATTGGTGGTCGGCTTGCCGCGTTCAACCTGGTTGACGTCCAGCTTTATAGGGGACGCAACCTAGACACTGTGACGCAAGTGCAGACGCTTGCGGCTTATTCGGATGCGTTGTCACGCAACTATGCGGCTTTCACCAACGCGAAGCTCGTTGCGGAGACGGCGCAGAAGATTTCAGAAGGGGCGCAAGAACCACAGCCAGAACAGTTTCGGCTACTGCATGGAGCTTTGCACGCACTGGTTGACGACTCACGTCCTGCACCCCTAATAGGGGCGGCATACCTGCTTCGCGCCATGGATTTAGAAGGCTGGCGTCCGGCTCTGAGAGAGTGTGTTGCCTGCGAACAAAGTGTCGGGCTCACATGGTTTGGGGCGGAAGGCGGAGCGTACTGTGAAGGTTGCACACCTAGCGACGCGGTGAAAGTTTCCCCGGAAGTCCTTCAATTGATGAGTCACCTGGTTGATGCCAGTTGGGATGCGGCTTTAGCTGCGGACCACAACAGTTGGGAAAGAGCCCACGACTTGGCTGGAGCCTGGGGACAGTGGCACCTAGAACAGCGTTTGTCCTCACTGCCTTTTGCGACAGCTGGAGCGGGCAGTGACCACTGATCCGCTGGCGGCACCGGGGATGGGGGCAAACCGGGTGCCAGAGCAGCTGATCGGCCTAGCCCCCGCTCACGTTGCTGTCATCATGGACGGTAATGGCCGGTGGGCGAACGCTAGGGGACTGCCACGGACGAAGGGTCATGAAGCCGGAGAATTGGCGCTCATGGACACTGTGGCGGGAGCTGTTGAGGCGGGCGTCAAATACCTGTCCATGTACGCGTTTTCAACGGAAAATTGGCGTCGCAGCCCCTCTGAGGTCAGCTTCCTAATGGGGTATTCACGCGACACCATTCGCCGTCACACCGACCGGCTGGACTCTTGGGGTGTGAGGGTGCGTTGGGTTGGGCGCACCCCGAAGCTATGGAAGTCCGTTATTAAAGAGTTGAAGAGGGCTGAGGAAAAGACACGCCACAACACGGGAACCCAGCTGCTGCTTTGCGTGAACTACGGGGGCCGGGCTGAGATTGCTGACGCAGCGAAAGCATTGGCGCAAGAAGTGGCGGCAGGCAAACGCAAGGCTGAATCAATTGGGGTGAAGGCCCTAGCTTCAAAGCTCTATGTTCCAGATGCCCCAGACGTGGATCTGCTGATTCGTTCGTCAGGTGAGCAGCGAATCAGTAACTTCCTTTTGTGGCAGCTGGCCTATGCGGAGCTGGATTTCACCGATGTGCTCTGGCCGGATTTTGGCCGCGAAGAGCTGTGGAAATCGCTGGAACGCTTCGCCCGGCGTGAGCGCCGTTTTGGTGGGGCAGAAGACAGCGTCAGCTAGAGGGCGCTTCCTGCTGGCAGCTGGGGCAAAGCCCGAACAGTTCTAGATCGTGGTCGGTGAGTTTGAAACCCGCTGCGTTGGCCGACTGTTTTAGAAGCGGTTCTACTGCGTCCAGGTCTAGTTCTTCCGTGTGACCGCACGCTTCGCAAACTAGGTGATGGTGGTGGTCCCTGCTGGAACAAAGCCTGTACAGGGATTCCCCGTCCGGTCCGCGCACACTGTCCAGTTTTCCCATTTGGGCAAGCGTGGCTAGGTTCCGATAGACGGTTGCCAGACTGACCTGTGCGCCGCGGTCCACCAAGTCTTGGTGCACCGCTATGGCAGAGCGGAACTCCTGGTCCTGTTTGAGCGCTTCCAAAACTTGTTGGCGCTGGCGGGTCATCCGCATCATTCGTGCCATTGGCGTGCCCTAGCTTTTACTTTGAGCCGATCCGAAACACTGCGGAAAGTAAACACGGCTGCATACAGCAGCACTGCGATCACGACGATGGTGGCGCCGGGGGAAACGTCAATGAAGAACGTGATCCACAGGCCTACTGCCGACAACATCCCACCTAGTACCACGCCCATGGCCATGGTTCCCTTGAAAGACTTGGAAAACAGTCCAGCCGTGGCAACGGGAACAATCATCAGAGCCGAAACCAACAGGGCCCCAACAACTCGCATTGACACAGCCACGGTCACGGCCGCTAAGACTGCAATCAGCATCGACAGTGCCTTGACGGGTAGGCCGGAGGCTTTGGCAAACTCCTCGTCCGAAGTTGCCGAAAACAGGGCCGGGCGAAGGCCTACGCCCAGCGCAACTATCAGGACGGTCATTACGCTGATGAGGATCAGGTCCGGCCAAGACACCGTGGCTAGTGAGCCAAACAAATATGAGTTGAGTTGTGTCGACGTGCCCCCAGCCAACCCGATTAGGACAACACCGGCGGCGATGCCTCCGTAAAACAGGATGGCAAGCGCAACGTCTGCGGAAGTGCGCCCGGATTGGCGCACCAGCTCAATGCCGACGGCTGCTGCTACGGAGGTGACTAGGGCGCCTGGAACAGCCAGCTGGTCCACGGGGACCAGGCCGGCCACGGACCCCACTACCCAGCCCAGCGCAACACCTGTCAGGGCGACGTGACCTATTCCGTCTCCCAGCATGGCAAGGCGACGGTGAACTAGGTAGGTGCCAACGACGGGAGCTGCGAAGCCAACTAGGAGGGCCGCTAGGAGAGAGCGCAGGAATAGAGGTGAGGTGAGTATGGCAATCACAGGTGCGCTCCTTGCTTCACGTCTGAGCAGTCCAAGTCCACCCAGACGCCATCGCGGACTTCGGCAGCTTTGTCTGCTTTGCGGCCCCTGTAGGTGATGTGACCGGCAGACAGGTGGAGCTCCTGAGTGATGAGTGGCTCTAGCTCACCCAGGCCGTGCAGGACAATCAAAGACGTCGTGCCCGTGGTGATGAGCTCTTCTAAAAGAGTCGCCAAGCGTTCGCGGTTGTGAGCATCCAGTCCGGTGAGTGGTTCGTCTAAAACGATTAGTTGCGGCTGCCTCACCAGGGCTCTGGCAATGAGCACGCGCTGGGCTTGGCCGCCGGAGAGAATCCCAAACGGCTCATTTTCACGGTGAGCTAGGCCCACCTGGTCAAGTGCGTGGCGGACGCGTTCCTTCCAGTCTCTTGGTGGCCGAAGGGTTTTGTAGCCCAAAAGACCAGACCGGACCACTTCCATGACTGACGAATCGACACCGCCAACAGCTGTCAGTCTTTGGGGCACGTAGCCAACACGCATCCACGGGGGTGTGCCCGTGGCACCTACCGGGGTCCTCTTGTAACCCAGGACGTCAATGGTGCCCCTTTGGAAGGGGGTGATGCCCATGATGGTTTTGATCAGCGTGGACTTTCCTGACCCGTTGCCCCCCGTTATCGCTACGGTCTGCCCCGTTTCAATCGTGGCGGAGATGTCGTGCAGGACGACGTCGTGGCCGTAACCCACTTCAAGGTTTGAAAACGCTACTGCGAAAGGGTTTGAACTCATTCTCAGATTCTGTTGTTGTTGCGAACCAGTGTCAAGAAGACGTGATTCACGCTGGGCAGATACCGTTTCTGTTGCCCAGCTAGCTAAGCTGTGATGCGGCCGCGCGGAAGGGCAATCCAGCGTTTCACGCAGAAGGCCTTACTTTAGGGGGAACCGTTGAGCTCCGAACCATCAAAATTAGACGCCGTCATCAACTTGGCGAAACGCCGCGGGTTTGTTTACCCGTCCGGTGAAATCTATGGGGGGACTCGCTCCGCCTGGGACTACGGTCCACTTGGCGCAGAACTGAAAGAGAACATTAAGCGGGCCTGGTGGAAACACATGGTACGCACCCGTGATGACGTGGTCGGCATCGACTCATCGGTCATCCTGCCTACCTCAGTGTGGGAGACCTCCGGTCACCTCACGGCTTTCACAGACCCCTTGATTGAGTGCCTGAGCTGCCACAACCGCTTTCGTGAAGACCAGTTGATCGAACAGTTCGCGGAAAAACGCGGGGTGGAAGAGGACACGGTGACGATGGAAATGATCGCCTGCCCCAAATGTGGGACACGCGATGAGTGGACTGAGCCGCGCGCCTTTTCCGGTTTGATGAAGACCTACTTGGGAGCGGTGGACGACGAAACGGGACTGCACTACCTGCGCCCCGAAACCGCTCAGGGAATCTTCGTGAACTACCTGAACGTCATGACTTCTGCCAGGAAGAAACCGCCGTTTGGCATAGCCCAAATCGGCAAGTCGTTCCGCAATGAGATCACGCCTGGCAACTTCATTTTCCGCACCCGTGAGTTCGAACAGATGGAACTAGAGTTCTTCGTTGAACCGGGAACGGATGAGGAGTGGCACGACTACTGGATCAACAACCGTATCGACTGGTATGTAGACCTAGGCATTGACCGCGACCACCTGCGCCTATATGAGCACCCGGAAGAAAAGCGCTCCCACTATTCAAAGAGCACCATCGACATTGAGTACACCTTTGGGTTCCACGGGAACAAGTGGGGTGAGCTTGAAGGCATCGCCAACCGCACTGACTACGACCTCACGGTTCACGCCGACGCAACCGGCGCAAAGCTGGACTACTTTGACCAAGCCACCGGGGAGCGTTACACCCCCTACGTCGTAGAACCTTCTGCTGGCCTGACCCGCTCGCTAATGGCGTTCCTCATCGAGGCTTACACGGAAGACGAAGCGCCCTCAGCAAAGGGTGGGACGGACAAGCGTGTGGTGTTGAAACTGGATCCTCGACTAGCCCCAGTGAAAGCTGCTGTTTTCCCACTGTCGAAGAAAGAGGAACTAGCCGGCCCCGCTAAAGAGCTGGCGCAAGAGCTTCGCCAGCTGTGGAACATCGACTATGACGAATCTGGCGCTGTGGGTAGGCGCTACCGCCGCCAAGATGAAATTGGCACGCCGTATTGCATCACCTACGACTTTGACTCCCTTGAAGACAACGCGGTGACAATTCGTGAACGCGACTCAATGGAGCAGGTGCGGATTCCAATTCCAGAGGTGAAGGGTTGGTTGCTGGAACGTCTTGAGGTGATGTGAGCGCTCCCGCAAGTCTCCAACTAGGGCCAATCACGGTCCACACACCCCTGCTTTTAGCTCCCATGGCCGGGGTCACCGACCCGGTGTTCCGCCGCCTTTGCCGCGAGCAAGGCGAAGCTGCACTGGTCGGTGTCGCCGATCCACTATTGGCGCGCTCCGGCCCCCAGGACGCACCCAGTGGCCTTTACGTCGCAGAAATGGTGACGGCTAGGGCCCTGCTGGAAGGGGACCCGGGCGCGTGGAAAATGGTCACGCCGGACCAGGAGGAAAGGGTCCGGTCAGTCCAACTGTACGGAACCGATGCTGTCACCTTGGGTGAGGCTGCCAAGACACTTGTCGAACGTGGCTTAGCGGACCACATTGACTTGAACTTCGGCTGCCCCGTACCCAAGGTGACGCGCAAGGGCGGTGGGGCAGCGATCCCGTGGAAACGGGATCTGTTCCACGACATCGTCACTTCCGTCGTCTCTAACGTCGATCAGGGTGCTCCAGGGGGTCCCGGTTCCGTTCCCGTAACGGTAAAGATGCGCATCGGGATTGATGATGACCACGTGACCGTGACAGATGCTGGCAACATCGCTCAAAGTGCCGGGGTCGCCGGCGTTGGTCTGCACGCACGAACGCAGGAACAGTACTACTCAGGTCAGGCCCAATGGGAGTGGATCGCACGCCTGAAAGACCAGCTGACTGTTCCCGTGTTCGGAAACGGCGACGTGTTTGCCGGCCCGGACGCGCAGAGGATGCTGCAGGAGACCGGCTGTGACGCCGTGATTGTTGGCCGTGGAGCGCAGGGGCGCCCCTGGATGTTCTCTGCTTTCGTTGCCGCACTGTGGGGACTGCCTGACCTACCGCTGCCCAGTTTGGGAGAGGTCATTGACATTCTCATGGTGCACGCAAACAGCTCCGTGTTGTTCCACGGTGACGAACTGCGCGCGATCCGGGAAATGCGCAAACACGTCCTTTGGTACTTGAAGGGCTTTCCGGTCGGTGGCGCTGTCCGTTCTGGCCTGTCTCGCGTTTCCACAGTGGAAGAACTTGAGCAGTTGCTTTCGAACTTGGATAGAGACTTGCAACTAGACCCGCAGGCTTTCGGCAGAGGTGTGCGCAAAGGGAACCCGCGTAAGCCCCACCTTCCACACGGGTGGCTTGACTCCCAGTTTCTTCAGGAAAATGAACGCGGCGGTCTGTTTGAGGCAGAGGATGGAGTGTCCGGTGGATGACCTATACGCCAGGTTTGGCAACCAGCAGCTAGTGACGGCAATAGTGCCGCTAACGGGAGCATCACTAGAGTCCGTGAAGCAACAGTGGGTAGAAGCTGGGCAGGCCGGGGCAGACCTGGTTGAGTGGAGGCTGGACCTCTTAGAGGGGATCAGTGATGACTCGGAGTTACAGGCACGAATCGCCGGCCTGGCAGTTTGGGCCAGGAACGCTGGGCTGCCCCCGGTTCTAGCGACGTATCGCACGGCATTTGAAGGTGGGGCACTAGCGACGACTGATGCCCAGTATGTGGCGTTGGTGCAAGAAAGCGCGACTTGGGCTGATGCGGTCGACGTCGAACTAGTGCGCCATGGCGCACCACAACTAATCCTGGATTTGCGTAAAGAGCTGCCCACAGTGGCCTCATTTCATAGCTTCGATGACCACGTCGACCCAGAGTTCTTGCAGACCACGTTGTCAGTGATGGCTGAAAGTGGTGCCAGCGTCGCAAAGGTTGCGCAAAACGTCGGTGAACCCGCGGGGCTGGGAAAAATCCTAGAAGTCCAGGACTGGGCAGCTAAAGAACTACCAATACCAGCGGTAGTGATTGGCATGGGACCAAAAGCAGTGGCAAGCCGACTTGGGGACTCTGCTCTGATCTCGGCGTTTACGTTTGCGACCCTCGGTGAAAAACCTGGTGAACAAAGTGCTCCCGGCCAGCCCACTTTGGCCCAGCTGCGCCAGTCGCTTGCGGAATGACGCCTAGTAGGCTTTAGGCCCCCTGCTTTGGGGCGGTGTCACTTTGAACCAGGTGCAGGAGTCCGGCTTCACCACTGTCTCACCTAGTTCGTTCGTGGCGGTGGTGCGCGAGGAGATCATGGGACGATTCTCCGAAGGAAGGACCAGTGGTTCGCTGCCCGTGTTCAGTACGACCATGATCGAGCCGTTGGTGTGAACGCACGTGTCTTTGTTAGCCCACGGCTGTCCGGTAACGAAAGCCAGGGTCGACGTCGACATATCAGAGCGGGCGCGTAAACGGATTGCGTTGGCGGCTAGGTCCGCGTCGCGCCTAGCCTGCCTGCCTTTGCGGAAGTTGAACTTTAGGCCCGGGTTCTTGCCACCCACCGCTTTGATGCCCCCACCTACGTGAAGGAATGGTACGTAGACCGCTCCTGGCAAAGACAGCGTGAATAGGAGCATGGCTCTTTCGCGCCGTTCACTGTTTTTAGCGTCAGCCCACCCGTAGTCAGCACTGTTTCGGGTCCCCGGGAACGAAGTCCATTTGGGCAGAGAGTATCTCCAGGCTGCAGAGTGTCCCAGCGGGTCCCTAGCCTCATACGCGGAACCCACCCTGCCTTGGATGGCTTGGGCATCCCACGGCGCTTTCACTAAAAGGTCGTCGCGAAGGTGATGGAACCAATCTTCTGTCAGGTGGCGCTGTGCCAGATCCTGCGGTTCCCAGCGGATTGCGGCCGACAGGATTGCGTCTTTTCCGGCAAGCTCCACTTCGGCCAGCTGGGCTTGGACAGCTTGCGTGAACGCTTTCGCGTTAGCTGCACCGTCCGGGGAGCCTAGTTCGTCGTTCACCATGCCCAGGTCAACGCCGTCAGCGTTCGCGCCTAGGATCGCCTGCGCCATTTCAGAAAGAGAGTCCACGTCGTGCTGGAGGGGGAGCAGTGGTGGTGTCTGTTCAGGGTGAAGCGGGCGCTCAGAGTCGGTCAAGAAAGCACGAACCAAGACTTTCAAACCTAAGACGTTGGCTGCGTCGATGAACGCCGGTAGGTTAGTCAGCCCAACGTCGACGCGCGGATCTGCTGGCCGAAGGAGGACTGCGTCAAAACCCAGGGTGGCAATGTCGGGCAAGAGCTTTGCAACGCGGTCCAAATCCTCGTTGTCGTAAGAGCCCGGCAGGTCGCATATCACCGCGCCATGCCACCACGGGACCGCAGTGTTTTCACGCTTGTGCACCAACGTGGTGGTGACAGTACGAAGCTGTGTTAGCAACGGGTCTCCCGTGTTTTTGCGTGCCGCCCTTTGGACACTACGGACACATACTAGCCTGTAAGAGTGAGTGTGGAATCTTCGTCTATGGCGCGTCCCAAGCAGTGGGCATATGAGTCAACGGACGCTCAGCGCCGTTTCGGTGAGCATGAGAAGGTCTCCCAAAGGACGGATTTCGAACGCGACCGGGCCCGAATTTTACATTCCGCGGGTTTTCGTAGGCTTGGCGCCAAAACTCAGGTCCTAGGGCCCACTAGTGACGACTTTGTCCGCAACCGCCTCACTCACTCTTTGGAGGTGGCGCAAATTGGTCGGGGGCTGGCGCAGGACCTAGGTTGCGACCCGGACATTGTTGACGCTGCGTGCCTTGCCCACGACCTGGGGCATCCGCCATTTGGACACAATGGGGAAAAGGCTCTGGACGAAGCGGCAGCAGACATTGGCGGGTTTGAAGGTAACGCGCAAACGTTTCGTCTTGTCAGCCGGTTGGAGACGAAGGTTCTGGGGCCCCACGGTGAACACGGTGGGCTGAACCTGACCCGGGGCTGCCTTGACGCCCTAACTAAGTACCCGTGGCAAAAGGGGATGGGGCCCGACCCACATAAATCTGAAAAGAAGTACGGAGCTTATCCGGAGGACGCGCAGGCGTTTGAGTGGATGCGCGCAGATGCACCGGCGGGACGGCGCTGCCTGGAAGCCCAGATCATGGACATTTCCGACGACATTGCTTACTGCGTTCACGATTTTGAAGATGCGGTGGCAACAGGTCACCTTCCCCTCCCAAACCTGGCCAACCAGGAGGAGATTGAAGCGGTCATAGACTCAACGATCGACTGGTACGGCCCCCAGATCTCAAGGGAACGTTTGAGAGATGCGGCTGCGGAACTGACATCCTTGCCCTACTGGCCACTGGATTTTGACGGTAGCTACGCTGCGTCTGCGCAGCTGAAGGACTTGACCTCAGAACTGATTGGGCGTTTTTGTTCGGCCAGTGTGGAGGCAACTAGGGAACAGTTTGGTCCCGGGCCTTTCGGTCGTTACGCCGCAGACCTCATAGTCCCGGCCGACACCGAAGCCGAAATCCTCTTCCTGAAGGGGATGGCGGTCCACTACGTGATGGCGCCTAGGGAAAACGAGCCGCTTTATTTCCAGCAGCGAACACTGATTTTGGACCTGGTTGAAGCCTTGACGGAAACCGCCCCCAGCAGTTTGGAAGAACCGTTTCGGGCCCAGTGGCTGCAGGCGAAAACACCGGCAGAACGTAAACGGGCGGTCATTGACCAGGTGGCGTCACTGACCGACGTTTCCGCTAACCAGTGGCACGCCCGTCACTGCGGTATGCTGTCGACCCTCCTTTAGCCCGCCGCAAAGACGCAGGAGAAACCGGCAGGGGCGACCTAGACTGGCTCCATGGCAGGACTGATTCGTCGTGAGGACATTGAGACACTTCGCGAAACTGTCCGCATCGAAGACGTTGTTGCCGAACACGTCAGCCTGAAGGGCGGTGGTGCAGGCTCGCTGAAGGGACTGTGTCCCTTCCATGACGAACGCACACCCTCTTTCCACGTGCGTCCCGGACCTGGTTTGTGGCACTGTTTCGGCTGCGGTGAAGGTGGGGATGTCTTCTCCTTTGCTGGGAAGATTAACCACCTGTCTTTTGTTGAGTCCGTGGAGTATTTGGCGCAGCGCTATGGAGTGCAGCTGCGATATGAGGGGGGATCGGGCCGCAAAGGGGTGGCCCCAGGCACTAGACAGCGCCTTCTTGAAGCTAACCGCGTGGCACAGGAGTTCTACCGTGCTCACCTGGACAGCCCTGATGCGGGGGCTGCTCGGGAGTTCTTAAAGTCCAGGGGTTTTGGTCGCAGTGACGTTGACCGTTTCGGTGTTGGGGCCTCACCCGCTGGCTGGGATGGGCTGCTCACCCACCTGCGTAAAAAGGGTTTCACGGATGACGAAATAGTCGAAGCCGGGTTAGCGATTCGCGGTAATCGCGGCCCGTATGACCGTTTCCGCAACCGCGTCATGTGGCCTATTCGCGACTTGACCGGGGCCACCATTGGGTTTGGGGCGCGAGTCCTTGAGGGCGGACCAAACGACCCCAAATACCTGAACACACCTGAGACTCCAATTTACAAGAAGTCCCAGGTGCTCTACGGATTAGACCTTGCTAAAAAGGACATTGCTAACTTGCGCAAGGTCGTGATCGTGGAGGGGTACACCGACGTCATGGCCGCTCACGCAGCGGGAGAGACCACAGCCGTCGCAACGTGTGGGACCGCTTTTGGTAACGGTCACACCAGGGTGATTCGCCGGCTTTTGGGCGACGTCGATAGCCCGGCGGCAGGTGTCGTCCTTTCCGACGGTAAAGCGGCCGGTGGGGAAGTCATCTTCACGTTTGACGGGGATGAGGCTGGGAAGAAGGCAGCTCGTCGCGCCTACGTTGAGGATCAGCAGTTTGCTGCGCAGACCTTTGTGGCGATTTCGCCCGAGGGCATGGATCCGTGCGACCTGCGGTTGCGCGACGGTGATGACGGCGTACGTACGTTGATTCGCAACCGCGTGCCCCTATTTGAGTTTGTTTTGCGCTCAGTAATCAGCTCTTTGAACCTAGACACCCCGGAGGGAAGGGTGCAGGGGCTGCGGGTGAGCCTGCCAGTGTTAGCGGGCATCAAGGATCGTGCTTTGCGCAGCGAATACTCAAGGGCGGTTGCCGGCTGGCTGGGAATGCACCCGGGAGAGGTAGAAAGAGAGCTGGGACTCTTAGCCAGAAATGCTCCTAGGACACCAAGGCGTGAAGTGCCTTCCGATCCGGTTGCCCTCACTGAACGGAACGCCTTGGCAGCGGTTATGCAGTATCCGCTTAGCGCCGTTGGTTCGGGCTTTGACGACGTCGTGTCGCAGTCGTTCACCACGCCTCTACACAAGATCGTCTTTGACGCTATAGGGGCAGGCGGGGGACTGAACGCGTTTCTGGATCAGCTTCAGATCGCAGAAAAGGAGCTGGGGGTTGGCGATGAGTCGGTAGCGTTAGCTTCGCGACGCTGGGCCGACAAGATTCTAGATGGGCTGGATGACCAGACCGCGGTTGCGGTGACCTCACTGCTAGTACAACCTTTGCCTATCGACGACCAAGACCCACACGACTACACGCAAGGCGTCGTGCGTTCGTTAGTTCGCAGAGACCTGCTGCGCAAAGCCAGTGTCCTTCAGGCGCGCCTTGCCAGGGCTATCCCAGACTCTGACGAGTATCGCGACGCGTTTGCCGCACTAATGGAAGTTGAAGCTGCTAGGCGACAAGCAGCTGACCCAAGTTCTTCGTGACGTCAGCCACTAAAGGGAGCAACCATGTTCAAGAAGAAACGCACTAAGTCGGTGCCACTGCCGCAAGAGTTCGCTAAGCACGTTCCCGTCGCGGATCACGGCCAACCGTTTGAGCGTGTTGATGACGACAGCATTGTCCTGGCGGGACGCCACGCCCTGATGATCGTCAGCCCTGAGGGGGTACGTGATTCCGGGCTTTGGCACGAAGTGCAGTACGCACGCTGGACACCAAATGAAAGGATGTTCCACCTGGTCTGGGTGCAGCCGGGTCGCCAGACGATCTCCCTAAAAACGGCTTCTGAGGATCCTGAGCGACTCATGTCCGCCGTCACGACTCGCACCAACAAAACGATCCTGGCAACCAGATCTTTCTTCACACCAACGGGAATCCGTGTCGTTGCCTCGATTCGCAGGCGCCCTGACGGTGGACTCTTCTCCACTTTGATTACCGACGGAGAGCTAACTGCAGACGACCAGTTGAAGGCAACGCAGGTTGAACGGACACTGCGCGAAGAGTTCAATGTTGAGGACTAGCTCTCACCACGCACTTCAGCTTGCTAGCGCCGGGTTGGAAGAATAAGCTTGTCAGGGTCAATTCCTGCGTAGCTCAGCGGCAGAGCATCCGACTGTTAATCGGACGGTCGTTGGTTCGAATCCAACCGCAGGAGCTTTTGTTGCCGTACGAAACCTAGAAGACAAACGCACTGCACGCGGAAGTATCGCGGCAGGGCTGTTATAAAAGATTTGGAAGAGACTCATAAGGAGGTGTACTGATGAGGAAAACTATTGCAACCGTTGCTGCGGGCCTGCTGATCGCCACTGGTTTGGCTGCCTGCTCAAGCGACAAGGGTGAAGTAATTGAAGAAGAGCCCGTAGAGGTCGTTGAAGAAGTTACCGATGGCGATGAAACCGACGTGGAAGTTGACGAAGGTGAGCTAGAGGTGGAAGAGGAAGAAGACTAGTCCTCTAGTACTTTTTGCTTCTCAAAGTTTTGGGGGTAAGAGCCGCTTGGCTCTTACCCCCAAAGTATTTTAATGCCGTTGGGTTACCCGCCGACCATGGCTGCAAGCGGGAAGCCCACTGCAACAGCCACCGCGATCATCACAAGTGTGGGGACCAAGAATGGGTGGTTGAACACGTACTTACCCACGCGCGTCGTACCGGTGTCGTCCATCTCAACTGCGGCAAGCAGTGTGGGGTAGGTGGGCAGGATGAACAGGGACGAAACAGCTGGGAAAGCCGCAACAACCGCCGTGCCACCAACGCCAGCTGCCAGGGCAGTAGGCATGATGGCCTTCGTTGTGGCGGTCTGCGAGTAGAGCAGCGCGCCTGCGAAGACCAGGATGACTGCCAGCAGCCACGGATGCTGGCTGAGGACCACATCTGAGAATGTCTCAACCGCCTTCGCGTGAGCACCAATGAACGTCGAACCTAGCCAGGCGACACCCAGGATACAAAGACCCGAAACCATGCCCGACTTGAAGATGGGCATCGCGGAAACGCGCGGAGCGGGAACCTTGTACAGGAGCATGATCAGCCCACCGGCTGCCAGCATGATCGCCGTGATTGCCATTTCTCTACTGAGCGGCGGGTTCGCCACCAGGCCGAACACGTCTGAAATCAGGAAGGAGTAGGCGACGTCGATCAGGATCGCGATCAGGATGATCCAGACTGACGCTTTAGCGCCCTTCGGTAGGACCTTGTCGTCTTCGACCTGCGGAGGTGAGACCAAGCCCTTCGCAAGGCGTTCCTGGTACACCTTCATCTGATCCAAAGGTTTGGCACCACGCAGCTTATCTAGGCCCAGCATGATGAAGACCCCGGCGAAAACGGCGATGAATGTTGCCGGCAGTGTCACTGCCAGCAAGGTGACATAGTCGAATCCTGAGTTGGAGCTTTCCAGCAGTGACGCCATGACAATAACGGGTGCCGATACCGGAGCTGCGGTGATAGCGATCTGTGACGCTACGCCCGCTAGCGAGAGTGGTCGCGAAGGGGGGATGTTCGTCTGTTTGGAGACTTCAACAATGACCGGGAAGGTAGTGAACACCGTGAACCCGGTTCCCGCCAGCACTGACATGAAGTAGGCGATAGCGGGAGCTAAGAAGTTCAGTTGCTTTGGGTGTTTACGTAAGAACGCCCCTGCTACTTGAACCAGGTAGTCCATTCCCCCTGCCGCTTGCATCACCGCCACAGCGGCCATAACGGAAATGATGATGCCGACGATCATCAGTGGCATTTCGGCAGGTTCTGCACCTAGGAGCACTAGGAGTAGAACACCTAGACCGCCCATGAAGGCAAAGCCAATGCCGCCTAGGCGGGAGCCTAAGAATATGGCTCCGAAGAAGACGATGACTTGAAGGATTGTAATAATCATGATTCTTTCCGGGTAGCGGGGTTTCCGGTGACCCTACTGCGCGTCTTCTGAAGCAGCTGCTTCAGCTAGGCGCCCGTAGGCTAATGCTGCAAGGACTGCTGCTTGGTCCCCAAGAATTGAGTCATCAAACACGGCCCGGGGGGAGTGGTTGAACTCTGCCTTGTCAAGTTCCATGTCGGCCGGGGTAGCCAGCAGCCCGATGAACGTGCCGGGGACTTCATCCAACACGAAAGCAAAGTCCTCAGAGCCCATCATCGGTGACGGGACCACCTGGACCCGCTGTTCCCCTATCAGCTCCCTCATGTTCTTCACAGCTAGTTCTGTGGTGAACGCGTCGTTGATGGTGGCTGGGTAGAGGCGCTGGAAATCGACTTCAGCAGTGCATTCGTGGGCTTCTGCCGTCTTGGTGATCACGTTACGCAGGCCATCGTCAAGCTTGTCGAGGGATTGGGCTGTCATGTTGCGAACGGTGGCAGCCATTTCGACCTTCTCAGGGATGACGTTGATGGCGTTGTCCCCGGTGCTCAGTTTCGTGATGGACACGACCACGGGGTCAAACGCGTCGAACTTCCTGGTCACATAGGACTGGACGGCCAACACAACTTCGGCTGCTGGAGCGACGGGATCGATGGCTAGGTGGGGCTGTGAGCCGTGACCACCCTGCCCTCGAATGGTTGCTTTCAGTCGGTTGGACCCGGCGGCAGCGGCACCAGTTTTGGTGGCGAACACGCCGCGTGGCCCAGGGGCTACGTGGATTGCGTAGGCACCAATTGGTCTGTCGCCGGTAGCATCCAGCACGCCCTCTTCGATCATGATCTCCGCGCCCGCGAAACCCTCTTCGCCCGGCTGGAACATGAAGATGACGTTTCCGGCAAGACTGTCCCGGTTAGCTGCTAGAAGCTTCGCGGCGCCCACTAAGCCTGCGGTGTGCATGTCATGTCCGCACGCGTGCATCGTGTCACCGGTCTTGGAGGCATAGGACAGTCCCGTCAGCTCTTCGCCGGGAAGGCCGTCCATGTCGCCACGCAGAAGAACGGTGGGGCCTGGCTTGGCTCCCCGAAGGACAGCGACAACTGACGTCAGTTTTTTCCCGAGTGTGATCTCCAGGGGTAGGCCTTCTAACGCATTCAAGATGCGCTCTTGGGTTCTAGGGTTGTCCAATCCCAGTTCGGGGTCTTCGTGGATTGCTCTGCGCAACTCCACTAGCTCCGGGAGGATCTGGGCTCCCTGTCCGACGAAGTCGGGCTTCTCAATGGCTGTCATGACCGATTCCTTCACTATTACTCACTTGCCAGTGCTCACTCACCCGTGACACTGGTCACCATTACTCTATGAAAGTAGCTCACTTTGGGACCGAATTTGTGGACATTGGTCCGGGGTTGCGCCTGGGACGAAAGGAGTTTCTCCATTGATAACTCCCAACCAGGCGGTCAAGGGATCCCATGTGTGCCTTTCGAGCAACATGGACGCCTTTTTGCCAAAAACGCGACGCCACCCCAGTGCTCACGCTTCTAACAGTGTCATCGTCCCGAGATTTTTTCCGCGTTTATACCAAGTCGTTATCCGGGGCACGTGTTTGGGTTCCGTTTAGGTTGCAAGGAGGGCGCGAAGATCCGGTTACGCCACGCTGTGGCCTAACCGGTGCTAGCGTCAAACTTGAAACGTGCGTCCACTGACGGAGCGAAGGTTCAACGAGGAAATTATGAAGCGACTAGCTGTTCTTACCATCACCACGCTACTTCTTGCCGGGTCGATTGCTGGCTGCGCGCAGGACCACACCGACGGTTCGGCCTCTGCTGGAGACGTTCAGGAGCTGGTGCAAGGAGGCCAGGGATACAGTCCGGAAGATCCCCTACCTTTCGGGGGCACCTATCTGCTTGACGACGGCATGCAGGTCACCGTTGGTCAGCCAGAGGACATCACCGTTAGCGGGCTGTCGGCAGACAACTACGACTTGAGTGCAGGGGAACCCATGGGGGTGTCCTTCCAGTTCGTAAACAAGGGGCCGGAAGAAACGATGACGTCGGGCATCTTCGTTGAGATTGTTTCCGGCGGACAAGTCGCTGAGCTGATCTTGGACCCTGAGGCGAAACGGGTATTCCACTCAGGTCTGACCGGTGCTTACACGGAGGAGCAGATCTTGGAGATGCCGCCGCTCACCTTGAAGATGGGGAAACCATACGATTTCCAGGTCGACTTTATTGCTGCGGACCCGGATGATCTATTATTGGCGGTTGCAGACACAATCGACAGGACTTTGTACTTCAGTAACAATTGAGTCTGGCCGTGGCCCCCGTAGCTCAGTCGGTTAGAGCAGCGGACTCATAATCCGCCGGTCCCGGGTTCGAGCCCCGGCGGGGGCACCGCTTTCCTGTTTCGGGCCTACGCGTAACGCTCAGGCCTCTTAAAGGCCGGGGGCCCGCTGGTTCCCCTTAGGCAATCCAGCGGGCCCCTTTCAGCTTGCTGAGCCTCCACTTGTTCAGTGCTGGCATCGCAATGCTTCGAAGTTGGCTACCCCTTCACGGCTCCTGCAACCACCCCTTCAATGATGTGCTTCTGGGCGAACAGGTAAAAGACCACAATCGGAATGATTGCCAATACCAGCACGCCCATCATGGCCCCCATGTCAACGGCACCGTACCCTCCGCGCAGGCTCTGCACGGCGATAGGGATGGTTTTGTACTGTTTTAGGTTCAGGGTCAGGTAGGGGAGCAGGTAGTCGTTCCACAGCCACATCACCTCAAGGATCGCAACCGTGACTACAGCCGGCTTGAGGACTGGGAGGACCACTGAGAAGTATGTGCGCACCGGCCCGCAACCATCAATGAGTGCAGCTTCTTCAAGTTCTATGGGCACGCCCTTCACGAACCCCGTAAAGATGAAGACGGCCAGACCCGCTCCGAACCCCGTATATATGATCCACAAACCCCACGGTGTTGTCAGCCCCATCCGGTCTGCAAGCCAGGAGAGGGTGAACATGACCATCTGGAACGGCACAATCAGACTGAAGATGAACCCGAAATAGAGTGCTTTGGCGTACTTGCTGTTGACGCGCACCACCCAGTAGGCAGTCATCGAAGTGAGCAGAATAATCCAGAAGGCCGCTCCGACAGTGATGACTAGAGACCAGCCAAATGAAGCGAAGAAGTCGGTCCTTTTCACACCTAGTTCGTAGTTGCCAAGGCCAACCCACGACTTTGCATCCGGCAGACTGAACGGCGCACGCGAAATGTACTGCTTGCGCTTGAAGGAGTTGATCACCACAAGCAGCAGGGGGTACATGTAGATGACAGAAAGGACGCTAAAGAATATCGTCCAACCCAGGTAGCTCTTTTGCACGCCACCGGGTGTAGTCTTCACCATCTTTTGCTTCTCTTTAACCATTCACCTGCTCCTTCGACCGTGCGTACCAGTTCTGAAACAGGACTACGGCGGCAACCAGAATCAGGAAGACCACCGCTTTCGCTTGTCCCACGCCCTCAAACCCTGGTCGGCCGTAGAACGTGTTGTAAATGTTCAGCGCCAATAGTTCTGAGGATCGCCCGGGCGCACCGTTGGTGAGCGCAAGGTTTTGGTCGAACATCTTGAATCCACCACTGAGCGTCAGGAAAGTGCAGACTGTGATGGACGGCATGACTAGCGGGAGGATGATTGTCCGCAGTGTCTGGCTGCCCGTTGCGCCATCGACTTGGGCGGCTTCAAGGACGTCGCCTGGTATGGACTGCAGCCCGGCGATGTAGATGACCATCATGTAGCCGATCTGCTGCCACGCCGTCACTATGATCATGC
>CAYFNQ010000008.1:0-39506 GCA_964344535.1 uncultured Actinomyces sp.
CTGCTACCACTTCTTCGGTCTCAACTACCGTTTCTTCTTGGTCTGAAGCCACCGCTTCGGACTCCCTTCACTTGCCCCAACTGGGGAAATTCAGACTGGCCTTGGCGCAGACTACCCCCGCTCATGCAAGCAAAGGTTGGATGCCCAGCCGGAAAACCCGACCCGGCCGCGCCGACATCCTGCAATTAGTCCAGCGGACTGATTCCTTCCGCAGCAGCCGCATCCATGGGGCCACCACCCTGGTCGTCCGGGGCGCCGTCAGCATCTTCTGCTGGGCCGCCTTCAAGGTATTCGTCGATGCCGGCAATGCCTTCTACATCCACATCCTCATCCATAACCTGACGCGGCTGGACGGGGGACTCAAATTCTTCCTGGTTGTCTCTAAATGACATTGGTGCTCCTAGATGCCTAACCCTGAAAAGAAACCCGCCTAGCAATCGGTGCTGGCGGGCGCTTCGTTAGCCAAATACTAACCTAGAAATCTCTCCGAAGGTGAAGTCAATGACACCGGTAAAGAGCATCATGATCGCAATGAAAACGATCACCACTAAGAAGTAGGCCCAAAGCTCTTCACGAGTTGGGTAGTGAACCTTCTTCAGCTCCGCAATCACCTGTTTCACGAAGGTGATCATGCGCTGGAAAATGTTGGGCCGCTTCTTCTCTACCGCTTGGTCACGTGAGCGCGTGGCCTCAGTTTTTGTGCGGTCCTGCTTCACAGCTTTTTTGGGCAGCTCAGGAAGCGCGTCATCACCGCCGGGGAGGCTAGTTGTCTGACTCACTGCTTGCTCCGTTCGAAGGGGTTCTGGCAGGGCAGGCGAGACTCGAACTCGCAACCGCCGGTTTTGGAGACCGGTGCGCTACCAATTGCGCCACTGCCCTACTTGTGTCCCGCCACGGCGGTGCACCAACGCTGATTGTAAACCGCGACTAATGGCAGTGTCCACCGGCCCCAGTGAGGTACGGATTGCTTTTTTAGTATCAGGGCCGACAAGTTTTCCTAAAATCTGGCACCCTTGAAGTGTGAATAAACCGTTGAAACACCGTGTCTCTGCCCGTTTAGCTGCCATTTCTCCCTCCGCCACAATGGCGGTGGATGTGAAGAGTAAGGCCATGAAGGCGGCGGGCGAACCTGTTATTAACTTCGCACCGGGTGAACCCGATTTTCCGACCCCGAAGGCCATTGTTGACGCCGCGTTGAAGGCGACACAGGATCCTGCCAGCCACCGCTACACCCCGGTTAGTGGTCTTTTGGAGCTGCGCCAAGCCATCGCTGATGACGCGGGGGATTTCGGAACCCAGCCGCTAAGCCCCGACTCAGTCTTGGTAACGAACGGTGGAAAGCAGGCCGTGTTCCAGGCCTGTGCGGTCGCAATTGATGAGGGGGATGAGGTTTTGATCCCCGCCCCCTATTGGACGACCTACCCGGAGACTGTGAAGTTGGCGGGCGGCATCCCCGTACCTGTGGTTGCGTCGCTGGAAAACGACTACAAGGTGACTGTCGAGGAGCTTGATGCGGCGCTCACCGACAAGACTTCCGCGATCATTTTGTGCAGCCCTTCAAACCCGACGGGGAGCGTGTATTCGCCCGAGGAAATCCGCGAAATCGGTCAGTGGGCCGTCGAAAACGGGATTTGGGTGATCTCAGATGAGATTTACGACCGCCTCACTTACGACGGTGCGGTTGCCCTGCCAATTTGGAAAGCATTCCCACCGGTTGCGGATCAAACCATTGTGGTGAACGGTGTGGCTAAGGCATATTCCATGACGGGTTGGCGCGTGGGCTGGATGTTTGGACCGACCGACATGATCAAGGCCGCAAGCGCCTTCCAATCCCACTTGACCTCTAACGTCAACAACATTGCGCAAAAGGCAGCAATTGAGGCGCTGACTGGCAGCCAGGAGCCGGTGGAGGAAATGAGGCGGGCTTTTGACCGTCGCCGCAAGGTGATGGTGGAGCTCATGAGCCAGATCGAAGACTTTGACACGCCAACCCCGACGGGCGCGTTCTATGTTTTCCCCGCTGTTCACCGGGTTTTCGGGAAGACGATTGGCGGCCAAAAGGTGGAAAGTTCAGCTGACCTGGCTGAGGTTATTTTGGACCAAGCCAAGGTTGCGGTGGTTCCTGGGGAGGCGTTTGGCACCCCCGGGTTTATCCGTTTGTCGTATGCGGTGTCGGATGAGGACCTGATGACCGGCATGACTCGCCTACAAGAGTTGATGGCCACCGCTCAGTAAAGCGCAAACAACTAAACATCTGCGGAATCTGGGAGAATTAGCGCATGGAACTAGAAAGCTCTTTAGCCCCCACGGACACGCCTAAAGGTAGCGTTCTCATTGCCCACGGTTTCGGTGAGCACCACGGCCGCTACGCCTCTTTCAAGAAGGCTTTGAATGATGCGGGCTATGACGCCTGGTTTTTCAACTTCACCGGTCACGGCCCCGGCGCGAAAAACCCTGCTACTGCTGATGTCGGCGCCCTTATTGGGGAGCATTTGGAGGCCCGCAAGGCACTCATGGATGTGAAGCGCCCGGGACCCGTCTACCTGTTTGGGCACTCCATGGGTGGGCTGATCACGCTGGCTTCAGAGATTATTGATCCGACTGCGGTCCAGGCCGTGGCTGTGACAGGCCCGGCCCTTATGCCCATGACTGAGATTCCGCTGGCCGTACTGAAAATGGTTGTCCCCTTTGCCCGCTTGTTCCCGGGTTTGAAGTCGGTGCAGCTTGACGACGCACTGCTTTCTAGCGACCCGCAGGTGGCAGTCGACTACCGCAATGACCCGCACGTTTACCAGGGCAAGGTGCCGGTTTTGACGGGCGCCACCATGGCCATTCAGGGAAACCAGACAATCAAGAACGCTCAGATTCTGGCCCGCCCCACCCTCATTTTGCACGGGGATGCGGACGGGCTGGCGAACGTGCAGGGTTCAATGCTTTTTGCCCAAGCGTCCCCTGATTACACGACCCTTGAGTTGGTCGAAGGCGGCTACCACGAACTGCTCAACGAACCGGACCACGCGGATTTTGAGGAGAGGATCATCGACTGGTACAACCAGTGGAGATGAGCCAGCCAGCAGAAACAGGCGGACGCAATTTAGCGACGCTTCCCAAAACGCACCTTCACCTGCATTTCACAGGTTCGATGCGCCCAGAAACCATGTTGGAGCTGGCGCAGGATCAGGGTGTGCGGCTACCGGCGCATTTGCTTGAGCAGGACCCTTTGAACGTTCCTGCTGATGCGCGCGGATGGTTTCGTTTTCAACGCAGTTACGACTCGGCGCGCAGCCTGGTTCGCAGTGAAGAGGTCATGCGGCGCGTGGTTCGGGAGGCGGCGGAGGACGAGGCCAAGGAGGGTTCGGTTCGCCTAGAAATCCAAGTTGACCCCACCTCCTACGCCCCCTGGGTGGGCGGTCTGACCCCGGCGCTAGAAATTGTTTTGGATGAGGCGCGACAAGCCGGGCGTGACAACGACGTGGAAATTGGTGTGGTTGTGGCGGCGTCCCGCACCCGCCATCCGCTGGACGCCCGCACGCTGGCTCGTTTGGCCGCGAAGTACGCGGGTGATTCTCACGGTGACGTGGTTGGTTTTGGGCTGTCCAACGATGAGCGGATGGGGATGACGTCTGAGTTTTCTAACGCTTTTCAAATTGCGCGCCGCGCCGGCTTGGCGTCCCTCCCGCACGGGGGTGAGCTTTTGGGGCCGGAGTCCGTGCGCGACGTGGTCAGTCACCTGGGCCCCACGCGTTTGGGGCATGGGATTCGGGCGTCCGAGGACAAAGACTTACTGAACCACCTGGTTGACGACGGGATAGCGTTCGAGGTTTGCCCGACCTCGAACGTTTCGTTGGGGGTGTACGAGGATCAATCAAGCGTTCCCCTGCCCACCCTTGTTGAGGCTGGTGCAACTGTTGCGTTGGGGGCTGATGACCCCCTGCTGTTTCGCTCCCGTCTGCTAGACCAATACGAATTTGCGCGGGACGTGCACGGCTTTTCAGATGCGCAGCTAGCTCACCTGGCGCGTTCATCAATTCAGGCTTCGCTGGCGTCTGAAACAAGTAAGAGGCGCTGGGAAAAACAGGTGGACGCGTGGCTAGAAGACAACCAGTGACCCCTCGAAAAATACTGTGGGCGCTTCAGGACTGGCGTCAGGCGTTCTTTGAAAGAGCCAAGGTTGCGGCCAAGCGCAAGCGTGGAGCGGCGCCGACTCCCGAAGAGTTGTTTCCCAGGGTTTTCAGGGCACCTGTCGCCGTCTTGCTACCGGGCATTTGGGAGCCTTGGGAGATGCTCATCCCTTGGGGTCGGGCACTGTCTGAAGCCGGTTACGAAGTGCGGATGGTCCCAGCCCTTGACCGCCAGTTTGGGGCTATTGAAGACCTGGCAGAGACTTTGGATGACTTTTTAGCTGAGCAAGAGTTAGAAAACGTCGTTGTCGTGGCTCACTCCAAGGGTGGCTTGGTTGCCAAGCAGTCGATGCTGGGGCCGCAGAAGCACCGCATTGCAAAGCTGGTGGCGGTGGGGACTCCTTTTGAGGGCGCACCTATCGTGAAGTGGGCGCCGAAGTTTCTGCGGGTCGATTCGCTGGCGCCGTCTAGCCCAGAAATTACCAGGCTGGTTGAGCAGGGCGACGCGGATCCTCGTACTATTTCCGTCCAAGCGAAATGGGATCAGTCAGTTCCACGCACGTACGTGTCCGGGGGGAAGAATCTGGTGGTCCCTGTCGTGGGACATAACGCGTTACTGCGCCACCCGAAGGCAGTGTCTGCCGTGGTGCAATGCGTTTTGCACCACTAGCGACGCCAAGCTATGCGCCCAGTGCGACAAGGGGTGCCAGCAAAATCACGGACACGCCCAGCAAGAAGTAGGCGCCGACGTCAAGCCATCTGGAGCGACTTGAAAACCAGGGCCGGCCGGGCCACGCACCGCGCGCTATTCCTAAAAGTGCGATGCCAACCCCCAAAGTTATCGCTGATCTGAAGGGGTGATCGGTGAGGGCGAAGGCTGTGCTGAAAACAATTGTGAGGCCGGCCAAAACAGCTGTTGAGAGCCCAAAGATTCGGGCAGCCCTCTGAGGCGGGGATGCCCTGTCGGGGCGTAGAGCATGTTCTGGGGTGGCCACGAACCTATTGTGCCTCACTGTCCAGGGAGCCGGCGTCCAAGGATCCCTTCTTCAACGACCCTAGTTTCCCGCCTAAAGCTTTCGCACCTTCAATGATGAAGGTCAAGGTTGTGGGCTGTACAAGGATGGCCACCAAGCCCGCAGTGAGTCCGAATTCCAAGACCGTCAGCGGCCAGGCCCAACTGGTCGGGCCAACGTGGCTCATCAGCTCATTACCTAAACTCCCGGTGGCTAGTGCAAACCAGATGCCAACGGCGCCAGCGAAAAATGCTAGAGCCACAGCAGTTTCTTGGCTCGCTTCTACTAGGGGTCGTCGTCGTTGGCGCAGGCCCGTGAGCAGCCCCGCTGTCAAGCCTCCTAGGATCATTAGCCAAACAACGCCGTCCCCTGGCGCCGTTGTGGGAACCATTTGAGCTACGGGAAACAGGGGCAGCTCCCCAGTGGCAACGGAGGTTGGAGAGGAAATGGATCCGCCGGAAAGTACGAACCCTGGCCCTGCCAGCCAAGCTAGCGCCCAAGCCATGAACGTTGGCAGGTAGGACACCTCGATGAACCCTAGGATCCCGGTGCCAACACCCGCAGCTCCTAACAGCTCACGGACGTGCCCAGCTTCCTCAAATGAGGCGATGAAGGCAACGGTCACAGCTACAAAACCGACAGCTGCTAGGACGGCCAGCCATTCAAAGCCGACGCGCAAGCCTCGCCAAATACTGGCGGTTTGGGTAAAGACTTTGGGCCACTTCTTATTTTGGGAGACAAAGGCCCAGGTGGTGGCAACAAGGGCAATGAGGAGCGCCCCCAGCGCTACGGGACCGGTCCTAGCGACACCCGGTGACAGAGCCAAGACAATGACCACGGTCGCCACGAAGGTGGGAACCGCGAACCAGATGGCACTTGGTTGGTGGCTGCGGACGGGAAGCAGCACTAAGCGGAACAACACCACTTGAATCAGTGTCCAGCCAAGTGGGATCAAGCTGATCGGCAGTCCCCCAACGGACATGGGGGCACCCAGTGACAGGGACCAGAAGTTGGTTCCCAAGGCTGCTGCGGCAGACAGGTCCACCTGCATCAGCCAGGGGTTCAAGCTTTGAGAGGCTAACCCTAGTAGGCCAATTAGGGCTGGGATTACCCAGCCCAAAAGGGCGGCTTCAACTCCGGAAAGAGCAGCTCGCGTCCACCCGGAAGGCAGACGCACCGTTATCTCAGGGCGTGTCTGGCTCCCGGGCGGCCCGGGCAAAGTCACTTGTTGTCTTCCACCAACCGTGCGTAAGCCTCACGTGCAAGTTCAGCGGTCTGGGTTGGGGTGCGCCCAACTTTCACACCAACTTCTTCTAGCGCAATTTTCTTGGCTTCCGCTGTTCCTTCAGACCCAGAAACGATGGCGCCAGCGTGACCCATGGTTTTACCTTCGGGGGCTGTAAACCCTGCCACATAACCAACCACGGGTTTGGTGATGTGTCCGGCGATGTAGTGGGCGGCCCGCTCTTCAGCGTCCCCACCGATTTCACCGATCATGACAATAACTTCGGTTTCAGGGTCATCCTGGAACGCTTGCAACGCATCAATATGGGTCGTCCCCACAACCGGGTCGCCACCAATACCAATAGCGGTAGAAAACCCGATGTCGTTGAGTTCGTACATCATCTGGTAGGTCAGTGTTCCGGACTTTGACACCAAACCGATGGGGCCCGGGCCAGTGATGTCTGCTGGGGTAATACCCACGTTTGACTGTCCGGGGCTAATGATGCCAGGGCAGTTGGGGCCAATCAGGCGAACACCTTTTCGTAGGGCGTGCTGCACGAACGCGACCGAGTCCGCAACCGGGATCCCTTCCGTGATCACCACAACCAGGTCCATGTCGGCGTCGATAGCTTCCATTGCCGCACTCTTAGCGAAAGCTGGGGGCACGAAGACCACCGACACGTTTGCGCCCGTTGCTTCTTTAGCTTCCTGGACCGTGCCGAAAACCGGGACTTCCACAGGGCCGGCTTCGACCAGTCCTTCTTCCGCCATTGGGCCGTAGGGTTCTACGTTGAACTCAACTACTTCTCCCGCTTTTCGCGGGTTCACGCCGCCAACAATTTTGGTGCCGGACCCAAGCATGCGCTTGGTGTGCTTCATGCCTTCAGAGCCGGTCATGCCCTGAACAATTACCGTGTCTGATTCGTTTAAGAAGATTGCCACTGCTGCCCCCTACTTCGCGGCGGCCAGCTGCGCGGCAACCGCGGCGGCCTCATCCATTGTGTCGACCATGGTCACCAGCGGGTTTGCCGCTTCTTCCAAGATCGCGCGTCCTTCTTCCACCCTGTTTCCATCCAGGCGCACAACAATTGGCTTGTTGGCTGAGTCGCCCAGCATGTCCAGAGCTTCAACGATTCCAAGCGCCACCTGGTCGCATGCGGTGATGCCACCAAAGACGTTCACGAAGCAGGAGCGAACCTGCTCATCCCCTAGCACCACGTCAAGTCCGTCTTTCATGACCTGCGCTGAGGCGCCGCCACCGATGTCTAGGAAGTTTGCGGGAGAAACTCCTAGGGGTGCTCCGGCTAGTTCCACGACGTCCAGTGTTGACATGACTAGGCCGGCACCGTTTCCAATGATTCCCACTTCCCCATCAAGGCGCACATAGTTCAGTCCCGCCTCAACTGCTGCTACTTCACGTGCGTCTTCAGCGCGCACATCTTTGAGGTCAGCATGGTCGGGGTGCCTGAAGTAAGCGTTGTCATCCAGTGACACTTTGCCGTCCAGGGCAATAATGTCACCGTCTTCTGTGCGGACCAGGGGGTTCACTTCAACAAGCGTTGCATCCTGAATCTCATAGACACCCCAGAGGGCCTCAAGGACGGGAACTAGGGGCTCAGCTTCTTCTTCGCTGAACCCGGCTTCACGCAGGATTGACTTGGCGACGTGAGCGTCAATACCAATGAATGGGTCTAACTCAACGCGAGCTAGAGCTTCGGGCCGCTCCTTAGCCAAAGTTTCAATTTCTACCCCGCCTTCTTTAGAGCAAAGGGCAATGTCGGTGCGGGCGGCACGGTCCAAGAGGATAGAGAAGTAGAACTCTTCCGCAATCTCCGCCCCAGCCACCACTAGGACTGAGTGGACAGTGTGTCCGCTGATGTCCATTCCTAGGATGTCTTTCGCAAACTCTTCTGCTTGGTCCGCGCTCCAAGCTAGTTTGACTCCCCCAGCTTTTCCGCGGCCACCAGTTTTCACTTGCGCTTTGACGACTACGGGGTATTCCCCGATCTTCTCCGCCGCCTTGCGTGCCTCTTCCGGTGTCGTTACGACGGCACCGGGAAGAACCGGGACACCGCCCGCATCAAATAGGTCTTTAGCCTGGTATTCGTATAGGTCCACTCCGTTGTTCCCTTCCTGGCCTGGCTTCGCCCCCAATTATGCCGCCAGTTGTGAGTTTGCGCGCCAACTTTGAGGCCGTTACTCCACTTTAGCGATGGGAGCCATCCGCAGCAGAAGTCGCTTTGTCCCACTGGGGAAAGAGATGTTCGCCGTTTTAGCCCTTCCGCTGCCCTGCGTGCCTGTCACTAGGCCTTCCCCTAACGTGGCGTGAGTGACGCGGTCACCGACTTCTAACGCCAACTTGGGATCCGTTTCGTCGGAGGTAGAGGCCCCAAGCCGGCGCCGCACACCCCCCTCCCGCTGCACCCCCTTTCGCAGCAGAGGTTTTTCTTTCTTGTAGCCCCCGGACCCGTAAGCCGGTCCACTACTTTCCCCGTAACCACCCCACTGGGAGTCAGAGAACAGGGCTGCACCTTCGTCCCGGGTTCCCCACGCCGTGGCACGGGAGGGCAGAGCACGCACCTCCACGATCTCTTCCGGAAGGTCGTCAAGGAATCGTGAAGGTGGCATGTCTTCAGGCGCACCCCAGGATGATCGTGACGCGGCACGGGTTAGATAAAGCCGTTTTCGGGCTCTAGTCAACGCGACATATGCCAGCCTTCGCTCTTCTGCTAGTTCGGTTACAGAGTCCATTGAGCGCCGGTGCGGGAAAGTCCCGTCTTCCAAACCGGTGACAAAAACGTAGGGGAACTCAAGTCCTTTAGCGGTGTGTACCGTCATCATGGTGACTTGGCCGCTGCGTTCGTCTTCTTGTGGAACCTGGTCCGAATCAGCAATCAAAGAGATCCGTTCTAACAGGCCACCCAGCGGGGTTTGTCCTTCAAGTCTGGGAACATCAGGATCTGTCAGGCCTAGGTTCCATTCGCTGTAGAAGTCTTCAGCAACAGACACCAGCTCAGCCAGGTTGTCTAGTCGTGAAGCGTCCTGGGGGTCTAGGGATTCTTGGAGCTGCTGGGTGTAGCCACTTTCTTGGAGTAGCTCATCCAAGATTTCGGCTGGGCTGTCCCCCGCAAGGTCGCGTTGCCTAGCTTTCTCAAGAGAAGCGCTTAGCTTCGCGACCTGGGTGGCGGCCCTAGCTGCTAGGCCGTCAATGGGTCTGTCCGACTCCGGGTCGGCATCTTTCAAAGCTTCCCCAAAAGAGATCCCATACCGTTGTGCGTGCGCCGCAATGGCTCCTTGGGCCTTGTCCCCAATTCCGCGTCTGGGTGTGTTGATTATGCGCCGCAGTGCCACCACGTCATCCAGGTTCAACACAGCTTGTAGGTATGCCAGAGCGTCTTTCACTTCGGCACGCTCATAGAAGCGAGTACCACCCACAATGCGGTAGGGGATCCCAGCCCGCATCAGCCGGTCTTCTAGTGCCCGCGACTGGGCGTTGGTGCGGTAGAACAGGGCGATGTCGCCCCAGTCAACCCCAGCATCTGAAAGGCGGTCTAGTTCAGCGACAACTAGGCGGGCTTCATCATGTTCTGTTTCCCCAACTTCAACAACAACTTTTTCTCCCTGCCCTTCTGCCGTCCACAGCCGCTTAGGGCGCCTCCCAGCGTTCTTAGCGATAACTGAGTTCGCGGCTTCAAGGATTGACTGGGTGGAGCGATAGTTTTGTTCCAGGAAGACGACGGCAGCGTCTTGGTAGTCCTGCTCAAACTCTTCAATGTTGCGAATGGATGCACCACGGAATGCGTAAATGGACTGGTCTGAGTCCCCAACAACAGTGAGCTGGGCAGGAGCCACCCCATCTTTACCGTCGCCCACCAATTCGCGCACTAGAACATATTGTGCGTGGTTGGTGTCTTGATATTCGTCCACCAAGATGTGGCGGAAACGTCGGTGCAAGCCTTCTTTCACCCCGGGGTGTTCTTGAACCATTTCGACCGTTTTCATGATGAGGTCGTCGAAATCTAGCGCGTTGGCTTGGGTCAGGCGCTTTTGATATTCGGTGTAAGCATTTGCAACCAATTGGGAAACAGGATCCGAGGGTGCTGTGTTGGCGAACTCCTTTGGCCCAATCAGTTCATTCTTCAGGTCTGACACTTTCCCTGTCACGAAGCGCGGGGTGAAACGCTTCGTGTCAACGTTCATGTCTTTCAAGACCATGGTCATGAGCCGCATTGAGTCTTGTGCGTCGTAGATGCTGAACGTTGACTTGAGTCCCGCAGCATCATGGTGTTCGCGTAAAAGCCGCACACAAGCCGAGTGGAAGGTCGACACCCAGATAGCCCGACCCCTTGGGCCCACCAACTTTTGAACACGGTCGCGCATTTCTGCAGCGGCTTTATTGGTGAAGGTGATGGCCAAAATCTCTCCCGGTCTGGCCTGACCCGTCGCCAGCGTGTGAGCGATCCTGTGTGTCAACACCCGGGTCTTCCCGGATCCGGCCCCAGCCATCACCAGGAGAGGCGGGCCCTCATGGATGACAGCTTCCTTTTGTGCGGGGTTGAGGCCGCGAGTAAGAGGGTGTTCCGCCAAGTCCGGTGAGCTTGAAGAGTCGGGGCTGCTTGAAGCTCCCGGGGCGTTTGAAACGCCGACTGCGCTGGAAAAGTCCAGCGTGTCTTGGGAGCTGTCCGGGCCCAAGTATGTTCTGGTCACTGTTGGTCCTTCCCTAAAGAACGCACAACCCCTGCGGCATCCATGATTGAAAGGTCTGGTAGGTAGGCGTGGCCTATTGCCACTCCCACTGCTGGCAGTGCCGCAAGGTCTGGCACTGCTAGGTACAGCGGCTGGTATTCGGGCTGGAACTGTGGCTGCAAGTTCGGTAAGGAACGAGGACGATAGGCCGGCTCAAGCGTCTCCCCGACCAGCTCCAAGATGGTATCTAAGTACTGGTGAGAAGACCCGGCGCGCTCCCCCATCCCCGTGTCCGCAAGCGGCACCGCAGACAGTGACAGTGTTTCGTAGCCGCCTTGGGCTCCCCAAAGGGCCGCTTTGGCGATCAAGAATTCAGTCCCGAAGTGCAAGCCATTAGAGTCTTGCCGCGCCATGTCCAGCGTCCAACCGTTAATTTCTCCGTCTTTGTAAATGGGTAGCCACGATGTCACAGCCTGCACGTTGTCGTCTTTGTCAACGGCAAGCAAAATCCGTACCTGCGGGTCGTCCAACTGCTGTAATCGGCCCAGCGTGAACTCTAATTCTGGCACTGGCTCGTCACCCGCCCACTGTTTTGAGAGTTGGCGAATCTGATCACGGCAGGTGCTGGAACAGCTCGCCCAAGTCACCCATTTCGCTTCAATTCCGCTAGCTTCGGCCTCAGCAATAACGCTGGGGACTTGCCGCGGGTTGTCACCGGTGATGTTTAGATCAGAAAGGCTGAGCGTCACTTCCTCACCCACCTGTCTCCGGTGCCACCCCCACTCCCTAACTATCTGGGCGACGGGCGCGTGGACTAGGTAGAAGGCGGGAATGAGGTCTTGTTCCACGCAGAAATCGGTGAACTCTTTCAAGACTCCCCGCATGTCCTTTTCGAACGCGGCAGGCTGTGTCACCGTGAGTGCTACCCGACCGGCAGGCCGGTAAGCAATGGCTGCGTCGTGTTCGGGTGACCCCCAGTATTCGTTGCCCTCCCAGGTTGAAGCCCAACCCAGAGAGCCAGCCCCTGTTCGTTCAAGCGTCTCTATGTACTCCTTGCGGCTGATGGTTGTGGGGAGTGTGCGGGAGCCGAAGGAGTGGATGAGGCCCATGATTATCGCAACCCAAGGCAAGATAGGGCCCCACTCCAAGATGCTCATCATTACGGGATTTTCTGCAACGGCCCCGGGCGCAACCAAGGACAGCATGGACGACGGCAGCATGCGAATGAGAAAGTCGGCCGACATGATTTCCAGGGCTTGGCCGACGCTCAGTGTGCCGCGGAACGCAACTCCCAAGCCGGCAGAGACCGCCATTGATACCCCAGTAACAGCAAAAACGTGGGTCCAAAAAGTCACGTAGGTTCCGGGAGCTGCTTTGACAGTGAACAGGTTCCGTGCACCCAACGTCACTAAAAGCAACACCAAGGGGACAACTATTGGCAGCAGGAAGCGCGCTGTGGGACCGCCGGTGGGTGTAAAGCCTAGGAGCGGGGCAGCGTCTTTCCAGGTGGCTGCAGCGGCTTCGACCTGAACCATGTGAATGAAACCAATGGTTGCGGCCATCCCCTGGAGACCGACTGTGCCCCACATTGCAGCGCGCCGCCCGGCTTTCAAACCCCAGGCTAGGACCAGTTGGGTGACCAGTGGCATCAACATAAGGAGGCTGGAACCCAACCCTTTCGAACGCAGCAGGTACGTGTAGTGAGCGCACTGGCCTTCAAGGCCTTCAAGGGCGCACAGGTCTGCCACATCCTGCGCTGAGACAGTGCTACCGATGAAACCGTAGCGAAGCGCTGTGAGTGTGCCCACTGACTGTGGTGAGTCCAAGGAGATGAGAACTCCCAAAACAATCCCCGACGCCAACAGCGCGACTAGGACACGGCCTTCCAGTCGCGTTCCTGGCAGTCGTCTTCGCTCAAACCGTCGTCCCCAAATAGCAAACCCAATGAGCAGACCAGCAGATGCTGAAAATAGTGCCGCCACAGCGTCAAGGCTTTGGGCAAAGCCAAACATGACCAGCAGAACTGTTACAACAGTGACCTTTATGCGTCGGCGCCAACGCGTATTGATCCGCACCGATGCGGCTGTAACAACACCTGCTAGGAACACTGCTGTCCCTGCAATGTCTTGACGCTCTAGAGCTAGACTCCAGCCCCACTCATTTTGTTCCACCCAGTAGGCCAAACCCAGCGCGGCGAAAGTGCCCGACCAGTAAGAGCCAAGGCCAACTAGCAGGTATCGCCCCGAACCCAATAGTCGTTCAAAGATGCTGCCAACACTGAGTAGTAGCGCGACGTCAACTAGGAGCTGCAGCCAGCTTTTTGCCCACAGCACCGATGTGAAGACCGTCCACCACGGGTGTCCCGTCCCAGCTGCCAGATAGTAAACCGCGATGCTTGGGCCAACGGAGACAGTAACGACGGCGGTGGCAATCATAAGCAGTGACAGTGCCAGCGATACCGGCGCACCTTTCACCCACCTGGCCGCGTACGTCGCGCGTGAACGCAAGTTGCTGCGCGCCAGCCACCGACTCAGCTCCCGGTCGGAGTCCGTGGCTTTGCGTGTCAAGACATCTCCCGATGTACTGGAGTCATTGGTCGGGGCAAGTGGGCAGGGTGAATGGGCGTGGCTTCCAAAAACCTTACCGGAGCCATCCGACGTTCCCGTGATCGCGTTCAGGTCCTGTGGAGAACTACTGGGGGAGCTCTGGCAGTATTGGCCTGTGAGTAAACACGGGAACTTATGGAAGCAACACCTCCCCCAAGTCGTGCTTTTTGGGCTGGTGGGTGCAAGCGCGGGTATTTCCGGGTGGCTTGTGGGTGCGGCACTACAGGACAACTGGGTCCTCAGTATTGTCTTAGCGGCTGCCAGCGCTGCGATCACGGGTATGGCAGCGGGCCTTAGAGTCACGAAAAGGGCGTTGGCTCACCGAAGCATTTGGGGGGTCGCACTAGTTCTTTTGGGACTGCAAGCAATTCTGGCTGGAGCTAGGGACTGGTTTGACTACGCGCAACTGACGCTCATGGGCGGGGCCCTGGTGCTCCAAATTGGCCTAGTTATGCTGCTTCCCGCACTCTGGTCTTTGGTCGCCCGCCTGCTGGCTGGCGCCACTAGGACGGCGGCGGTGTGGTCGCTAACGTTATCCTCGTCCCGCAAGGAATTCGCCCAAGTGGTGCCGGCCCTTGCAATGGCATTGCTCTTGGGCACGTTTGCCGCAAATCAAGGTGAGCTTTGGGCGCTGGCCTTCGCAGGACTGGCCCTGGCGCTCTCCATTTTCCTGGCAGGCCAAACACTAGCTCACACCAGGTCAGCCCTGGTTGCGGCAGGCGCCAACCCCACGCAGGCCTGGGCTGCGACCGCCATTACGGTCCTAGCTGCAGTTGTTGTTGTTGCAGCCCCAGCCTGCGCCTCCGGGTGGCTACTAGCTACCGCTGTAAGCCCCACGGGTGCCTTTGGTTGGCAGCTAGCTACTGCTGTGTAGCCGGGGTGTACCTGGCTAACTCCTCTTCCACGATTGTGGGATCAAGCTTTGAAAAGACTGCTACCGGCTTAGGGATCGGTGTCCCTGGCGTGACTGGCTTGCGCTTCCACTTTGGCACATTTGAGTAATCCCCTGTGATCACGGGGTAGCGCTTTGTCACCGGCTGCGTCTCATCCTGCGGGGCAACGTTGATGGCCGCACCTTCCTGCGCGCCAATTTCCGCAGTGTCGATCGTTTCTTCAACCCATTCGATCCGCGGCATTGGGGCAATTTCTTCTTCCCCACCCATCACCGCGTTTACAGCGTTGGCGGAGTGCGGCAGGAACGGCGCGAACATTAGGTTCAAGTCGCTGATGCACTGAGCCACTACCCAAAGGATTGTGGCGAGCCTTTCCTGTTCGTCATCTGCCTTCAACTTGAAAGGCTCAGTTTCCGCGATGTAGCGGTTTACGTTGCCAACCAGTGCCATCACCGTGTTTATGGCCGCCTTTTGCTGGTGCTCACGAATCAGGTTGCCGACCGATGTGAATCCGGCGTCAACCTGGTCCAAAAGGAGCTGGTCAACAGGGTTGAGCTCCCCCGGCGTGGGGATCTGCCCAAACCTCTTGTGGATCATGTTTGCCGTGCGGTTGACCAGGTTCCCCCACCCGGCTACAAGCTCATTGTTGGTGCGGCGCAAAAACTCTTCCCACGTGAAGTCAGCGTCATGTGATTCGGGGCCTGCGGCAGAAATGAAGTAGCGCAGAGCGTCCGGCTGGTAGCGGCTCAGCATGTCCCGCACGTGGATCACAATGCCCCGCGACGTCGCGAACTTCTTACCCTCCATAGTGAGGAACTCTGAAGACACGACCTCCGTTGGTAAATTCAGTTCACCAAAGTCACCGGGTTTTCCGCCCTTGTCCCCCTTGCCGTTGTAGGCCAGAAGTTCCGCGGGCCAAATCTGCGCGTGGAAAACAATGTTGTCTTTACCCATGAAGTAGTACGACAAAGCCTGGGGATCATTCCACCACTTACGCCAAGCTTCCGGGTCTCCGGAGCGAATCGCCCACTCAATGGAAGCACTCAGGTACCCGACGACCGCGTCAAACCACACGTACAGGCGCTTATTTGGCTGGTCTTCCCACCCGGGAACCGGGATGCCCCAATCAATGTCGCGAGTCATGGCTCGCGGACGCACATCCTCCATGAAGTTCATGGCGAATTGGATGACGTTTGGGCGCCACCCAGCCTGCATCCGCCCCATCAGCCACTGGGTCAGATCCTGCGAAAGTGCCGGTAAATCCAAGAAGTAGTGGGTGGTCTCCTTGAACTGCGGCGTTTCCCCGTTGATTGAAGAACGAGGATTTACAAGCTCAGTCGGATCCATCTGATTCCCACAGTTGTCACACTGGTCGCCGCGGGCTTGCGCGTAGTCGCAAATGGGGCAGGTGCCTTCAATGTAACGGTCCGGCAGTGTCCTGCCAGTGGAAGGGGAAATGGCCGCAAGCGTCGTCTGTTCAATCATGTAACCGTTGTCGGCCACGACCTTGAACATCTCCCTCACCACACGGTGGTGGTTTGCGGTTGTGGTTCGTGTGAACAGGTCGTAGGACAGACCCAGTTCCACCAGGTCCTCAACAATAATCTGGTTGTTTTTGTCCGCAAGCTGTTCGGGTGTGAGGCCTTGCTTTTCTGCCTCAACCAGGATCGGGGTGCCATGTTCGTCTGTACCGGAGACCATAAGGACCTGGTCGCCCGCCATTCGGCAGTACCGCGCAAAGATGTCGGAGGGGACCCCGAAACCAGCAACGTGACCTATGTGCCTTGGACCGTTCGCGTAGGGCCAGGCAACCGCAGCAAGGATTTGACTCATGGGCTCAGCCTAGTTGCCACAGCCAAGCTCTTTTGGATCTCAGGCGATAGGCTATTAGGGAAATCACCGTTACAAAGGTGTCCAGTCATAGGAGGCAGCAATGTCTAGGGCTTTGATCATCGTCGACGTGCAACCAACGTTTACTGAAGGTGGGGCGCTTGGAGTTGCAGGTGGTGAAAAAGTGGCTCGTAACGTCGCGAAATACGCCGTGCAAAACGCTGACAAATACGACTTGGTTGTGACAACTCAAGACTGGCATGTTGACCCCGGCCATCACTTCTCAGACAACCCAGACTTTGTTGACACATGGCCCCCGCATGGCGTGGCTGGAACGTCAGAAGCCGAACTGCATCCGGAGCTAAGCGCGGTGAACATTGACTACCGGGTGAAGAAGGGCGAATACGAAGCCGCCTACTCCGGTTTTGAGGGCGCGTGTCCTGACGGCACTTCGTTAGAGGACATTTTGGAGTCCGAGGGAATTAATGAAGTCGACGTGGTCGGCTTAGCGTTGTCGCACTGTGTGAAAGACACGGCTTTGGACGCGGCGAAGCTGAAGTGGCTGAACAAGGTCCGGGTACTCACGGATCTCACGGCACCTGTTTCTGTGGAGCTGGGTGAGCAAGCTCTAGAAGAACTGGGGGCAACCCGGGTCATCCTGGCGGACTCCCGCCAGTCCTGAGCCGTACTGCTGAGCTAGTTCTGGGCTAGCGCCGCTTTCATTATTTGGTTGACCCGCAGTCCGTGTGCGGCCGCGACCTGTTGGGCGGCGTCTTTCAAACGCAACCCCTCCTCTTGCTGGAGCCGCAGGGCCTGTTTGGCTAGTGCCTCCACGTCCTGCTGTGTTGCCGCGACCTTTGGCGCCCCACCAATCACTAAGGTGACCTCTCCGAGGATTTCCCGGTCTTGGGCAACTTGTGCCAGCTCCGCCAAGGTTCCTCGCAACACTTCTTCGTGAGTCTTCGTAAGTTCCCGGGCAACGCAAGCGGGCCTGTCACCACCGAAGATGTCGGCCAAGTCCCCCAGTGTTCCCGCTGTGCGCCTGGGAGATTCAAAGAGGATGAGGGTACGTGGCTGAGTCGCCAGCTCACGTAGAGCTTGGCGACGTTCACTAGGTTTTCTTGGCAAGAACCCCTCAAACACGAAACGGTCTGTGGGCAGCCCGGAAACACTTAGGGCTGCCAGAGCAGCTGAGGGCCCTGGAAGAGGAACCGTCTCAACTCCCGCCTCCGCGGCCTGGGTGACGACGTGGAACCCAGGGTCTGACACCGTTGGTGTTCCAGCGTCAGAGACCACCAGGACGGTTGCGCCGGCTAGCGCCTGTTCAATGAGGTCGCCTGCTTTGTCACCCTCATTGTGGTCGTGCAAAGCCAAAACCCGCGCAGTTGGGGTCAGCCCTAGGCGGGCGCACAGGGCCCGGAACCTACGAGTGTCCTCAGCAGCGACAACGTCGGCCGCCTCTATGGCCTCTTTCAGGCGCTCTGAAGCGTCGCTGGGATTACCAATGGGTGTTGCTGCAAGCAGGATCTGGCCAGGTTCGTTCACCTGGCCAGCCTAGCTGTTAAAAACGACGGAACTCGATGTGCTGGCCGTCGTACCAAGACAGCGGACTGATCGTTACGCCTGTTCTGGGGGTGGAGGCGTGGATCACCTGCCCGTTACCAATGTAGATCGCGACGTGGCCGGCCTTCACCATCAGATCGCCCGGCTGTGCATCAGCCCTGGAGACCGGTGTGCCGGCGCCCCACTGTGCGGCAGAGCTGGACGACAAAGAGATCCCGTGAAGACCGTAAATGTAGCTGGTGAAACCAGAGCAGTCGAAAGAGTTCGGTCCCCTGGTGCCCCAAACGTAGGGGTAGCCCAAGTACTGCATCGCGGTTGCCACGACGGACCCCATGCGAGCCGGTGGCGCTGAGGTTGGGACCTGCTGGTCTACGACCGCCGCACGGTCAGCGGAGCGCGACGCGGTCGTTTGCACCACGGGCTCCGGTTCTGGTGCCGGGGGCTCTTCGGCTTCAACCGTGAAGGTGTCACCGGAATCCCATTCGACGTCCAAGGAGACAAGCGTGTTGCTTTCTGCTGCTTTTAAGTTTGCAGTGAAGTCAGCCTTGGGTGTCGCAGGAACAGCGGTGGGAACCAGCGAAGAAGCGGTCGTCGCGACAATTGTTGTGGCGGCGACGCCAACTGCTGAGGCAGCGGCAGCTGACCGCTTACCGAATGTCCCTGCACTGACTCGCAGCCCACTGAAGGGCGTAAGAACTTTTGCGTCATTACGGTGACGCGGCATGTGCTGTGTCATTTTAAAACCAAATCCTAGAGGCGTCGGATGCTCTGGACGCTGAAGTAAGAGATAGACGTGTATTCGACGGTCTTGCCTGGGCGGGGAGAGTGAATGATGGTTCCCCCGCCGACGTAGATCCCGACGTGTCCGCCACCATTCATGATGACCAAGTCGCCGGGCTGGGCGTCCGCTAACGAAACGGCCGTTCCCGCGCCACCTTGTGCGTAGGAAGACCTAGACAAACCAATCCCGTGCATTCCGTACACATAGGAGGTGAAACCTGAGCAGTCGAACCCTGCTGGACTACTGCCACCCCAAACGTAGGGGGTCCCCAGGAACTGAGCTGCGGTAGCAACTACCGAGCCCAGTCGTGCGGCCGGTGCTGCAGCGGGAATGTACTCCGCTTGTGCAGTCTGCGGGGCGTCCTGAGACCGGGTCGCAGCTTGTGCGACTGGCTCTGGCTCTGGCTCTGGCGCCGGGGGCTCCTCGGCTTCAACCGTGAAGGTGTCACCGGAATCCCAGTCGACGTCTAGAGAAACTAATGTGTTGTTCGCCGTTGACTCCAAGTTTGCTGTGAAATCCGCTGCGGGAGCAGTGGGAACAGCAGTTGGGGTCAGGGCGGAAGCTGTGGAGGCAACAACCGCGGTCAGCGCAACGCCGGCCGCTGAAGCAGCTGCAGTTGAGCGTTTTCCGAAGGTGCCTAAAGTACTTGAAAGGTCACTCAAAGGTGTGAGGACCTTAGCGTCATCTCGATGACGCGCAGACAGTAATTCTGTCACTAACCAACTCTCCTGTTAAGCCTGCGAAGTGAGCTGTCGGGTTAGGGCCGGAGCGCCCCGTCTGAAGACTTAACCCCAAGACCAAGATTCTTGGTCGGATTTGGTTCCTCCGCTCTGCACCCACCAGGCTGGTTCTAGGTGGTGCAGATTCGGCTGCCTAGAACGCAGATCAAGACACGACTGTCTCAACGAGCTAAATAGTACTAAGTGCAAAGCCGATTGTCACGACGCGGTAACGATATTCGGGTCACCAACTTTGCGCAGGCTTCGCTAGTTCCCTTGGTATATGAACAAGTGAGATGCCAATAAGGTAGGTAAGCTCACTTTCTCTCCCGCATTCTTTGTCGGGCGTGTCGGATCTTCATCCAACCAGACCTCTATGTGCGTCGGTCCGGCCTGATAGCTGACGTTTGTCCCCGGCTTTAGACCAAGCTTTGCCATTTCCTTCAAAAGGGAAGTGTCCGCTTGAACCGGTTCCCCAATGCGGGAGAGGATTCCCTTCCCACTTGGTTGAGCCTGGGCCAACGCTTCCAAGCTCGTTTCTCCCACCTTTACCTGAGAGGAACCAGGAATAGGGTTGCCGTAGGGATCGGTCGTGGGGGATTGAAGTAGCAGGCTCAACTTTTCCTCTACCTCATCGCTCATCACGTGCTCCCAGCGGCAAGCTTCTTCATGCGCCGCAACCCAATCCAAACCGATCACGTCGATTAGTAGGCATTCGGCCAATCTGTGTTTGCGTACGACTTCTTCGGCAAGTTCGCTACCCAGTTCGGTGAGCTCTAACTGCCGGTCGTCACGAACTGTCACTAAGCCGTCGCGTTCGATTCGCGCAATCGTTTGAGAAACTGTGGGACCACTGTGACCTAGGCGCTCCACAATTCGGGCTCGCATCGGGACGACCTTGTCCTCCACCATTTCGTAGATGGTCTTCAGGTACATCTCAGTTGTGTCGATCAAGTCGATGCCTGCCACCGCTCCCACTTTCCCCTTCGAAGATTGCAGTGCTTTGCCATTGGGACATCTAAACGATACGCGCCCGCCTACGACATGACCTAGAGAACAAGGCTGGGAAGAAAAGCTCTACGGTAGAGATATGGAAAAACTCCCCTCGATCCCGGTTTCACTTCTTCCCGCTGATGGACGCTTTGGAGCTGGTCCTTCACGGGTTCGACGCGCTCAAGTTGAAGCTTTAGCCCGATCAACGCAGCTTGGGACATCCCACAGGGCAGCGCCGGTGAAAGCCAGAGTGAACAGTGTCCGCAGTGGTCTAAGGGAGCTGTTTTCGCTACCCGAGTCTTACGAAATCGCCCTAGGCAATGGTGGCGCCACAGCGTTTTGGGCGGTGGCGGCAACCTCCCTGATTGAGAAGACCGCAAAGTGCGCCGTGTTTGGGGAGTTCGGCGCCAAGGCTGCCCAGGACTGGGCTAGCGCCCCATGGCTCCAAGTTGAAGAAGTTGTTGCCCCTTACGGCTCACTGGCTGTCGTGGAAGATGACGTGGCCCAAGCGGACACCTACGCCTACCCGGAAAATGAAACTTCGACCGGCGTGGTCTCCCCCATTTACAGGGGAGCGCCTGACCCGGCCCTGACCCTGGTTGACGCAACATCAATTGCCGGCGCCCACGTGGTGGATTGGGATCTGGTGGATGCCTACTATTTCTCCCCTCAAAAAGTCTTTGGTTCAGACGGGGGCCTGTGGCTGTCAGTACTCTCCCCTGCCGCCATCGAACGTGCCCAGAAGCTGTCAAAGGCAGACGACCGCTGGGTGCCATCCTTCCTGAACCTGGCAAGCGCGCTAAAGCAGTCCCGTCAGGACCAAACCCTGAACACGCCGGCAATAGCCTCCTTGATCCTGCTGGATGAACAAATCAAGTGGCTCTTGGACCAAGGTGGCCTAGTTTGGGCAGCTGACCGCGCTAAGCGCGGAGCCGACCAAGTGTTGCAGTGGGCCGAAAGTAGGCCTTGGGCACAACCCTTCGTTGAAAACCCCGCTTGGCGTTCCCCGGTGACAACCACCGTTGACCTAGCACCTGAACTGCCCGCAGACACAGTGGTAGCAATCCTGAGAGAAGCGGGGATTGTCGACATTGGGGGCTACCGCAAGCTAGGCCGTAATCAGCTGCGGATTTCCTCTTTCCCGTCAGTCTCACCCGAGGACATCAGCGCACTTTTGGCCTCTATCGACTGGGTTGCAGGACAGCTTTTAAGCTAACCCTCTAACTCCTATTCGCGCCACTCTTCTTCTTCCGCGAGCTGCTCCGCGTCCAGCAGGTCCTGGTTCCCGTCTGCGTTGAGGAGCTCCTCTACTCCCGGCGGCCCAGAAAGTGGCGAGCCTTCGGGCACGCGGAGCTTGAGCCAGCGCCGGGGGCGGGCAACCTGGAGGCGGATCCCGTAGCGGAAGTAACCGATAGCAGCCACGATCAGAGCAACTGCGGCGGACGCAATCCCGCCGATAGCCATAGCCCAGCGTGGCCCCGCAGTTTGTGCGACCCATCCGATGAGGGGTGCTCCGAACGGGGTAGCGCCTAGGAAGATCATGGAGTACAAAGCCATGACTCGGCCCCTAAAAGACGGTTCGGTCGTGATTTGCACGGCCGCGTTCGCAGAGGCCATCAGTGTTTGGCTCATGGCCCCAACCGGCACGGCCAGGATCAAGAACCACAGGTAGGTGGGTGCGGTAGACAAAATCACTAGGGCCGTGCCAAACAGTAGAGCCCCTAGGACAACCAAGCGTAGGCGCGGATGATTTCGTCTGGCTGCAGCTAGCGACCCGGTGATTGAACCAACCGCAAGCGCTGTACTCATGAGTCCGAAACCGCCGGCCGGCAGCCCATAGACTTCGGTCGCCATCATTGCGGAGGTGATTTGGAAGTTCAGGCCCAGTAGGGAGACGGTCCCAATGATGATCATGATCAGGACAATGTCGGGCCGGCTACGCACGTACTCCACAGCCTTGCGGATCTGACCTTTTTGCCGAGGGACGCGTTCCGGTCGGTCTAGTTCTTCTGTGCGCATCAGGGCCAAGGTGACAACCGGGACGGCGAACAGTCCTGCATTCACAATGAACACCCAGCCAATCCCCACCCAGTCAATGACGAAACCTGACAGTGCCGGCCCAATTAGGCGGGCTGAGTTGAAGGCTGTGGAGTTCAGTGCAATCGCGTTGGGCAGCATGTGCGGCGGCACTAGCTCTGACACGAAGGCCTGGCGCACGGGGTTGTCAAAAGCGGTGACAACGCCGCCGGCTAGGGCGAAGGCGTAAACCATCCACAACGTGATGTTGTCGGTCAGGATCAAAAGTCCCAGGCCCAGACCTAGCAAGCCAACTATCGCTTGGGAGAGTTGCAATAGGTGGCGGCGGTCCATGCGGTCGGCCAGAACCCCACCGTAGGGGCCAAGAATCAAGATCGGTAGGAACTGCAGTGCGGTGACAATCCCTACCTGGAGGCCCCCACCCTTCGTTAAAACGGTCAAGACCAACCAGTCCTGCGCAATTCTTTGCATCCACTGGCCAGAGGCCGCGAAAAGATTTCCGGTGAACCAAAGTTTGTAGTTGTATTGCGTGAAGGACTGGAAGGTCTTGGACACGAAGGGTTGCGCCTCCCCGGGCGGTTTAGCTGCCGATAGCGGACTGAATCGGTCCCAGGGCGAAGTAGACCATGAACAAGATGGTGACGATCCACATGAGTGGGTGGATCCTCTTCCAACGGCCCTGCGCGACCTGGATGACAGTGTAGAACACGAAGCCTGCGCCAATTCCAGCAGTGATGGAGTAGGCGAAAGGCATTAGGGCAATTGTCAAGAATGCCGGGATCGCAAACTCAACCCGGGTCCAATCAATCTCCGTGACCTGGCTCATCATCAAGAACCCAACGAAGACCAATGCGGTTGAAGCTGCTTCTGCGGGAACCAGTGTCACCAGGGGTGACAGGACAATCGCGATCAGGAACAGGACGCCCGTCACGACTGAAGAAAGGCCGGTACGGGCCCCTTCACCAACACCCGCCGTGGACTCCACGTAAGCGGTGTTTGAGGAGACGCCACCAAGACCACCGGCAATGGCGCCCAGTGAGTCAACCATCAGGATTTGGGCGGAGCCGTGAGGCGCGCCGTCCTCGTCCAAAAGGTCACCCTCAGAGCCAACCGCAACCATGGTTCCCATGGTGTCGAAGAAGTCGGCCAACATCAGGGAGAAGATCAGTAGCAGCACCGGGAGCCAGCCCAGCTTGGTGAACGCGCCGAAGAAGTCGATTGCGCCAAGGGTTGCAAACGATGGGGCTTGCACCAAGGACTCTGGAACTTCAGGCAGTCCCGATGCCCAGCCAGCTGGGTCCTCTGTGGACAGCGGCAAGTGCGCCCAGGCTTGAACAATAAAGGCAAGCACTGTGGCGACCAGGATGCCGATAAGGATCGCACCCTTAACCTTGCGTGCGTAGAGGACAACGATGACGACCAGTCCGACCAGGAACACCAGTGACGGCCAACCAACTAGTGAGCCACCGATGCCCAGCTCTACAGGGGTGCCATCAGCCGGTCGAACGATTTCTGCGTTGACTAGGCCAACGAAAGCAATGAATAGGCCAATGCCCACTGAGATTGCGGAGCGCAGCTGGCGGGGCACTGCACGGAACACTGCCTGACGGAAGCCCGTTAGGACCAGTAGCAGGATTAGGACGCCTTCCCAGAACACAAGGCCCATGGCCTCTTCGTAGGTTAGGCCCAGCCCCAGGCCCAAACTGAAGGCAACAATGGCGTTTAGGCCCATGCCGGCCGCCATTGCCATTGGGAAGTTGGCGATCACTCCCATCAAGATGGTGAGGATGCCGGCAACAAGGGCGGTGCCAGCAGCAATCGCCGGGCTGGTGATTGCGCTGTCGTCACCGACGTTGCTAATCAGGATGATGGGGTTGAGGACCAGGATGTACGCCATCGTGATGAACGTGACAAGTCCACCGCGTACTTCCTGAGTCACCGTTGTGCCGCGCTGCGACAGTTTGAAATACCTGTCTAGTGCGCTTTCGTTCGTAGGGACGTTTTTCTTTGATGCAGATGTTTTCGCGTTAGCCACGCACACAGTCTGGCGACTTGACCCTAAAAACACACATTAACGTCCGGCAGGTGGAACCTTTTTGGACTGTTGTGCCAAAGCTCTCAGCACGAGCCCCTACGTTCGTGGCGTAGGTCTTACTTGGGTGCTGACGTGGCTGTTTAATCCAGCGATTCCTTCGCGCTTTCCTCCATCAGTTCCTCTGTAACGAGTTCCTCTGGTTCCTGGACCAGGGTCTCACCATCAACGGCGTCGATGTCGACAACCTCAGTGTCGACAACCTCAGTCTGCGCGTCCTCAGTGTCCGCAACCTCAGTGTCGACCTCTTCTGGCTCGACCTTCGCGGCGTGGCGCTCGAAGTAGATCTCCTCTAGGTCAAAGTCGTCCACCCGCGGGGGCACGACAGGCCACTGTGACCGCCTGCGCGACTGGTGGGTTTCACTGTGTGCACCGCAACCGTGGTCCAAGCTCACGGCTCTGCCGTCGTCAGGCGACCACTCGTTCGCGCAGACCCCAAACAGGGTGCCTAACGACCCGCTTAGTTTCAGTAAGAACCCGCAGGTCTGGCACTGCTGGGAAGGCTTGAGGCCCGGGACTGGCCCCACGGGTGAGTCGTACCAGCGGGTGGCCGCCTGGTCGATGCCTAGCTGGGACAAAACCCGTTTGCGACCAAACCCAATCAGGTCGATCTGGCGTACGTCAGCACCTTCTTCATCGACCTGTTCGAAGCCAGAAATTAGCCTGGGATCGTTAGCGTCGTACGGCAAAACATCAGTGCGGGAAATGTCTGAAGGTTCAAGACGTTCACTCCACGGAACCCACTTGGGGGCCAACAACGCGCCAACCCCGGGAATAAGGTCAACTTCGGAAACCGTTGCCTTTTTCGACCGCGGTGCCCGCGCTAACGTCACTTCCCAAACCCAGCCGGGATACCCGGCGTCTAACGAACGGAAACGGTGGACCACCAGCCGTTCAGCGACCATGACCGCGCCAAGGTGTTCCCCAACCGGCGAACTTTCCGCTGTTTCCAGCGCCGCTTGACGAGCCAGCTCAGTGGCGCCAAGCAAAATCTCATCGCGCCTTGGACTGCGGACCGCAACCACCATTTCCCGCGCGTCCCGACGCAATTGAAGGTTGGTCCCCGGTTGCACGGTTGCTATGTCTTCTTCGGCCAACTGTCCCTCATTCCCCAACGTGAACTCAGGCGTCAAAATCGTCCGCCACAGCGCGCAGCACTTTCGCTAACTGCTTCGAATGTTTCGGGTAACGCCCGCGACGCAACTGGTCTGAGGACTGGTCCATCAGCTTGATGAGGTCCTCTATAACCGGGATCATTTCTTCCGGCTTACGCCTTCGCGCCTTGCGCACCGACGGGGCTTCCGGGGGGAAGGTCACCGAAATGGCCTGGGGCCCCCGACGTCCTTCCGCTACTCCGTATTCAACCCGCATACCTGGGCGAGGGTTCGGTTGATCCGCGGGTAGTACCGAAGCGTGCAGGTAGACGCGCTCCCCGTCTTCTCCGTTAATGAACCCGAAACCTTTTTCGGGATCGAAGAATCGTATCCGGCCGGCAGGCACAGCTCTCACCTTCTTTGATGACGTTCAGTCTTTGTCCGTAGCCTACTGCCTCAAGACAAGACGGCGCCACGGACAGCCTCAACAGCTATGGGGACCCCGCTAGACTGACCACACAAAGAAGTGGCTGCTAAGGCTTGAGCTGAGGGGGTAAAAGTGCGTCACCTATTCCCAAGACGACTAGGGGGACGACCAGTGAAACACTCAGGGGGGCGACTGCGCAAAGCCGTGACACTTGTCGCAGGAACGCTCCTTATGGTTAGTGCTGCGGTATCCCCAGTGGCGCAGGCGACTCCGCCAGTCCAAATCAATGGACCCATAACAGACCCGACCGGGTTCTTTGATTCCACCCAGACCAACAGGCTGAAGCAGGCCGCCGACCAGGTGCGGCCCCACGGCGTTGTCCCCTACATGGCGATTGTTCCAGACTTTTCTGGAATGGACCCGCTGGACTGGTGCGTCGACGCTGCTGACGGTTCCGGGCTGCCCTCTAACGCCATCGTCTACGTCATCGCCTACCAGGAGCGCGACAGCGAATGGTGCCGCGGACCAAACGACGCCGCCGTTTCTGATGAGGACGTTGAGCAGGCTTTCGTGGCCGCCCTAGACGTCCTGGCGGAAACCGATCCGCTCCTGCCAGCCACCGCAGCAGAGGCCGGCATCGTCTTCTTCCACGATCTTGCCGCTAGCGCGTCGGGGGGAGCGGTTGGCGGGGTATCCTCGTCCTCTTCCAACGACTCCTCAGGCAGTGGCGCATTTTGGGTACTGATTCTTCTTCTTGGCGGGGTCGGAGGATTCTTTGTTTTCCGAGGGAAGAAGCGCAAAGGCAAGCAGGGCAAAGCCAATAAGGCAAACGTGGAAGAGCAGGTCCAGGCCACGAAACAACAGCTTTTGTACGCTGATGAGGCACTCCGTGAAGCGGAGGAGGACGCGCAGTTTGCCCGCGCCCAGTTCGGAAGTGCGAAAACGCAGGCGCTTGCCAGCGCAGTGACCACTGCCCGCTCCGGCATCACGCAAGCGTTTGAGCTCCTCCCCGGACTAGATGAGGGAACAAACCAGCAAAAGGCCGCGGTCGCCGACCAGATAACGCAAATCCTGCAAACCGTCATGCCGCCCGTGAAAGAAGCTCAAGACCAGCTCCAAGCGGTCCGCGACAGGGAAATAGGTGCGGAGCAGCAGCTGAAGGATCTCCAGGACCGCATTGCGCAGACAAGGAGTGACATCCCCACAGAGCAGAGGCGTTTGGCAGACCTTGGTTTGCGGTTCACGCCCGTGCAGTTGGCATCTTTGAAGGAAAAGCCAGAGCTTGCTGAAAAGCTGTTGGACTCCGCGCAAGAACATGTTGAAGAGGCTAGGAAACAGCTCCCAACAAATCGCAGTGGGGCCGTTGAAAGCCTAGACACGGCTGCTAGGCAGTTGGCGTTAGCTATGGCGGCTTTGGAGTCCGTGAAGAGTGCGGAAGAAACTATCGGGCAGTCCGACCGGGTTCTGGCGGCAGCGATTGCCTCCATTTCTTCAGACTTGGATGACGTGTCCCGCCTAGCCACGAACCAGGCCGCCTTCCAGCCGCTGGTGGCTGACGCCCAAGCTGCGGTACAAGAGGGGCAGGCCGCAAGAAGAGGGGATGGGGATCCGCTCCAAGCTTTGGCTCACCTACGCAGCGCTGAGGAGGCTCTGGACACCAGCCTGGCGCCCCTGCGTAGCGAACGGGAGCAAGCTCAACGTAATGAGGCTTTAGCTCTTGAACGCTTGGCTGCGGCAGAAGCCTTGGTGAACCAAGCGCAACTCCAGGCCCAAGCCGGTGGTGCAGCCGTCCCGCTCAGCGCCCGCGGCGCGCTCACCAATGCCACAAAGCAGCTTCAGTTGGCGCAGCGAAACTTGAAAACGAACCCGACGGCTTCAATTGCGGCATCCTCCTCAGCGGAACAGCACGCGCAAACCGCGCTGGCGCAAACAATGAACATGCCGATCTACCAGCAAAACCGTCGCGGTGGCGGCAGCAACCTACTTTGGGGAATGGCACTGGGGTCCATGATGAGCGGTGGCGGACGCAGCTCCTACTCCAGCCCCTACCGGGGCAGCTACGGGACCCCCGCACCACGCAGGAACACCTCACGTGGTTTCAGTGGGGGAAGCTCCAGCGGGTTCCGCGGTGGCAGTAGTCGCGGCGGTTCGTCCGGTTTCCGCGGCGGTAGTTCCGGAGGGTTCCGCGGTGGTTCAAGCGGCGGCCGCGGCAAGTTCTGACAACAGTAAACGATGACAGGTGGGCGATGTCCTCGCCCCCACACACAAGATAGGAAAAAGGAATGGCAAAGAAGCAGGGTATTTTTTCACGGATCAGCCAGCTGACTAAAGCAAATGTCAACGCAATGATCGACAAGGCGGAAGACCCCGCCAAAATGATTGACCAGCTAATCCGCGATTACACGAATGAGATCGCGGAAGCTGAGGCAGCGATTGCCCAGACCATTGGCAACGTGCGGTTGGCTGAAAAGGACCATCAGGCGAACCTGGACCAGGCGCAAGAGTGGGGCAACAAGGCCCTTGCCGCGTCAACTAAGGCAGATGTGGCGCGTGCTGCCGGGGACACGGCGGAAGCCGACCGGTGGGATGGTTTGGCAAAAACTGCGATCGGCAAGCAGATTACGTTTGAGGAAGCCGCCAGGGCTGCCGAACCCTCGATTGCAGCTCAAAATGAGACTGTTGACCAGCTCAAACTTGGCCTAGAACAAATGAAGGAGAAACTGGCGGAGCTGAAGCTGCGCCGGGATCAGCTGGTTGCACGCCAGCGGACAGCGGAAGCTCAAGCGAAGGTTACCGACGCTATGAGCAACATCAACATCATGGACCCAACCTCTGAACTAGGCCGTTTTGAAGAGAAGGTACGTCGAAGCGAAGCCATGGCAGAAGGACGTGCAGAGCTGGCTGCCTCCTCACTGGAAGACCAGTTTGCTGAGCTAAAGGCCGACGCGGCCCAAATTGAGATTGAGCAGCGTCTAGCCCAGTTGAAAGCTCAGCAGGACAGCTAGTTCTCACGCACGCAACCAAGTCTAGAAACAAGCAAGGGTCTTGGGGAAACACTTCCTCAAGACCCTTTGCTTTATGGACTTTCTCTTTACGGAGTTTCTAGGCCTTCCATGACGTCGTCATCCACCCAGTCCATAGACTTTTGTACGGCCTTTTTCCACAGCCGGTACTTGCGGTTTACTTCCGCGCTTTCCATATTTGGGGTCCAGTGTTCGCCTTCCTGCCAGTTGGCGACAACGTCGGCCTCTCCTTGCCAAAACCCAACGGCAATGCCTGCTGCGTAAGCTGCTCCCAACGCCGTGGTTTCCGTGACTTGCGGGGCCACAACGTCGACGCCAAGCATGTCTGCCTGAAACTGCATCAGGGTGTTGTTTTTGATCATGCCGCCATCGACACGTAGCTGGCGCAGTTCTAAGTGTGCGTCCGCGTCCATAGCATCCAGGACTTCACGGACCTGGAATGCGGTGGCCTCTAACGCGGCCCGGGCAATGTGTCCGGAGTTGTTGTAGCGCGTGAGCCCTAATATTGCTCCCCTGGCATCATCGCGCCAATAGGGGGCAAACAATCCTGAGAACGCGGGGACGAAGTAGACGCCGCCGTTGTCGTTGACGGTCAGAGCCAGCTTTTCAACGTCAGAGGCGGATTTGATTATCCCCAGGTTGTCACGCAGCCACTGCACCAGTGATCCCGTGACTGCAATGGATCCCTCTAGGGCGTAGACGCACGGTTGGTCGCCAATCTTGTAGCAGACGGTTGTAAGCAGGCCGTTGTCAGAGAACACCAGGTCGTGCCCCGTGTTCATGATCATGAACGACCCGGTGCCGTAAGTGTTCTTCGCCATCCCTTTTTCAAAACACGCTTGACCAAAAGTGGCGGCCTGTTGGTCGCCCAGAATCCCAGAAATTGGCACGCCCGGCAGCATTCCGCGATCCCGCCCGTAACCGTAAACCTCTGAGGAAGAACAGATTTCCGGCAACATTTGCATGGGAATGCCAAAGTCTGCGCAGATTTCCGGATCCCACTGGAGGGTGCGGATGTCCATCAGCATGGTGCGTGACGCATTCGTCACGTCCGTTTTGTGAACGCCGCCTTCCACTCCTCCGGTCAGGTTCCAAAGGACCCACGTGTCGGCGGTTCCAAACAGTAGGTCCCCACTTTCGGCCCTTTGCCGGACTCCCGGGACATTGTCCAAGATCCACTTGAGTTTCGGGGCTGAAAAGTATGTGGACAGATCAAGGCCCACCCGATCCCGGTACTTTCCAAACCCGTCGTCTCCCGCTATGTCACGGATGACGCTGGCTGTTCGCGTGTCCTGCCAAACGATCGCGTTGTAGACCGGTTCGCCCGTGTGGCGGTTCCAAACAATGGTTGTTTCCCGCTGGTTCGTGATCCCCACAGCCGCCAGTGAGTTCTTGTTGATGTTGGCGCTAACTAGCGCGTCAGCCACAGTGAACCGAACACTTCGCCAAATCTCTTTGGGGTCGTGTTCAACCCAGCCAGCCCTGGGGAAAATCTGCTCAAATTCTTGCTGACCCGAACCAACTATTTGTCCCTTGTGGTTGAACACAATGGCTCTGGAACTGGTTGTGCCCTGGTCAATAGCTAAAACAAACTTTTCCGTCACGGTGGCCGCCTTCGCCTATTCCAAAGTCTCTAAAAACTCTGGGGCAGAGAACCCCAAGAAATGGATGGCCAGGATCGCGACGACTCCGCCCACCAGTGGTCCCACAACCGGAACCCAAGAGTACTGCCAGTTGGAGCTTCCCTTTCCCGGGATTGGGAGCACAGCGTGTGCGGCACGTCCGCCTAGGTCCCTGGCCGGGTTGATTGCAAAGCCCGTGGGCCCACCTAGGCCAATTCCGATCACGACGACTACTAGGGCCATGCTGAGCGGACCCACGACGGTGGGGGTTCCGCCCGCAACGGCGACAAAGGCGATGAGAACGAATGCCCCCAGACCTTCCGTGATTGCCGGCCAAAGTTTTCCGGGAACTTCCGGTCCCGTAGCAAAGACTCCCAGCTTCACCGCAGCATTATCTGGTTCGTCGAACTGCTTCTTGTAAGCCAGCCAGACAACCAGCCCTCCGACGAAAGCCCCCGTAAGTTGGGCCAGGATGTACAGGGCGACATTGCCTGGGCTGGCCGCAATGGGGAACTCTTCCAGTCCCGTCAAAGAAAGCTCTGGATCAAAGAAGGCTTGAACCCACCTGGTCAGTGTGACCACCGGGTTCAGGTGACCGCCCGTACGCCAGGCGACAAAAACACCAACGAACACGCCCAAGCCCCAGCCCAGCGCAATCATCAGCCAGCCGCCGCCACGTCCCTTATCTTTGCGCAAAAGGTTGTTTGCGACCGTACCCATACCCAGAAGCACCATTAGCGCGGTTCCAAGAAATTCGGAACTAAAGATGGTCAAAGCAGTCAAAATTTTCTCCTAAAACGTGAAAGCGCAAAGCCTGTGCGACCTAGACGGTCAAAAACGGTTTGATTGGGGTTACGGACTCCCTCACGGCCTGAGCCTGCGGCTCTAACCGTATTTTCTGGGCCTGCCAAACCGCCTCACACACACTTCGATACGACTCTTTTTCGTGTTCCTTCTGTTCTTCGTCCCAACCTAAGTACTGCGCAGCCAGGTCGGCTACCTGGTCCAAGGATGTCAGTCCAGCATCGGCTTTGTTGTACGACAGGCGCACACGCCGGTCCATGATGTCCTCAATGTGCAGCGCACCCTCATGAGTTACGGCGAACACGACATCAGCCTTCAGGTATTCGGGGGCTCCTTCTAACCGTTCACCAAGTTCTTCACGCTCCCGGACCATGTCGAAAATGAGGTAGATGTCGGAGCCGTAGCGGTCCAGCAAATCCTCAATCTGGTCGACAGTGAAACCGTGTTCGAACGCTAGTGACTCCTTCATGTTCTCTAACGCAAAATAGCCGCTGGCCCCCTCAAGGGGCGTGCGATCGGTGATAGAAGGCATTTGTTTCGCCAGGTACTCCCCCAGAGCAAAGTCGACAGCGTCTTGTGCCATCTGGCGATAGGTGGTGAGCTTTCCACCCGCAATTACAGTCATGCCGGGGGCAACCTCAGTCACCGTGTGTTCGCGGGAAACTTTCGTGCTCTTTTTGTCCCCACGGTGAGGCTGTAACAGTGGGCGCAGACCGGCGAATGTGCCAATGACGTCGTCGCGGGTCAGCGGGTGTGCTAGAACTTTGTTCGCTTCGGCTAGCAGGTAGTCAATGTCGGTTTCGTCCGCGACAGGCTCCCTTAGTTGACCGGTGAACGGGGTGTCTGTAGTCCCAATTAGCCAGTGTCTCTTCCACGGGATCATGAACAGTACCGACTTGTCTGTCCTTAGGAACAACCCCACCTGACTGTCGATGCGGTCGCGTGGAACCACAATGTGGATGCCTTTGGAGGCAAGGACGCGCAGCCCTTCTTCACCCTTCGCTAAAGCTTCAGTCTGTTCCGTCCACACTCCCGTCGCGTTGATGATGCGCTTGGTGCGAATGGAAAACGGTCGCATGTCTTCTAGATCTAGTAGCTGCGCGCCCACCACACGCCCATCCGGGTTTTCCACGACACCCACCAGTTCAACCCGGTTTGCTGCCACAGCCCCGTAGCGAACGGCCGTGCGCACAAGGGTGACGACTAGGCGGGCGTCGTCCACCTTGGCGTCGTAGTAAACGATTGACCCGGTCAGCGCCTTTGGGCTGAGAGCTGGTGCCAGTTTCAACGAGCCGCGCTTCGTGTAGTGACGTTGAATTGGGACGGCACCACGGTGCGCCCACTGGGCTAAAACGTCGTAGAGTCCCACACCTACTGCGGAGTAGCTGCGTTCAATCAGCGGAGTTTTCAGGGGCCAAAGGAGCGGCTGTTTTTTCACTAGGTGGGGGGCATTTTGTTCCAGCAGTAGCCCTCTTTCCCGAAGTGCTTCCGCAACCAGCGGGAAATCTAGTTGGTACAGGTACCGCAAGCCTCCGTGAACCAGTTTGGAAGAACGTGAGGAGGTCCCTGAGCTCCAGTCCTGGGCTTCAACAATGGCTACTTTTAGTCCGCGGGTCGCAGCGTCCAGCGCTATTCCGGCGCCCGTGACGCCACCACCAATAACCAAGACGTCGAACTCTTCTCCCCCAGCCATTTTCTCAATGGCTTCTTTTCTGCTGTCTTTCGACAAAACCGCGGGGTCCACGATTCTCCTAACTACCCAAACTGAGTGGGTTAAACAAGTAGGCGAAATGAGTAGATCGGCGCGTCAGCGCTACTTCAAGTATTGCGCAAACACCGCTGTTGCACAGCCCTTCGCGACCCTTTCACCCGGCTAGAATTCGATCGTGAGAAGGGAGGCGCCTGTGAGCGTGCAGCAGCCAAGCCTGTTTGAGCTTCCCAAGGGCACTTTTCGTCCCCGAACCCAAGTGGTCATTTTGACCGGGCCTTCCGGTTCTGGGAAGACTTCCCTCTCACGTCGCGTTGGCGTGCCCTCCATTTCTTTAGACCACTTTTATCGAGATGATGACGAGGCCAACCTGCCACTACTGCGCCCCGGAGTCGTGGACTGGGACGACCCGAAGTCTTGGAACGAAGAAGCCGCATTGGCAGCCCTAGTTGATGTGTGCCTGACCGGGCAGACTGAGCTTCCCATTTACGACATTCCCACCAACCGGCGTACCGGGTCGCGCCCGTTTGTGGTGGGAGACAGTCAACTGGTTATTGCTGAGGGTATTTTTGCTTCGCGCCTAGTCGGCCCGCTGCTGGAAGAAGGCCTGCTGGCTGATGCTCTTTGCATAGCAAGAAGTCCGCTGCGAAACGCTTGGTTTCGTCTGCTACGCGACCTTGCTGAGGCCCGCAAGCCCGTGCCCACCCTGCTTTATCGTGGGGCGCGGTTGGTGCGCCGCGAACCGGGGAAGATCCGGCAGTGGAAAAGGGAAGGCTGTCGCCCTGTGGGCTCACTTCACGAGGCTGCAGCTTCCATCAACCTTTTGCGCCACCGTCTCCGGTTAGCCAGTAAAACTAAAGACCAGCTTTCAAGGTTGCCCGACTAGAGAGGTTTCACTAGCGGGAACAGGATTGTTTCCCGGATCCCCTCACCCGTGAAAGCCATCAGCAGCCGATCTAGGCCCATGCCCATGCCGCCCGCAGGTGGCATTCCATAATCCATGGCTTCTAGGAAGTCCTCATCAACCTGCATGGCCTCCGGGTCACCTTTAGCGGCGGCTAGCGCCTGGTCTTCAAACCGTTGGCGCTGCACCACCGGGTCGGTAAGTTCAGAGTAGGCAGTAGCCAATTCAAAGCCCCTCACGTAAAGGTCCCACTTTTCAACGACACCGGGGATGGTCCTATGAGAGCGGGTGAGGGGGGAAGAATCTGCAGGGAAATGCTTCACAAAAGTTGGGGCGTACAGCTTGTCGCCCACCAACTTTTCAAATAGCACTTCAGCGATCTTTCCCGGGCCGTAGTGGTCGGGAATCTCTTCACCTAGACCTTCGGCTAGCTCCACCAGCCTCGCCCTGGGTGTTTCAGGCGTGATGGTCTCTCCCAGCGCCGCGCTAGTGGCTGGATACAGCTCAATTTCTTCCCACTGGCCCGACAGGTCATAGACGGTTCCGTCTGGCAGAGTGACCTCTTCGCTACCGAAAACTTCACGTGCCGCGTACTGAATCATTTCCCGCGTCAACGTCGCCATGGTGTCGTAAGTGCCCAACGCTTCGTACACCTCAACCATGGTGAACTCCGGGTTATGGCTCGAATCAGCACCCTCATTACGGAAGTTGCGGTTGATCTCAAAAACCTTGTCCATCCCGCCGACCAGAGCCTTCTTCAAGAACAGTTCCGGAGCGATCCGCAGGTAGAGGTCCATGTCGTATGCGTTCATGTGAGTCTTGAAGGGACGCGCTGCCGCGCCACCAGCCATGTTCTGCAGCATTGGTGTTTCAAGTTCAATGAACCCGCGCTCATGCAGGAAGTTTCGTAGAGCCCAAACGACTTCCGCCCGATCCCGGGCCATTTGGCGTGCTTGGGGACGCATGAGCAGATCCAGGTAGCGGCGACGAACACGCGTGTCTTCCGCCAGCTGTCCGGTGCTTGCCGTTTCAGTTTCGAAAACCTTCGGCAGCGGACGCAAAGCCTTGGCCGCCAAAGCCCAGGCTGGAATTCCTTCGCCCGCGGACGCAAACACAGAAAGTTCACCGCGTCGCGAAGAAATCACGCGGCCGTGGACGAACAAAATGTCACCCAAGTCGACGTCAGACTTGTAGGCGCTCAGCGACTCTGCCCCAATTTCGCCTGCTGAAAGCATGGCCTGAAGCTGCTCTCCACCACCGTCTTGCAAGGTCACGAAGCAAAGCTTCCCAGCGTTGCGTGAGCGGATCACGCGGCCTACTAAGCCGACAAACGTGTCGGTTTCTTGACCCGCTTCCAAGTTCCCAAACTGTTCGCGTACTTCTTGGATAGAAGAAGTTACCGGCAGTTCTGCCGGGTATGGGTCAACCCCTGAGTCTAGGAGCCGCGCGCGTTTTTCTGTGCGGATGCGGATTTGTTCAGGGGCAGAAGAATCAGTTTCGTAGCTCACGAGCCTTAGCTTAGCCAAAGGTCAAAGCCGCCCTGCGCGGCTTTGACCACAGCCACCCGCGAAGTCATCTAAGCAGGTGTCGCCTCAGTGCCCCTGGCTACTGAGGCGACCCACACTGCTTCGTAGTGTTGTGTTACTTAGGGATCTTGTACTACTGCGTAACTAGGTCTGCTTCGACCTCAATGGTGATGTTCACTTCGTCGCCCACGACAACTCCACCGGTTTCCATTGCGGCGTTGAAAGCAACGCCCCAGTCCTGACGGTTGATTGTGGTGACCGCGGTGCCTCCAAGCTTGGTGCCACCCTGCCCGTCGGGTGCGAAACCGCTCAGGTCAAAAGCCAGTGTGATCGGCTTTGTGACGCCGCGCATGGTCAAATCTCCGTTGATGAAGAACTCCATGCCCTGGACTTCGATGCTGGTGGATTTGAAAGTGATCTGTGGGTATTCGTCGACCAGCAGGAAGTCACCGCTTCTTAGGTGAGCGTCACGGTTCTTGTTTTTCGTGTCAATTGAAGCGGCCTCAATGGTGGCAACAACAGTTGAGTCTGCCGGGTTTTCAGCAGTCACAATGGTGCCTTCGAAGTCTTTGAAGAAACCCTTAACCTTCGCGATCATCATGTGGCGAACCGAAAACCCAATTTCGGTATGAGCAGGGTCAAGGATCCAAGTGCCAACGGTCCAGCCGGGAATCTGAGTCATTTAAGAGTCCTCTCCTAAGGTATTCGTATCTGGTAAACCCATTCAACCAGCCGCACACTTAGGACTTTGGTCTTTGACCTCGATTTCGCCCAAGGCTCACTTAGCCAGATCGCTCCCAAGCTTGATGACCCTGTTGGCTGCATCTACGTGAACAACCCGTGGTTCCATGGTTCTGGCCACCGAATCAGCAACGATCGCGTAAGACATAATGATCACCAAGTCCCCTGTGCGAACTAGGTGAGCGGCCGCACCGTTCAACTGGACTATCCCAGACCCCTTAGGGGCGGCAATAACGTACGTGGTGAGGCGTGCCCCGTTAGTCACGTCGACAACATCAACCTGCTGCCCGGGATAAATGTCCGCGGCCTCCAACAGATCTGCGTCAATGGAAACGCTGCCAATGTAGTCGATGTCTGCACCGGTAACTGTGGCTCGATGGATTTTACCGTGGGCCATTGTGCGATAAGAAAGAGGAAGATCAGTGGTCAAGACCGGTCACCTGCACTTTCACATTGTCGATCAGGCGCGCCTTTCCAACGTGCGCCGCCAGCGTCAAGTATGCGGGAACGTCTTCTAATCCGACACTGGCTAGAGACGCAACCCCCAAAGTGTCCTCACCTTGAGTCCACAACGCCAAAACTTCAAAACCTTCGCGCGCCACTAACGCGACGTACTGGGGCACGACGTGTTCGGCATCGACTTCCAAAAGATGGTCCGCCGTGGCAGCAACAATTTCCGCGGGGCTAGCACCGCGTTGCGCCGCGTCCTGTCCCAACCGCAGTGCTGCGTGCAACGCCGCTGCTTGTTCGCGTTCCACCCGACTCAAGTATTCGTTGCGGCTTGACATCGCCAAACCTGATTCTTCGCGGATAATCGGTGCTTCAACCAGCTTCACAGGCATGTCCAGATCAGCAACCATTTGGGTGATATTCACGAACTGTTGGGCGTCCTTTTGACCGAAAACAGCAACGTTGGGCCGCACTTGGTTTAGAACTTTTGCCACTACCTGCAAGACGCCATCAAAGTGGCCGGGTCGCAAATACCCCTCCAGAACCTCTCCCGCTACCCCCGGTGTCACCCGCACACGTGGAGCTCTTGGATAAACCTCCTCCACGCTGGGCGCATACACAACGTCGACCCCCTCAAGCTTTGCCAGGTCCGCTTGGAGGGTCCGAGGATATTCTGCAAAATCCTCATTCGGTCCAAACTGCTGCGGATTCACGAAGATTGTGACAACGACGCGATCGGCTTGCTTTCTGGCCTCATCAACTAAGGAAAGGTGTCCGTCGTGAAGGGCCCCCATAGTCATCACTAGACCAACGCTCCCACTGTCTTGGGCCAGTACTTTGCGGAGCTCTTTTTGTGTGTGGACCAGCGTTGTCATTGCGGTGCAAACCTCGTGTCAGGCAAGGAAGAGTTGGAGTCGCTTGGCTCAGGCTGGGTTGCAACGTCCTGGGACGCAACCTCCGCTTTCACACGGGAGAACCACCGCTCGGGAGGTTCTGCTGAGCGCGCCTGGTCGGTCTTTGTTACCAGTGTTTGACAGGCGGTGGCAACGCGTTGTTGTGGGAGGTTCGTCAGGCTTACTGAGACAATGCCGCGGACCAGGGCCGCCTTGAGTCCGGCCAACCCCATTACGTGTGCGACCGGGCCTCTTTGGACTACCAGGGACTGGATTCGCTGGTAGGTAACGAAGGATGCGATCCGTTTGAATTGGCCATCCCGAACCACCATTGAGGTTTCCGTGAGGACTAGGGCGCGGCGCCTTTGCGTGAGCGGATGGAAGATCCACGCGCGCTTCGGCGGTTGGATGAACCCGGGTGCCGGACCGCTCTTGTGGAAAAGCTGCTCAAAGAACGTGTCTGTGTCAGCAACCCCTAGGTTGGGGATCACTAGCCACAGGGCCAAAAGCGCATCCCTTTTGTTTCCGACAGGCAACAAAAGATCAGTCCCCTTCTGGTTGCCTCCTTCAGGACTGCGCGACGTTGCTTGGGACAAGCGGACGCGGTACCAGCCAGCCAGTCGCCACAGCAGTGGCTGGGTTATTTGCACCGCGTGCACTCTTCCCGGGGGGATGGTTTCGGCGCGGCGTTCCAGTAGGCCACGCCGGATCCGGACCCCGTCAGGAGAGATGGCAGCCCGGAAATCAAACTCGCTAGAAAACCGCGCCCACCCCTGGCCGACCGCGGTTAACGCCAGCGGCACCGCTAACACAAGAGAGAAGAACACGATGTTCCCCGGGCCCATGTCAGTGGCGCTCAGCGCTAGGAATGCCAACGCCAAAATGGCTAGAGCACCCAGTAACGACGCGACAAACCTTCCGGACAAAAGGATGGAGCCAATTAGGCGGCCAGTCGTCACAGAGTAGACAACCTGTTCGGGGGCTTCCAGGGGAGCTTGGGCCGATCCATCTACCGCAAGTTCAGGCACCTGGGGATCTTCGAAGACGCCAGCGGCTCTAGCCATGATTTGTGCACGCAGGTCGGAGAGTTCTGAAGACTTCAGGAAGCCAATTTGTAAAGACCCCCCGGAACCTGCGGACTCAACCGTGAGTTTGCCCAAACCAAAAATGCGGCCTAAAAGTGGATGCCATACGTCAACTGCTTGGATCCGTTCAAGCCGCACGTGTTTTTGGTTTTTGAAGAAAATCCCCGTGCGCAACCAAACGGCCTGGTCGGTAACGGCGTAGGAAGTGGCCCTCCAGGAAAAATAGGAGAAGACGCCGAAGATCACCATGAACCCCAGGACCCCCAGGAACGTGAAAAGAAGAAGCAAACCCAAGTTCTTCTGTTCACCCGTCGCCATGTCGATGATCAGTTCAACATTTTGCAGCAAAGCCACGACGATCACGGCCAGAAATACCTGCCAACTGTTGAGAAGCGGGGTCACCCAGCTGACCTTTTGCCACGCCTGGGGTGGTACGCCTTCATCTACAGCGCGCAGCGCCGCCTTTTCGGACATCACAGTCCCGAAAGGTTCGCTGTTCCGCGTGCCACCAGCAGCTCGCGCAGGTCAGAAGCCGACTGTGCTGGAAGGCCAGGGATCCTGGCATCAGTGGAGGCAGAGGCTGTTCTCAGCGCACACGTGGCAATACCAAAGTGGCGCGCCACTGGCCCTTCTTGGACGTCAACAAACTGGATGCGCCCAAACGGGACAAC
>CAYFNQ010000009.1:0-13455 GCA_964344535.1 uncultured Actinomyces sp.
GAGAATATGAGATCACAGATGTCAACAAGGAATACCTTGACCGCGGCGAATTGTCCGTAGCGGTCCTCCCTAGGGGAACAGCGTGGCTGGACACGGGGTCCTTTGACGATCTCTCAGATGCCGCAATCTTCGTGCGCACTGTCCAGGACAGGCAGGGCTTCAAGATCGCTGCGCCAGAAGAAGTGGGTTGGCGCAAGGGATGGCTGACTGACGACCAGTTGCGGGATGTGGCCGAACCCCTGCGGAAGTCTGGTTATGGGGAGTACCTGCTGGGACTACTTGAGTCCAGCTGAGACACCCTTTAGAAGCTGCTTGAGCCGGGCCGGTTCTTTCAGACCAGCCAGGGTGTAGAAACCCAAGTACTTCGCGAGGTAGCTCAGGTAGCCCAGCTTCCATGCCGTGGGCATGAAGGGAGCGCGCATCAACCATAGGGTGTTGCGGACCATGTAGTAGTTGCGAAATGGGGACTGCAGATGAACCTCGCGGCCGGTAGGAAGAACAGCTTTGTCCTCGCCCAAAGAATGCGTGAGCGTTGCTGACCCGTCCACTACGATCCGGTAGCCCAAGCTCAAGGCACGCAGGCACCAGGCAAGATCGACGTGGTCGATGAACAGGGCTTCATTCATAGGGCCGACGGCTCGCAAAGCCTGTGCTGAAAGCAAGCTGCCGGACGCCGGGACAAAGGGCACTTCTATGAGTTCTCCGGGGACAGGGGGTGACCCCCTCCAGGGACCCCACGTCGTGAACGAATAGACCAGCGCCGATTCCTTGCTGCCGCGCTCATCCACGGGCACCGGACCTACCGCAGCAATGGGCCTTAGGGTTTCGGACTCGAATCCTTCAAGGGAGATCTTGTTGCTGGGGAAGAAGGGGTTTGGCACCCCGAACAGGGTCCGTTTCAGCTGTGACACCATGTCGGGGCTAGGTAAAGAGTCCTGGTCCGACAAGAGGACCGCACCAAAGTCATGTTTTAGCGCCCACGCAATCCCTTTGTTTTGTGCCGCCGCAATACCTAGGTTCTCCTTGTTCAAGAAGACCTTCGCGTTCTGCTCTTGCGCCAACTCGGTAACTAGCGTTGCGTTCTCTGAGGCGTTGTCGACAACAACCAGCTGGTCTACTTGAGGCGCGAGCGCATTCAGCAGCTGTTCCAGGGTCTCTGGGTCGGGGTTGTAGGTGACAACGACGGCTGCGACGCTGTGGGCTTTCCCAGTGTGAGTCTTTCCCATTTCCAAAGACCTTTTCATTGGCTGGCTAGACTGTTCATGACTTAGCCATCGTAGTGCCGCTAGCTTTAGGAAGTGCCATGCGCATTGTCGTCACCGGAGGAGCCGGCTTCATCGGCGCTAACTTCGTCCACTATCTACTTGAGGAACACCCGGACGTAGAAGTGCACGTGCTGGACAATTTCACGTATGCAGCGAACAGGGACTCCCTGACCGGGTTCACACCGGAGCAAGAAGCACGCCTGACCATCACGGAAGGTGACGTCGCAGATCCTGAAGTCGTGGAAGAGGTCGTGAAGGACGCGGACGCAATCGTCCACTTCGCCGCGGAGTCGCACAATGACAATTCCCTGACCGGGCCAGAAGCTTTCATTGATGCAAACATTTTGGGCACCTTCACGCTTCTGCAGGCGGCCCGCAAGCACGACATCCGCTTGCACCACGTGTCAACGGATGAGGTTTATGGGGACCTGCCACTAGAAGGTGACGACAAGTTCACGCCGGAAACGCCGTACAACCCGTCCTCTCCCTACTCAGCTTCCAAAGCCGCCTCCGACATGCTTGTCCGCGCCTGGGTGCGTAGTTTTGGGGTTCGCGCCACCATCTCAAACTGCTCCAACAACTACGGCCCCTACCAGCACATTGAAAAGTTCATTCCTCGGATGATCACAAACCGCCTAGTAGGCATCAAGCCGCGCCTCTATGGAGAGGGTGCGAACGTTCGCGACTGGATCCACGTGTGGGACCACAACCGCGCCGTGTGGGAGATTCTCATGCGCGGCAAGATTGGTGACACCTACTTGATTGGGGCGGATGGCGAGGAAACCAATAAGGACGTGGTGTTGATGCTCAATGAGATCATGGGCCACGAACCACACGACTATGAGTTTGTTGCTGACCGTGCGGGCCACGACCTGCGCTACGCGATTGACGCGACCAAGCTGAGGGATGAACTGGGGTGGGAGCCCAAGTTCAAGAACTTCCGCGAAGGCTTGGAAGAAACCGTGAAGTGGTACAGCGAAAACGAAGACTGGTGGCAGCCACAAAAAGAAGCCGTGGAAGCCAAATACGCTGAAGCCGGCCACTAGATCGCCGACGCTGAAAAGTTTCCCTAAAGGGCTCCTGCGTGAAAGAACTTTCAGACCTCCCAGTGGTTCACGTTGCCATGGCAACGTTCAACGGGCGACGCTTCATTGAGCAGCAGGTGGCCACGATTCTGGGCCAAGAAGGCGTCCAGGTGCGCCTGGTGATCTCTGACGATGGGTCTACCGACGGCACGGTTGAGTGGCTGGAGGAGCTAGCTGACCAGGACCCCCGGGTGACGGTGCTCCCTAGGAGGCAGGGGCCGGCTGGGGTGGGGGAGAACTTCCTCTACGCCTTGTCCCATCTGGAGGTGGAGCCAGGTCAGTACGCAGCGTTTAGCGATCAGGACGACCTGTGGCGGCCGGGCAAGCTTGCCTACCAGGTCCAGCTGCTGCAAGACAGTGGTGCAGCGGCGGTATCTGCAAACGCCGTGGCCTTCCAGGAGGTAGAAGTCGATCCGCACACGGGTAAGTCGCGTATCCGCAAGCGCGTCATTCACAAGGATCAGCCGCAGCGCCAGTGGGACTTTGTGTTTGAGGCACCCAGTACCGGGTCTACGTTCCTAATGGACTACGACTTGTGGAAGCTGGTGACGCAGGAGCACCAGGAGTTTGGGGCAACCGGCGTGTGGTTGCACGACTGGTACGTGTATGCGCTGGCTAGGGCCGCTGGGATGCGCTGGGTGATCGACGGCAGGACGCAAGTGGCCTACCGTCAGCATGACAGCAATGCTCTGGGACAGCACCGCGGGCTGGGGGCCGTCTGGTCGCGGCTGACGAACCTGCGCAACGGGGTCTACAGGCAGCAATTCCTGCTAGTTACACGTGACTGTTTGCGGGTTGGGGAAGCCTGTGGTCGCTCTGAGGAGTGGCTCAGTGAGTTGCGCGAAGTTGAGCGGCTCTTGCAAGACCAGTCGCTTGGGGCGCGTTTGGCTTTGGCAGCGAAGTTTCGACAGATCCGACGCTCCCGTTTTGACGGGGTTGCGTTAGCAACAGCGTGCGTACTGGGCCTGTGGTGAAACCTGGCCTCTAAGTTGGTCCTTCTACGGCACCAGCTCTAGAGCAGGGACCTCCTGGTCAATGCGTTCTTGCGCGATGTCTTCTGGGACCCAAAGCACTTGGGCGCCGGCCATCCACAGTTGGATCAGTTGGGCGGAAAACAGCACGGGATTGTTGGTGCGGACCAGGATGCGGGCGCCGTCTAGTTCTTCGGGTAGTTGGTCGCGTTCCAAGATTTTTCCGGTCGCCAAATCCTTCACGTCGCCCAGATAGTCAAAACCGCGTAGTGAACTGATCGGCAGGGTCTGCTCCTGGGTGTCCTCCCATAGGTTTGGGGCCGCCCAGTCCACGCTCTCATCGACTAGGTGGTGGTCGCTTGGAGCATCCTTTGGGTCGTCAACAAAGTCTCCGAACGTCATCACGTCAGCTGTGGCGTCAAGGAATGACGCTGGCAGGTCGCCTTGCCACGCTAGGGACATGGAATCTAGCTCTTGGGCGACAAGGGCATCCGGCCCGCCTTCATCCTGCACAGCCTGGAGGAACCCTAAGTCGTTGCTGACCACTAGGTCCGTGTCGCAGGCCCGGTCGGGAGAAACCAACTGCATTCCGCGCAACCACGGCGCGATTAGCCAAAAGGGTGTACGCCAGTGGTTTGGTAAAAACACTGCGAGTTGGTCGCCGCCGTAAGGTAGCTCAGAACCTAGGAAGTTGTCGGTTTTAGCAATCCAACGGCGAGCCACGGGTCCGGATAGTTCAATTCTTTCTTCATGTTCTGGGCTTAGCCAGATCAGCACCGGGGCCGAAGTGGTGGTGATCTTGCCTGTGAGCTCGGTAGCGTTGAGAGGTTCCATTGCGTCAGAATAGACGGCGGGCAACCGCGTTGGGGTGACCGCGTCCGCTTGGTAGCTGCTGGCAGAAAGGACGGGCACCCTAAAGCTTAGGTTGAAGAAAAAGGACGCAACACGCCCAAGAAACACAAGTTTTTACGCAAAAAACACCAATTCCGCTTGACAACATCAGAACCACACGGTTGTAATTAGCTATGCCGATGGGGCAGTGGGGCTTTGTCCATCAAGAAGGTCAGGTTGAAACCGTAATGTGGAACATCTTTGGTGAAGGCGAAGTTCGCTTTGTCGCCCAGGACGGATCCTCGTCCTCCTTTGGAGAACTTGACGGTCCCTTGGCCTGGCAGCGTGACGCACTTTGCGCCCAAACAGACCCCGAAGCCTTCTTCCCCGAAAAAGGGGGATCCACACGGGACGCAAAAGGCATCTGTGAGCAGTGTGAAGTTCGCTTGCAATGCCTGGAGTACGCTCTGGCAAACGATGAGCGTTTCGGTATCTGGGGCGGGCTGTCTGAGCGGGAGCGACGCAAGCTGCGAAGAAGAGCCTCCTAGTGGGGGCAAGCCCAAGACGCTGGGCGTTCACCGGCCATGATGGAGAAGTCTAAGAAGCCAGCTTGCCGAACCAAGAACCTCCTATAGAAGGCACGCAGCCTGTCGCGGCTGACGCGTCAGACGTAACGGCTGTACTAGTTGCGCGCCCAGATCCGCAAAACCCCAAAGCTATAAGCGCCGACGCGCAAAAGGCTCTGGAGAGCCTGCTGAACCAAAGTGCCCCGCCAGGAATCGTGGTTGTGGCCCATGTGGGGCAAGGCAACCCAAGCCCCATCTTGGTTCCCGCCCCAGACACCCTGCTCATTCAGACCCACGTCCCCTTGGCGAAGAATTTTGGTCAAGCCATAGACCAAGCGCTTGCCGCTGGGGAAGTCTTGGCCGTCCCCGGGGTGGCGCGCAGCAATTGGTTGTGGCTGATCCACGACGACATGACGGCGGACAATCAAGCGTTGGGAGAAATGCTAGCGGTTGGGCGCCCGTCCGGTTCGGTGGCGGTGATTGGACCCAAGCAGCTGCGGGCTGATGATCCCGAACGACTGCTGGAGCTAGGAATCCAGGCAGTAGTCAGCGGGGGTCGGGTAGAGGCCGTCGAAGCGGATGAGATTGACCAGGGGCAATACGACTCCAGAGAAGACGTTCTAGGCGTCGGCACAGCGGGCATGCTGGTGCGCCGGTCCAGCTGGGACACCCTTGGTGGGTTGGACCCAGCACTGGGGCCTTTTGGGGACGGACTGGAATACGGACGTCGCGTGAGGGCATCCGGAGGTCGCGTGGTGGTGGCCCCGAAGGCGAAGGTGTTCCACAAGCAGTTATCTCACAACGTTGGTCGCTTAGGTCGGGGCAGTTTCGAAGGCCGTCGCAAAGCTCAGCTTTATAACTGGGCGCTTGCGGTTCCGCCTTGGTCCTTCCCGTTACTCATGCTGTGGCTGCCCATACTCACGCTCCTGCGTGTCGGTGGTCGACTTGTTTTGCGACAGCCGCGTCTGGCCGCAGCTGAACTGTTGGCGTATCTGGGACTGGTGGCGGCCACAGGATCCCTGTTTTCAGGGCGAGCCCGGCTAGCTAGGGTCCGTAAGGTTCCGCGCCGCACCGTGGCGGAAGTGGAATCCACGCGCAAGGACATCCTTCAAGCCCGGCGCATGCGCCGCAAGGTGGCCAAACAAAAACTGGTTGAAGGTCCAGCCCTTGACGTGCTGGCTCTGAACGCGCTTCGCGCCCACAGGATACGGGCGGTCGGAACACTAGTTGCGGTTGTTGCCGTAGCTGCGGTCATCTCGGTGTTCACCTGGCGACTGTTCGGGGGCGGCTTTCAAGGGGGACTTTGGGGCAACCTACCAAACACGTGGTCGCAGCTGTTTGCGCAAGCCACCAGTGGCTGGCAGCCGGTAGGTGTTGGCATTGCAGGACCCGCGGATGCGGCACTTGGCGCTGTCGCTGCCGTCACCGCCCTGCCAGCCCTGCTTGGGATCTCCCCGCTGAACTTCGGTGAGCTGCTCATGCACTTGGCCATCCCCCTAGCAGCCATATTTGGCTGGATAGGCGCCAGTGTCTTTACCCGCTCCAACGCGCTTAGGGCCGCGGCAGCATTCGCGTGGATGGCAGGACTGCCGCTCCTAGTGTCGTTAGTTTTCGGGGACCTTCCGACAGTCCTTGCGTACCTAGTTTTGCCGCTGATCGCCGCAGGAATTTGGCGAGGCCTAGGCCCGCAATCCTCTTTCACCGTCGGCGGTGTCTCTGACATTTTGGTGACACCCAGGCCCGACCGGGTTGCTTGGCTGGGCCTAGCTGGCCTGGCCACACTAGTAGCCGGGGCTCGCTTTCCCCTCCTTCCGATACTGGTGTTGCTCGCTGGTGTCGCTGTTTGGTTACGGTTTCGACGCGAACAAAGTGGCGCTCACGTTTGGGCGCTGTCCGTCGCGGTTGTTCCAGCCCTAGTCTTACTGCTCCCCGCAGGCGTGGCTGCGGGTGCTAGCGGATCAGTGAACTTCTGGTCGTGGCTGCTAGGCGGAAGCGGTTTGGAAACAGCCCAGAGCCAGTGGTGGGTGTTCCTAGCTGGCAGCCAACTGCCACTTGCAAACCTGGTGGATGCGACCAACCCTTTGGTGGCGGCAATGGCGGTAGTTTCCGGATGGTCGCTGTTAGTTGTTGCGTTGGCAAGCGCTATCGCGGCAGCTTTCACGAAGCGTCAGGCCGGCTTCTTAGTTTTTCCAGCTATCGCGGTCCTAGCTTGGCTGCTCACTTTCACCGCAGTGGGACAGCTGACGCCACTTGTCATGGCGACGGCTTACCTGCTGTTATGGACTGGCGTGCTTACGGCCATGCCCACCGTCATCACCCAGGCCAAGCGTGCGAAGCTGCGGCACAAAACCCAGGCTTCCAGCCTGATTGTCGGCAGCACGGCCACTGTTTTGGGTGCCGCGGCCCTAGCCACAACCACAGTGGTGTTGTTGCTGGGCGCCCCTACTAGCGGTCCTTTCGCTCCGGCACCCCAGGCCGCGTCCACCACACCTTTCGGGTTGCCGGTCACCCCGGGTCAGCAAGATGACTTCCCACTCCTGGCAGTTGAAGCACAGCTGAGTCCCAGAAAAGCGCGAGTCTTAGAACTAAACGTTCAAGATGGGGTTATCGAAGCTCAACTTTTGCGCGGTCAGGGACTGATGCTTGCAGACCGTCTCATGACCGATGGTTTCGCAAGTCCCGCAAACTTGGAAGCAGTGAGCCTGGGGCAGCAGCACGTTGCCGACACTGCTGGTGCGCTGGTCACCGGGCTTCGTTCTGACGCGGCATCAATGGTCGGGCAACTGGCTGTCGACATTGTTCTGGTGCGCGATGAAAGCCAGGACTTGTCGACCATCCACAACGTGCTTGACGCAACTGAGGGGTTGGAGCGAATTGGGGCAACGCCGGATGCGACAATGTGGCGCGTCCGCCCGGATGGAAACCGTCCGGCTCGTGCCGTCATCACTGATGCAGCCCCTTGGGAAATTGACGCTACCGACAGTTTTACTGACGTTGATGCAGACGTGGTGCGCATTGACACCACCCTGGAACTTCCACAGGGTGGGACGCTGCTGCTAGCTGAGAGCTTTGACCCCCACTGGCAAGCCCGCTGGGACGGAGAAGTAGTCACCGCGCAGCAGGTCGGTTACGCAACGGCTTTCCAACTAGCTCCGGGGCAGGGCCAGCTGGAAGTTGACTACCGCATTGGCTACGAACCGTGGTGGCTGGGCGCACTTGGTGCGTCCCTAGTGGTCCTTGCAATTTCCCTGGTGCCCTGGAGAGCCAGGCGCACCACCAAAGTCTTAGTGGAGACCGTTCCTGACGTGAGCGGGGGTGACGTTGAAGATGAAGGTGAAGTCAACCTTGACGAATAAGACGCGCACCGTCTTTACGGCAGTCTTAGCGACAGCCCTGCTAGCTGGCACGACTGCTGTTGCGCTTTTGCAAACCGATATGCACCAGACGTCACTTGGAGACACTGCTGCCCAGTCCGGCCAGTACCTAGAAGCCAGCATTGAGCAGGGACAAATTCAACTGGCGTGCCCTCCAGGAATTGTTGATCCTGGTACAGAAACCGTTGAAGAGGATGCTCAAATCTGGACCACGGGCAGTGTTCGCCCAACCCCACTTAGCGGCGGAGGTAGCGGACTCACAGTCGCCGCCCAAGTCTTCCAGCAAGAGCCGTTTTTTGCCGGAACCTTCACCGCGATCCCCAGCGGAGACTTAGCGGGCCTTCTGGTTCAAGAATGTGTCACGCCCGCTGCTGAGCTGGTGTTCGCAGCAGGAAGCACCCAGGTTGGACACCACACAGTTCTGATCTTGTCGAACCCCGGAGCAAAGCCAGTCAATGCTGAAGTAGAAGTGTTTTCGGCTATCGGCCCTGTCTTAGAGGTTCCCGCCTCCCTAACCGTTCCCGCCCAATCCACTGTTTTCGCTCTGCCGGGTAAGTGGGCGCCGGATGAAGACCGCTTGGGCCTGAAAGTAACAGCGGATGGGACGGGCCTAGCGGGCTGGTTGCAGTCTTCTGAACTGGAGGGGGAAGTTCCCCTAGGGCTTTCACAACTAGCTGGTGTCGCACCTTCTTCCCAAGCTGTCGGGTTTGGACTGCCGGCAGAATCGGCAACGCTGCGCATTTTGAACCTGGGTACGCAGCCGGATGGAATTGAAGCGTCCCTCCTCACCAGTTTTGGAGTGGAACCTCTTGGGGGCACTGACGACGTACTGATTGAAGCGCGCGGAGTGGTGGACATTGATCTAAGTGCGATACCCGCCGATGCGCTAGGTGTGGAAGTGACCGCCAGCCAGCCCATTGCCCTTTCTGTGCGGGGTCAAAATACTGGGGAGCCCTTTGAACTAGACCCACAGTTCACGGTGTCCAACCAAACACTGGCTTCAGCAACCCGCCCGTTCACTACAGCAGTGCTGCCCCCAATGGAAGTGCTTTTTGCGGGACTTACCGATCTTGGTTTTGGGGACTTTGAGGCAGCACTGACCGTGGCGAACACGACGGACTTTCCAGCAACCGTGACCGTAAACAACGAAGAGATCACGCTAAAGCCAGGCGAAGCGACACGACTCCCCGTTGCCCGAACGGGTGAGAGCTGGCTGGTGACCTCCGATCAGCCAGTGGTGGCCGCACTGGTTGTATCTGCGACTTCTGAGGTTGGATCCATGACCTCGGTCATGAACGTGACAGAAGACAGCTCCGCCTCAGTTCAACGCAAGGTGCAGGTTCTTCCTAGGCCTTAGTGAGGAGACTAGGCAAGGAAGAGGTCCTCGGGCGCAATCCCTGTCAGGTCGGAAGTGCGGTCCGCCATCAGCCCTACGATCAGCGTCGTTGGGTCCACACCCCTGGTGGCCCTTTCTATGGGGAGGCGGTACAGGACGACGCGGTCGGCTAGGCCCCGGCGGCGATCCTTCGGGAATCCTCGGGCTAAAGAAACATCGAAAGACTCAAGTGACGACGGGTCTGACGGGGGGACTTCTTCAACACCAAACTCTATTTGTTCGGTCTGGGGAAACTTCTCCTGGAACCGCAGCGCGGTCTGCGCCACCAGTGCGACGAAACGTTCACGTCGTGTCAGCCAGGCAGGGACGGCCGGGTGCAGCAGCGGCCCCCTGGAACCACGTCCGTGACTGTCGCGACGACGGCTGGGACTAGGAGTGCTGTCCAAGCGGTTTAAGTCTGTGGTGCGGGCGGAAAAACGCAGCCGATCATTAGTCCTAAAGCCTCCGGTCACCCAACAACTATAAATGCGTCCGCTGACGCGGCCAGGACACCCGCGGATGGAAAGGCAAAACGGCGGTGGTGCGGGGGTAGCATGGGCGGGCCAGTGGCAGGCCAGTCAGTGGCCGGACAATCAGTTTGAGGAGAACCTTTGCGCGCGTGTTCAAAAACCGGTTGCCGTAGGCCGGCGGTAGCAACGCTGACCTACAACTATGCGGACTCAACGGTGATCATTGGGCCCGCCTCCACCTCTGCGGAACCGCACGCGCTGGACCTGTGTGACGAACACGCTTCTAGGCTCACGGTCCCCAGAGGTTGGGACGTGGTGCGCCTGCAAACCAAATTTGAACCGGCACCACCTTCGAAAGATGACCTGTTGGCCCTAGTTGACGTGGTCCGCGAAGTAGCAGGAAGGCCAGAACCTGACGCGCAAGAAGAACACGGGTCCAACTGGTTTGGGGACACCGGTAGTAGCCAGTCGGGTGGGGAGAATGAACGTCCCTCCCGCATCCAACTAGACGTGGTGACGGGGGACGTGAAAAGCCCTACCGCCCAGCCTCCCGATTCGCGGCTAGGGCCTCTTCAAGGCTAGGAGCCAAGTCCTCTTTACGGATCCGCTCATCCACATACATCAAAGCCGTGTAAGCACTAGTAACGGGGTGCACTAGGCCTGCGACAGCTGAAAGCGCCACACTGAGCAGCACTGCCGTAAGCCACAGGGGTGCGGATGACAAAAGCAGCAAAAAGACTAGGGAAACAACCCCCGCCATAAGTGACGTTGCCGCCCCAGCCACTAGGCCCAAGAGGAGAAGACGGCCGAACAACCGCCAGAAACCGCCTGCCGTGACCTCCCACGACCGCTTTAGGGATCGAACGGGAGCGACCTCTTCAACGACGGTGATCATTGGTGCCATAAACAATCTGACGGAAACCCAAATAATCAGACCGATCAGCGCAACGGCGATTGGGACAATCACCATGACGATCACACCGCCCATTGGGGCTAGGAACGTCCCCATCAGCACTATTGCCAGCGCTCCCACGGCCGACACCGCAAAAATGATCAAACCGGACAGGATCGTGGTGCCAACCAGCGGCCAAAAGCGCGGCTTCAGCGCCGCCCACGTCCCCTTCACGGTCCTGTTCAAATCAACTACGGCCCCCGTGACCGCCAGGATCAACATTCCGGAAATCAGCAGTCCGGCACCTGAGGAAAACACCCCCTGCAGGGGCTGAAGCACGGCGTACCACGTCGCATTTTCTGTCCCCATTTGGGCGATCAGGATTTCCTCGCCCTCTGGCTCTACGAACAAAATCTCCGAAAGGTTCACGGTTGACGTCAGCACGGCGTTCACGATTCCGGTTATCAGGCCGACCACCATCATCGTGACAACGGAAAAAGTGAACATGACTTTCGGGTTGGACCGAATCGCAGCGAAAGTACCAGAAAACAGTTCCCCAATATTGAGGGGGTGGAACGGGATCACGGGCGGCGGCGCCTGACCGTAGGAAACACGCGGAGCAGTTGGCCACCCACCGTTTTGCCCAACTTCCTTGGGAAGCGCATTCGGGACCTGAGGCATGGCAGGCCAAGCGCCACCGCCGTTTCCAGCGTTCTGCGAGCTTGAAGGGGACTCACTTTTGTCAAAGTCGTCGGAGCCGGGCAAGAAGCGGTCGTTGTTTTCCATACCTCCATTGTGCCCTGTTGCATTCCGCTTTGCTTTTGCCTTTGTTATAGGGCGGCCCCATCAACGTGACAGCAGAGCCCAATCATGGCAACATCAAAGTATGTCCGCACGAATCCTGGTGGTTGATGATGATGCCGCTCTGGCGGAGATGATCGGCATTGTCCTTCGTAGTGAAGGCTATGAGGTCGTTGACTGCTATGACGGTGACCAGGCTTTCCGAGCCTTCCAAAAGTTTGAGCCGAACCTGGTGCTCTTGGACGTCATGCTGCCAGGAAAGAACGGTTTTGAAATTTGTGAAGCAATCCGGCGTGTTTCCAACGTTCCGATTGTCATGCTCACCGCACGTTCAGACACGGAAGACGTGGTGAAAGGGCTTGAAGCCGGAGCGGACGACTATGTCCCTAAACCGTTCAAACCCAAAGAGCTGATTGCCCGGGTGCGGGCGCGGCTAAGGGGTGAAGTAGAGACTCCAGACGAAAAACTGTCGCTGGGTGATCTAGAAATTGACGTGTCTGGGCACCGTGTCACCAGGGATGAGCAGGACGTGGCGTTGACGCCGCTGGAATTTGAGCTCCTGGTTGCATTGGCTCGGGCACCCTGGCGGGTTTTTAGTCGGGAGGAACTCCTTGAACAGGTGTGGGGCTATCGCCACGCCGCTGACACCCGACTTGTGAACGTCCACGTGCAACGCTTGCGGTCGAAAATTGAGCAGGATCCCGAAAATCCGTCGCTCATCATCACGGTGCGCGGGGTGGGTTACCGCGCTGGAACGGGATCTTGACGAAAGACCAGCCGGGGGTAGGCGAAGAGGCACCTCAAGGTCGCTGGCGGGTTATTGTTGGCTCTCTTTCAACCCAGGTCACGTTAGCGATCGCCGTAGTTTTGCTGGTCGTCCTCACTTTCTTCTCAGTTTTTGTGGTACTGAAGCTAAAGACTGAGTTGTTTGACGTTCGAACGGACGCCATTTTGGAGGACGCAAAAGTGCGTTTCTCCCAGGCTCAGTGGGCGCTGGACCAATCGACCTTGAGCACTCCGGACCAGGTACAGGAAGCCACCGAAGCTGTCCTGGGTTCCATCTTGGAATCCGCGACGGGAGCTGGCGCCAAAGAAGTGGCTTTGCTTGCCTCCCCGGACGCCTCACCCACGTTTGTGATCAACGAATACTTGGGCAGCGTTGTCACTCCCGTGATTTCACAGGAGATGCGTTCAGCTTTGTCTCACGACCAGGGTCAGTGGCAGTCGGTGGGGTATGAGGTGGGAGAGAAGGAGGAGCCCGGCATTGTCGTCGGCGCGCTCATCGACCTTCCTCTGGCGGGACCCTACGAATTGTTCATCTTGTATTCGCTGGAAACAGAGCAAAGCACGCTAGACATGCTGGTTCGGGTGCTACTTGCCGGAGCCCTACCCATCCTGCTGGTGATGAGTGGTTTCGCGGCGTTCCTGATCTACCGCATGCTGCGTCCCGTCCGCGTCGCAGCCCAAGCCGCAACCAGGATTGCGCAGGGAGACTTGGACTGGCGAATCAATGATGAGGGTCTGGGGGAGATCGCCCAGTTGGGTAGGGCGTTCAACGACATGGCGGCCTCACTGTCATCCCAAATAGACCAGTACGACACGTTGTCAAAACTGCAGCAGGGTTTCGTTTCCGACGTTTCGCATGAGCTGCGCACCCCCATGACTACGATCCGCATGGCCGAGGAGATGGTTTACGAGGACCGCGACGCCCTTGGCCCCGCAGCCAAACGGTCGGCGGAACTGCTGCATTCTGAGGCCGCCAGGTTTGAAGAAATGTTGGCGGACCTTCTAGAAATTTCTCGCTTCGACGCTCGCAGTGCCAAAC
>CAYFNQ010000009.1:13555-33757 GCA_964344535.1 uncultured Actinomyces sp.
CACCCGGCAGTTCCCGTTGACTCTAAACGACTGGAGCGGGTGGTGCGCAACCTGCTGGTGAACGCTTACGAACACGCGGAAGGCGCCCCGGTAGAAGTTGATGTGGCAGCGGGGGACAGCTCCGTGGCTATTAGGGTGCGGGACTTTGGGGTGGGGATGAGCCCCGAAACGTCAAGACGAGTTTTTGACCGGTTCTTCCGCGCGGACCCGGCTAGAGCCAGGACTACCGGTGGAACGGGCCTGGGTTTGGCGATAGCGAAAGAGGACGTAGAGCTTCACAACGGGGTTATCAACGCGTGGGGGGAAAAGGGCAAGGGATCCTCATTCGTTGTCACGCTGCCACGCGAACCTCTTAGCGCAGTTACAGATTTTCCTCTCAAAGTGTGGGAGGAGCGATGAAACGAACCTTCGCCATTTTGGCAAGCGCGGTACTTCTTCTGGCCGGGTGCACCAGCTTGCCGACTTCAGGCCCCCCACACGACTTTGCCATTGACCCCCCGGTGCGCGAACCGCTGGGTCAGCAGGGCTCCGGTCCTAGGGATGGGTCCACTCAGGAGCAGTTGGTGAGTGACTTTTTACGTGCCAGTGCCGCAGGGTCTTTCGATGACTATGCCACCGCCAAAACCTATTTGCTGCCGGCTGCAGCGGACAGTTGGAGACCAACTGCTCAGGTCACCGTGTTCCCCACCGACAAGATTCCGGTGCCCAAGCTGGAAGACGATCGCGGCAACTATGCTGATGTGCTCTTAGAAGTGCCGACCATGGCAACAATGGACTCTTCAGGGGTGCTCCACGAATACCCCGGGACAGAATCAACGCCACTGTCTTTTCGACTGGCAAAAAACTCAGATGGACAGTGGCGCATTTCGGCCCTGTCTGACGGGCTAGTGCTGTCCCAATCCTCTTTCACCACCGGTTTTGGGATGTTCAACCTGTATTTCCCTTCCCAGGATGAGCAAGTTTTAGTGGCGGACCCCAGGTGGGTTCCCCGCCTTCGCGTGTCCTCACACCTAACTCAAGCGCTGCTGGCCGGCCCATCAGAAGCGTTAGCGCCCGCTGTTGCTTTTGATTTGGTGGGCTCCCTGTCGCTACCGACCGGGGGCGTGCAGGTTGTGGACCGCGTCGCTCACGTTGAACTTGAAGGTCAGTTACCGGCCGACCCCCAGGCTCGCATGCTGCTGCAGTGGCAGCTAAGCCACACGTTGCGCCAAGCCCCGAACGTCCAAGTGGTCCTGGTGGCGATCAACGGCTTGGAACTGGATCCTTTCGACGAACCTTCATCGCTGGACTTTGACTTGGAACGCTATGTGGCATTCCGGGATCACCAGTTGGTGCTGGGCAGTTTGGTGGCGCCCTTTCCGGTGGTGGAGGTGAGTGAGGACGCGACCGCACCCGCAGTTGGCCCCCTTTCCCAAAGCCCTGTTGGTTGGCTGAGTCCAGATCAGGTCAATCTGCTTGGTCCTGCGGACGCGGAGCCTTTGGAAGTTCCACTGCCCGGCGCAGCCACGATGAGCATTGACCGGTACGGAAACGCCTGGGTGGCGGGCAACGGTGGCGTTGCACGGGTGGACCGCAATGGTGAGGTCCAAGACATTGCGGAGCTGGGTTTGAACGGTTCTGTGTCACGCATAGGGCTGTCTGCCGATGGGGCTAGGATTGCGCTTTTGGTGGACGGCCAACTTTGGTTGGGAACCGTGGTGGTTGATCAGGACGCAGCTGTGCACGTCGGTTCTTTGGCACTCCAGGACCGGCTGGGTGATCAGGTGCTGGACTTCAGCTGGTCTGGAACGACAGGGATGTCTGTCCTTGTGCAGAATCAAGAGGCACAGTTAGCTGTCCAAGCCCCCTTGGGAGGCTTCCTCACTTCTTACAGTGCGCCAGCTGACGTTGTGAGGATCGCTGGTGCGCAGGGCACGCTCGGAACAGTTGTCCAAAGGGAAGACCAAGTTGCTTTTCAAAGGGTTGGCGCTGCCTGGAGAGAAGTGGCTGCGGACTTGGCCTACATCGCGACCCCCTAGGAAGCCGCCGGTTCTTTGTAGCTGCCAGTTCTTCCCAGTTTCTGGATGACTGGTTTTCCACAGTAATCCCACCAAGTGGCTTGTGCCCCGGGGCGGGTGGGCGAAGCTCTTCAGGTGAGGTTTTGGGATGAGGTTACTTCGCTGGTTTGGCCCGTTCAGTGCAGTGGGTGCGGGGTCTGGGACCACGTCCTTTGCGATAGCTGTGCGGCGCTTGCGAAGGGGGACACGTACGACGGCATCTTGGATGACGTGGCCGGCGTGCCAACCTGGCCCTTGGTTGCGTTGGGAACGTACGAGGATGCGCTGCGGCGCGTCATCCTAAGCGCCAAACACGATCCTGTAAGGGACCTGGATGGGTTCTTGAGTCAAGCTGGGAAAACCCTGGGAGCCGCCTTGCCAACACAGGTGTGGTGGGAGGCAGGCAAGCTGATCTGGGTTGTGCCCGCCCCGTCCTCTTTAGCTAGGGAGCGGGCACGAACACAAATCGTGCCAACGGTGGCACAGGCATTAGCCAGCAGCCTTCGATCCCAGACAGGCACGCCCGTTACGGTAGTTCCTGCTTTGCGTTTCAAACGAAAATGGTTCCGGGTTACGCAGGCGGGACTGGCCAAAGCCGCACGTGAAAGGGGCCGCGTAGGTTCCATGACGCTGGTGCACAAACCCCCACCGTTTGTCCGTGTTGTCATCGTTGATGATGTTGTGGCAAGCGGTTCGACACTGCGTGAGATGCTGCGCCTGTTGGGACCTAACGCTATAGCCGTCGCTGTCTTGGCTGTCGCACCCCCGTAATGCAGTGGCGATCCTCACCGTAAAGAGGGGCGTCTCGGATAAGATTAAAGGGCCCTCAGCCGACCGTTTGGGTCGCTTCGCTCCACCCTTGGAGGACCAATGGATATCGTCGTCACTGGACGCAACGCAGAAATTCACCCCAACTTTCTTCAAGCAGTTGAAGACAAACTTGAGAAGGTAACGCTCTTTTATCCTCGTGCTCAAAGAGTTGAAGTTGAACTGACTCACGAAGCGAATCCAAGGCTTGCTGACCAAAGTGAGCGCATTGAACTCACCGTTTACGGAAAAGGTCCGGTCATCAGAGCTGAAGCTCACTCCTCTGACCGCTACTCAGCCGTGGACTTAGCTAGCGCCAAACTTTTTGAGCGTCTGCGCAGAATGCGCGATCGGGTGAAGGATAGGCGTCGCGGCCGCGTAGGCGGCAGGCACCACCATGGTGCGCATGGAGACCACGGTGCACACGTAGTAGAGGAAATTGCTCCCGAATACGTTGAAGAAGGTCTAACCGAACAGCTGGAAGATGCGGAAGACTGGACACTTCGCAGCGCGCTAGACCTAAAGGTTGGGGAAGTGCGCGAAGAACAGTTAGGGGATTCACCTGTCGTTGTTCGCCAGAAGGTTCACGAAGCCCCACCGATGAGTGTTGATGAGGCCCTGCACCAAATGGAACTGGTGGGACATCCCTTCTTCCTGTTCGTTGACGAAGACACCATGCAGCCGTGTGTCGCGTACCGACGCAAGGGTTGGACCTACGGGGTTTTGCGTCTGAACACTGTTGTGGATGATGAAGGAGTCGTCTCCTAGCGGTACCAGCCGGTGGTGTTAACCACACGTTAGGAAACTGCGTGGGGCTGCGTAGACTAGGAAATGATTGTCGGTAAAACCGATGCCCAAATCTTAGGTTTAACGCATAGGAGCCCCAGTGTCGCTCATTGACAGAATTCTTCGCTCTGGCGAAGGCCGCCAACTTCGTAAACTTGAGAGGTTCGCGGACCAGGTCGACGCTTTAGAAGAGGACTTCAAAGAACTCTCTGACGCGGAACTTCAAGCTAAGACGCAGGAGTTCCGCGATCGCCTTAGTGAGGGTGAAACGCTAGATGACCTGATGGTCGAAGCGTTCGCTACTGTTCGTGAGGCCGCGTGGCGGGTGCTGCACATGAGGCCCTTCCATGTTCAACTCATGGGTGGCGCTGCACTGCACTGGGGCAACATCGCCGAAATGAAAACTGGTGAAGGTAAAACGCTGGTGGCCACCATGCCGTCTTACCTGCGGGCGCTAGAAGGCAATGGTGTTCACGTTGTAACGGTCAACGACTACCTGGCCGAATACCAGTCAGAGATGATGGGGCGCGTCTACAAGTTCTTGGGTCTAAGTGTTGGCTGCGTGCTTCAAGGGCAAAACCCGAAAGAGCGACGCAAAGTTTACGAAGCCGACATCACATACGGGACCAACAACGAATTTGGGTTTGACTACCTGCGCGACAACATGGCGCAAAGGCCGGAAGACATGGTTCAGCGCGGTCACAACTTCGTGATTGTCGATGAGGTTGACTCTATCCTCATTGATGAGGCGCGGACACCGCTAATCATTTCGGGCCCGGCGGCAGGGGACTTGAACCGCTGGTACAAGGAGTTCTCCCGAATTGTTGGGGGTATGGAACCCGAAGTTGACTATGAAGTTGATGAGAAGAAAAGAACCGCTGGTGTCTTAGAGCCCGGGATTGAAAAGGTTGAAGACCAGCTTGGGGTTGACAACTTATATGAGGCGGCAAATACGCCACTGATTGGTTTCCTCAACAACGCGATCAGGGCAAAAGAGCTTTACCACCGGGATAGGGACTACATCGTCAAGAACGGTGAAGTCCTCATTGTTGACGAACACACGGGACGTGTGTTGCCCGGACGTCGTTACAACGAAGGCATGCACCAGGCTATTGAAGCGAAAGAGGGGGTGGAGATCAAAGCTGAGAACCAGACTTTGGCGACCATCACCTTGCAGAACTACTTCCGGCTGTACCCGGAAGGTTCTCGCTCTGGAATGACGGGTACCGCCGAAACTGAGGCTGCAGAGTTCGCCTCAACATACGGAATTGGGGTCATCCCCATTCCGACCCACCGCGATATGGTCCGCATAGACCAGCCTGACTTAGTTTTTCCTTCTGTTAAAGGGAAGCTTGATGCGATCATTGACGATATTGAGGCTAGGCATAAGAAGGGCCAGCCGGTCCTGGTGGGAACTGCTTCCGTGGAAAGTTCTGAGCTGATCGCACGGTTGTTGGCAGAGCGGCGCATCCCCCGGCAAGTTCTGAATGCTAAAGAGCACGAACGTGAGGCTCACGTTGTGGCGATGGCGGGACGCAAGGGTGCTGTCACCGTGGCTACCAACATGGCGGGTCGTGGAACTGACATCATGCTGGGCGGTAACCCTGAGTTTATTGCCCAAGCGAACCTTGAAAGTCGCGGTCTGGATCCGGAGGAATACCCGGAGGAATACCGGGAAGCCTGGGCGGATGCGCTTGAAGACGCTAGGCGCGCTGTTGCTGAAGAACACGACGAAGTGGCGGAACTAGGCGGCCTGTACGTGCTGGGTAGTGAACGCCATGAGTCGCGCCGTATCGACAACCAGTTGCGGGGACGAAGTGGACGTCAAGGAGACCCGGGCGAATCACGTTTCTACCTGTCTATGGGTGATGACCTGATGCGTCTTTTCAACTCTGGGATGGCACAAAGGATCATGATGTCGGGGGCGTACCCGGAAGATCAACCGCTGGAGTCAAAGATGGTGACGCGCTCCATCCGCTCAGCGCAAAGGCAGGTTGAGGCACGCAACTTTGAAATCCGCAAAAATGTTTTGAAGTACGACGACGTGATGAGCGCCCAACGCACGCTCATCTACGACGAAAGATCCAGGGTCTTGCAGGGCGAAGACCTAACGGAGCAAATCGCGGCTTTCCAGGAGAGCTTAATTTCCGGTGCGGTGGGGCAGTACACGGCTGCTGAAAACTCGGCCGACTGGGAACTGCACGAACTGTGGTCGGAGCTGAAGGGCTACTACCCAATCTCTGTCACGATCGACGACGTGTTAGAAGAGCACGGCGGATTAGAGTCCGTGACGCGTGAGGACTTGCAGTTTGAGTTGCTTGGTGACGTTCGCGCAGCATACGAAACAGCAATTGAGGAACTGAAAGAAAACCCGGTTGCTTTGGAACAGCTGGGGAGTGACCCAAAGGCAGAGCTTGAACGCCGCGTGGTGTTGGCAACTGTCGATCGGTTATGGCGTGAACACCTGTACGAAATGGACTATTTGAAGGAAGGAATTGGTCTTCGGGCAATGGGCCAGCGCGACCCCCTTGTGGAGTACAAGGATGAGGGTGCGAAGATGTTCCAGGCCATGATGGAACGAATTCATGAAGAGGCCGTGCAGCAGCTATTCAGCTACACCAACCAATTCCAGAAACTGAACGAACAGCGACAGCAGCTGTTAGAGTCCGGTGTCGACATGTCCCAAAGCGGGGCGGTGGCTGCCGGGATTTCTGTGAAGTCAGCGGCCCAAGTTGCCCAGCAGCAACAGGGTGTTACAAAGCGGCCAAACGCCAACAAGCAGCCCCAACCCGCTGGCCAGAAGAAGGGCCAGAAGCCCGCTCAGAAGACTAGCGCTGCGTTCTACGGTTCGGGAGCCACTGTCATGGGTGATGTTGGACGGCAGGCTGCCTCCAAGAAGGTTGCATACCAGGGACCGGGGCAGTCGACTAAAACTCCAGCTCAAACCGCTGGTGCTAAGGGTGGTATGAACCGGGCTCAGCGACGTGCCGCTGCCAGAAAGTCCGGCAAGAGCCGCTAACTGACAGGCATGCGCTAAGCGAATTCTGCGGCGGTAACGATCCAGCGCCCCCGGTTTCGTTCCATGTGCAAAGCGACGGCGCGAAGCCGGTCGCGGTCCCAAAGGGTGACCGCAACCTCAGCGCTGTCGGGGGAAACCCGGTAGGCGCGCGCGGAGTGCGCTTTTGCTGGCTTCGGGTTTGCGGGGACTTCTTGAACTTCTAGTTGGCTGGCTAGCCGCTTGAACAACGTGGTCGAAAGCCAACGTGCCAGCGTGCGCACGTCGCGACGTCCCTCAACAGTGTCCACGATTGCCGTGGCTAAGATCCTGCCCCACTTCTCCGGCTCCTCCATCGGATCAGCAGGTGGTCGTGTCAACGACCTCAAAGATGTTGAGGGAATCCGGTGCGGTTGGATCCCCGGGTAAACACCAATCCTGGGAGGGGTTTGCACCCTCATGCCGCCTCCTCCAACTCAACTTCAACTGGTGGCTGGACCGGCAGTATCAGCTGCTGGCCAGGCTCAATCAGGTTGGGATCCGCCCCAATCGTCACCTCATTGAGGGCATAGATTTCTTTCCACAGAGAATCGATCAGTGCGTCAGAGCTGTTTTCTGGCAACAGATCTTCTGCGATGCGCCACAAGCAGTCCCCAGGCTCCACCACGTGCACCTGTGTGACAACTGGGCTTTCCAGTTCTGGGGCAAGGGGCGGGGCTTGGCGGCGCGCTTTTGCAGTGGGGCTGACGCCGGAGCGTGGAACGGAAACGCCCCTCACCCCTCCCGTTGCCACATCGCGGTTGCTTCCCACTCCGGCAACGGACTCCATGGGCTTAGCGGCTGGTCTTCCCCGGCCTGCCTTGGGTCGGGTTGCCTGGGGGTAAGTGTGCTGCGGATCTGGCTTCTGGGGACTTGCCTCTTGGGGAGTCCCTGTCTTCTCAACTTCCCCCGCGGAGTCTTGGATCGATGGTTCCAGCGCCGTTTCACCCTGCGTTTCCACGTGGTGATCCACTGCTTGCGGGGCTTGGTGGCTCTCCAAAGCAGAATCCTCTGAAGGCCAGACGTGCGCTGAACTGGTGACAGTCTCTAAGGGATTGTCCCAAAGGAGGTCGCTCGGTAAGTCGTCAGCAAGGGCGGGGCCGGCGACCAGCATGCCTCCGGTGAACGCAAATGCTGTAGTCCCTCGTACCAGTCGCTTGATTCGCTTTGGTGCAAATGACTCCACGGCTTTACCCAAGTGTCCAGCAAGAGCCGCGGGTGTCCAAGATCGTGTCGAAAGCCACGCCAACGAAAACCAGACAAGGAACCAGAAGGAGACCGCTTCGACTACACCAGCGACAAGCAGACTTGTGGCTACGGTCGCCGTGAACCCCGTGCCTCGACCAACAGAAAGCAGCCATGACACAGCAAAAAATGCCAGGAGGAAACTGGCTAGGGTCCAAGCGGGGTGCGCAAAAAGGGAGTACAGACGGTGCACTGGCGCGCTGTGCGCCGCCACTGAATTTCTTGAAGTAGACAACAGGATTCCTTACTTCCGGGCCAATCTGACCCGCCCACTATCTAGAACTGGCGACAGCAACATAACGGCTTCTGGAAAGTTTCTTCACAACTGCCCACGGCGGACTCTGTGGATTACGGCCGCGCCTGCATCATCCGTAAGTGGTCGGTGACACAATGGGGTATGCGCGCTTACCTCCCACTGAGCCTGTCGGAACTAAAAGAACCAAAGCCCCCAGCTCGCCAACCACTGTTCGTTGACCAACAGCAATACGCAGGTGAAGAGTTGGAAGAAAAACTGGAGGACGGGTTAGACGACGCCGGATTCCTCTCCCTACAACTAGCGGTAGACAGTGACGGTGAAGGAGGCAGAATCGTTGCGGTTGGTGACCTTCCAGCACAAACCGACACCTTTTCATCGTGGCAACAAATTGACTCTTTCATGAGCGATGGGCCGTACGGTCAAGCCCTGGTTCAGCAGATCTACAAGACCAAAGATCAGGCTCAGTCAGACGCACTAGTCGCCGAATTATTCGAAGAACCACTGGTTTGGTACGACGTCTCCGAACGGCTTGCCATACCAGAAAAGTCAGCTCCCTAGCTGACCCCAGACGGCGCGGCCGCCAAATGCGTCAAACAAGTGGCCTCTTTTAGGCAGCTTCCCGGCGGCCTGAAAACCGTTTCACGAAGTTGCTGATGACCAGGTGTGCGGGGGAGACATCTACACCGCTCACCCGTTCCTCCACCGCTTGCCGCTCTTCGGGAGGGTAGTAGCCGTAGTCAGCAAAAATCTCGATCCGCAACTTGATGCCCTCATAGTCCAACTCTGGGTGGAACTGGGTTAGGTACATGTTGGAGCCGACGCGGGCCATCTGCAGGGGTGCCACCGCTCCCGTCACCAAGGGGACCATCTCTTTGGGTGCGTCAATGACAGACTCGTGGTGTCCCACGTAAGCGTGGAACTGGTCCGGCACGCCCTCCAAAATCGGGTCAAGTCGGCCCTGCGGGGTCACGGTGAGGACGGGGGCGGAAATATCCTCAGAGATCTCCGGGCCCACCTTCCCGCCCAGATGACGCGCGATCACCCCAAGCCCGTAGCAGATGCCCAGTACCGGGAAACCGGATGCAAGCGCCCTGTCGGCCAGGTCAGCGATCCCTTTTTCAACCGCCTTCTGATTTTCGCTCTTCTCCTCTTCCGGAGCCGAAGCGTCATACGCTGAACCGCAAAGGATCACCCCATCCCACTGCGCAAAATCAATGTGCGGGAAAGGTCCGCGCTCTAAACGCACGTTCACAAGATCAGCCTCAGGTAATCCGGTGAAGTGAAGCAACGCGTCGCGCTCTGACTTCGCGACCTCCTCAGTATCCCGGGTCGTCATCATCAAAAAGCGTCCTGTCATGAACAGATCGTAGCCCAGGGACTAATTTGAGGAGAAGCTACGCTAGTTTCATGACGACAAACGCACCTTCTCAATCCGATCTGGCCCTAGCTTTAGCCTTGGCCGATGAAGCCGACCGGATAACCATGGACCGGTTCGCCGCAACCGACCTTGTGGTCTCCACAAAACCAGACATGACGCTAGTCTCCGACGCAGACCAGGCGACTGAAAGCGCTCTACGAGCACTGCTGCGGGACGCCCGACCCGAAGATTCCATCATTGGGGAAGAAGAACCCGACCAGCGCGGCGCCAGTGGGCGCAGGTGGGTGATTGACCCGATTGACGGCACCCACAACTACGTTCGGGGCGTGCCCGTCTGGGCCACGTTGATTGGCTTGATTGATGAGGGGGAGCCGGTCGTGGGCGTGGTCTCTGCGCCCGCTTTGTCCAGGCGTTGGTGGGCCGCTAAAGACCAGGGCGCACACACCATGTTCGCCTTGGGCGCCCCCCGACAAATTCAGGTCTCACAAGTCAGCGAACTGTCCTCTGCCTTCTTCTCCTACTCCTCACTTTCCGGATGGGAGGAAGCGGGGCTGGGAAGAGCGCTAGAAGACCTGATGCAGACCTGCTGGCGGACCAGAGGGTTCGGGGACTTTTGGAGCTACATGCTTGTGGCAGAAGGGGTGGTCGACCTGGCGGCCGAACCGGAACTAGCCCTCCACGACATGGCAGCACTAGTCCCAATCGTCACTGAGGCCGGCGGACAGTTCACCAGCCTGGAAGGAAAACCCGGGCCGTGGGGTCCGGGAGCCATCGCCACAAACGGCTTGCTGCAAGAACAGACGGTAGAAAAACTAGGTGGGAGTTTCCTGAACGCCCTCTAGGAGGCGTCGGGCCCGGTCTAGAACCTGGTCCCTTTGCTCCCCATCCTGGCCTTCCTGAGCCCATTTTGTAAGAGCACAGCTGGGTTCGTTGGCTGCATGACTGCAATTGGGTAGGCACATTGCAGCGGCCGCCTCTAGGCCTGGAAACGCCTCCAGTACGTGACGCGTTTGGGCATGCTGCAACCCGAAAGATCGCACCCCCGGAGTGTCAACAACCCATCCGCCCGGCGGAAGCTGCTTTGCCACCGCTGAAGTGGACGTGTGTCGGCCCTTACCGGTGTGAACGTTGACATCACCAACGGCACGGTCCGCGCCCGGTGCCAGAGCATTTATGAGCGTCGATTTGCCGACACCTGAGTGGCCAACCAGCACTGAGAACTTCCCTTTGGTCAGTTCTAACACCTGGTCGGAACCTTCGACTTCACCGTCTTTTTCCATGGTCAGCACAGTGGTCAAGTCAAAGTCCGCAAAGTTCTTCAAGAACTTACTTGGATCTGCAAGGTCTGTTTTCGTTACGCAAAGAACGGCAGGGATCCCAGCTTCTTTCGCCGCGACCAGGCAGCGGTCAACCATCCCGGTCCTGGGGGGCGGGTCAGCTGCCGCCGTGACGATTAGCATTAGGTCGGCGTTGGCGACGATAATCTTTTCTCCCCGTCCCGTCGCCGACTCTTCGAGACTTCGACGCAAAACGTTGTGGCGTGGCTCCACGCGCGCAATTCGGGCCAGGGTCCCCTCTTTGCCAGAAATGTCTCCGGTGAGGCGGACCAAATCCCCAATCACGACCGCACTGCGGGGGATCTCCCGAGCCTTTACCGCGGTCACTGTTTTTTGGGAGTCATCTAGGGCAACAGCGAAACGTCCTCGATCAATTCCAACAACCCGCCCCTGAGGTGAAGAGGAGTAGTCTGGGCGTCGTTTACTGCGCGGTCGACTTCCCTTCCCGGGGCGGATTCGCACCCGAGGGTCATCACTGCCTAAGTCGTAGCGGGACAACTACGAAGTCCTTTCCAACTGGGAAGGATCAGCCTCAACATGAGCTGGCCAAAGGAGGTCCGGGGAGAGCGCACCATCAAGCATTGCTTGCCACCGGGCAGGGAAGACCGGCAGAGTCTTCGCTGTTGTTTCAATCCCTTCAACCTCACAGCCGGGGATTCGCAGACCGACAATTGCCCCAAATGTTGCCATCCGGTGATCGTCGTAGCTGTCTAGAAGCGCAGCTTTGGGTTTACCGGGCTTGATGTGGATCCCGTCCGGCAGCACTTTCGCTTTGCCTCCCAGCTTCGAAATCTCTTCAGCTAGCGCTTTCAGGCGATCTGTTTCGTGTCCGCGCAGGTGCCCAATACCCAAGATGGTGGAAGGGCCCGTAGCAAAAACGCACAGTGCCGCAACAGTCGGCGCCAGCTCACCACAGGGACCCAAGTCGAACTCCATGCCGGGCCAAGTAAGCCCCTCCGGCGCGTGAATGGTGAGCCCCGCACTGGAGAAAGCTAGTGAAGCGCCAAAGCGGGGGAGCAGCTCCAGCCAGTAGCGCCCCACCTGGTCGGTCGTGGTCGGCCAGTGGGCAATCGTTACGCTGCCTCCAGCCAGCAGTGCTGCGGCCAGGAACGGACCCGCGTTGGAAAGGTCAGGTTCAATGTTGATTGGGTTGCCGACCGGGCGAACAGGGGACGTAAGCCAGCGGGCACTACCCGTCTGTTCGATGGGCACGTCTTGTTCTGCCAGCATCTTCAAGCTCATTGCGACATATGGCCAAGAAGGCAGGCGCCCTTTAGCTTTCAGGGTCACAGGGCGCCCAAACAGCGGTGAAGCTAGCAGTAGTGCTGACAAGTATTGGGAGGAGCTTGTCGTGTCGACCCGGACGTTTGACTGCCCGCCGTCTTGCCAGCCGGGGTCGGTGAGGGCGGCGAAGACACTGCGTTTGGTCCGGGTTCCTCGGACACTAAGCGGCAGATATCCGGGTTTGCCCTGGAAGGAAATCTTGGCGCCAAGCTCAGTAAGCGCATCTGTAAGGGGTTCAAGGGGGCGTTTTAGGGCGGCCTTGTCCCCGATGAAAGCTGTGGTTCCGTCTGCAAAGGCGGCTAGGGCTGGGGCGAACCTCATGACTGTCCCAGCTAGACCGCAGTCGATCGTCCCCCCGCCTTTAAGTTGTTTCGGCGGGGTGATAGTCAGTGAGTTCACTTCGTCGCTGTAGTCAAACTGGGCGCCAAAGTGGCGCATAGCCTTCGTTGCCAGGAATGAGTCGCGTGAAGCCAACGCACCCCTGATAGTTGTGGGGGCAGAGGCGATGGTTCCGATCACTAGGGCGCGACTGGTTTGGGATTTTGACCCGGGCAGCACAACGGTAGCGTTCAGGGGGCCTTTAGCGGTTGGCGCTTTCCAAACTTCACTCACCATCCCATTGTGTGGTCTGGGCGCTCGTATTACCAGAAGCCACCAGCGAAGCAGCCCTGTATTACTCACGTTACCTTCGATAACCTTGGACAAATGAGGGAAACTGAGACAGCCGCGCTAGTTGGCCAGGAAGCCAATTTAGAGGCGCGCTTCGAAGCTGAAGCCCTCCCTTTCCTTGACCAGATGTACGCGGCGGCCCTTGGGCTGACCCGAAATGCGGAAGATGCTGAGGATCTGGTGCAAGACGTCTATCTGCGTGCCTTTGCAGCATTTGACAGGTTCCAACAGGGAACAAATTTGCGGGCCTGGCTGTACCGGATCCTCACTAACACCTTCATTTCCGACTACAGGCAAAAGCGCAACGACCCGGGCCGGATCGGTGAACCCCTCCCTGCTGACTGGCAGTTGGTTCCAGGAGACTTTGCGGTAGCACAAGATCGGGGCCGGGCAGCACCTGTGTCTCCTTCAGCGGAAGCGGAAGCGATCATTGGGTTGGAAACCACAGAGGTTTTGGAAATGGTGCAGGCACTACCCGACTCACAGCGTCGTATCGTCTACCTAGCTGACGTCATGGGCTTCAGTTACCGGGAAATCGCCGCCCTCCTTGAACTGCCGATTGGAACAGTGACTTCAAGACTTCACAGGGGTCGGGAAAAGCTACGCCAACAACTACGTGGCACGGCCATCGACCGCGGGTGGGAGGTTGACCGATGAACGTAGAGGACACCGGGGACGCGCAGCAGTGCGAATGCCCCGTCTGCAAACCTCGCGAAGGCAGCCAAGATGAGCTGATGCGGGCCCTGCTTAGTGCCTGCCGCCCCAGCGCAACACCGCCCACGCTGCGCGCCCGCATTGTGAGTCAAGTTCGGATCGTTGCGATCACCTCAAAGTTCCATTTACGGTAACGTTTCGGCTGGTGTCACAGTTGGCGGTTCGACTAAGGCCACTGCCACTGGTAGTTTTCACAAGTACACGTCTACCCGCCTTTGCGGGGTTTGGAGCGAAAAATGAGTATGCGAGGACGCAAGCGCAAAGCACGTCGCAAGAGCAAAGCGAACCACGGCAAACGGCCCAACTCATAGGGCCAGGTCCCAACAGGGGCCAGGACCGAAGAGGTTCGCAGTCCAAAGACTAAAGGGGGATCCGGCTAAGTGCCGGACCCCCCTTTTAGCTTTTTGATCAGCTAGCGCCTGCCCTCTTCTTGGCCCTACTGGAAAGCTGCGGACAAAATCTCCGCCAACTCCTCATTGTGTCGCCACGTCAAACCGGTGGCAGGAGAGGCCGCTGCAGCCCTAGAGACCACTTCCACGGTCGGACCGTTGGGGGCCAGTCCCGCTTCTTGAGCAGCGCTGCCAAGCGGGTAGTAGCCAAGGGTTGGGAACAGGTTCAGTGCCATAAACGGCCACGCACCCTGGTTCTCAGGTTCATCTTGGACCCACACCGTTTGAGCGTTTACAAACGGCGCCAAAGCAGCCTTCACTTCCTCTGTCGGAAGCGGGTACAAAAGCTCCTGGCGGACAATTGCTACGTCCTTGATTCCCAGCTTGTCCCGCTGCTTCGCAAGGTCGTAGTAAATGCGCCCGGAACAAATCAGTACGCGGCGAACCGACGCTGCGTTGGCTAAGACCTGCTGGTTCACCTCACCAATGACAGGGCGGAACTCTCCGTTGGTCAGCGCTTCCAGAGGGCAAGCGGCAGCGGAAAGACGCAACAGCTGCTTTGGCGTGATCTCAATCAGCGGTGACCTGGGCCTCCTGTAAGCTTGCGTGCGCAGCAAATGGAAGTGGTTTGCGGCCGTGGAAGGCTGGGCGACCCAGAAGTTGTCTTCCGCAGCCAACTGCAGGTAGCGCTCAATGCGCCCCGAAGAGTGGTCTGGGCCTTGCCCCTCATACCCGTGCGGGAGCATCATCGTTAGGGATGACGCTTGTCCCCACTTTTGTTGGGCGGAGGAAATGAACTCATCCACAACCGTCTGAGCCCCATTAGCGAAGTCGCCAAATTGGGCTTCCCAGGCAACAAACATGTCCGGGCGCTCCACGGAATACCCGTACTCAAATGCAAGAGGTGCGTATTCAGACAGCGGGGAGTCGTAGACCTGGAACCGCGCTTGATCCTGCGTCAAGTAGTCCAGTGGCGTGAACTCACGACCATCATCTTGGTCGTGAAGAACCGCGTGACGTTGTACGAACGTCGCGCGCCTAGCGTCCTGGCCTGTCAGGCGAACCCCGGTCCCGTCCATCAGCATGGTGCCCCACGCCAACAGTTCAGCAAAGCCCCAGTCAATTGGCACTTCGCCACGAGACATCGCTAAGCGTCGTTCCGCCAGCTGTCGCACCTTCTTATGGGGGTTGAAACCTTCGGGGAAGCGAGTGTAAGCCTCACCGACACGCTCAATTTCTGCCGGGGTTACCGAGGAAGTCCAGCCAATCATCATCCCAGTGCCGGGCAGTTGCGACTCAGGTAGTTCTAGGCCGTGCCTGTGGGACGCGGATTGGTTTTGATCCTTTGCAGCCTCTTGGCTGGCTCCGGTTTCACGGTCGGGGATTCCGCCGCGTTGGCGGGTCTCCTCCAGGATCTTGCTCAGCTCATCCTCATACTCCTGGTGGAAACGATCCGCTTCCTCCTGGGTGAAGTCGCCGCGCCCAATCAGGTTTTGGGTGTAAACCTGGCGGGTCGACGGCAGACCGTCGATCAGGCGGTACATGAGAGGCTGGGTCATTGACGGATCATCACCCTCGTTATGACCGCGACGGCGGTAGCAAACCAAGTCAATGATGACGTCCTTGTTGAACTCTTCCCGGTAGCGGAAAGCCAACTGGGAAACACGAACCACAGCTTCCGGGTCATCGCCGTTCACGTGGATGATCGGGATCTGCATACCCTTAGCCAAGTCGGTCGGGTAGCGCGTGGAACGCCCGGACGTGGGCCCGGTCGTGAACCCAATTTGGTTGTTCACAATGACGTGCAACGTGCCGCCGGTCTTGAAACCTTCCAACTGGCTCATGTTGAAACACTCGTAAACCACACCCTGACCAATAAAGGCGCCATCACCGTGGATCAGGATAGGCAAAATAGGCCAGGTGTCGTCATCCAACATGTCATCTTTGGCGCGGGTGATACCCAGCAGGACGCCATCCACCGCTTCAAGGTGGGAGGGGTTGGCAGCCAGGTAAACCTGGGTGGCCATGCCGTCACCGGCAGAGTAAACACCTTCGGTTCCCAGGTGGTATTTGACGTCGCCTGAGCTTTCCTTGCCGCGCATGTGCTCAGAACCTTCAAATTCGGAGAAGATCTGGGAATAGGACTTACCGGCAATGTTCGCCAACACGTTGAGGCGGCCGCGGTGAGCCATACCAATCGTGACCTCAACCAGCCCGTTTTCGGCAGCGTCATGCAAGACGGTGTCCAACAGTGGGATAAGGGATTCGCCGCCTTCTAAGGAGAAACGTTTTTGGCCGACGAATTTGGTTTGCAAAAAATCCTCGAACGCTTCAGCCTGAACCAAAGTGGACAGGATCTGCTCTTGCTCAGCGTGCGTGGGCTTGACCTGAGGAGCCTCAATTTGGGCTTGAACCCACAGGCGCTGCGCGGGGTCTTGGATGTGCATGTACTCAATGCCCACGCTGCGGGTGTAAATGTCGCGCAGCTGGCGCAAAAGGTCACGCAGCACCATTTGAGAGGTGCCAGCAAACCCGCCGGTGGGGAACGTGCGGTCCAAATCCCAAACGGTCAGGCCGTAACGTCCCAGCTCCAAATCCGGGTGACGCCTGATGCGGTAGGCCAACGGGTCCGTGTCTGCCGCCAGGTGTCCGCGGGAACGGTAGGCGTGAATCAGCTCAACCGTGCGCGACGCTTTGCCCTTTTCTAATGCCGAGTTGTAAAGGAGGTCCTTTTCCCAGCGGTATGGCGGGTAGGGGACACGCAAAGAGTCGAAGACGCGGTCGTAGAAGTCGTCCATGCCCGCAAGTTTTGTAGCGAAGCTCTTCAGCAACAGTCCAGACTCTGCGCCCTGGATGACTCTGTGGTCATACGTGGAGGTTGCGTACATGGTTTTCCCGACACCAAGTTCCGCGATCCGCGCTTCGGGGACTCCGGCCCATTCCGGGGGGAAGTCGGTGGCGCCAATTCCAATGATCACGCCTTGGCCAGGCATGAGGCGCGGCACTGAGTGCGTGGTGCCCAGCGTGCCCGGGTTAGTGAGTGACACGGTCGCGCCTTGGAAGTCCTTGGCCGTCAACTTGCCGTCACGAGCCCGCTTGATCAAGTCGTTGAACGCCTCAACAAACTGGGGGAAAGTCAGAGTGTCTGCGTCTTGTATGACCGGCACTAACAGTGAGCGGGTCCCATCAGGTTTGGGGATGTCAATGGCAATGCCAAGTCCGACGTGAGCGAACTCCTCGACCGCTGGCTTTCCGTCTACAAGCGTGTAGCGGACGTTCACCTTGGGAAGCTCCGTAATGGCCTCAACTAGCGCGTAGCCAAGCAGGTGCGTGAAAGAAACCTTGCCTCCAACTGTCTGTGCCAGGTGGTTGTTGATGACTAGGCGGTTTTCAATGAGCAGCTTTGCGGGAATGTCCCTAGCTGACGTCGCAGTGGGGACGCTGAGGGACGCCTCCATGTTTTTAGCGATCGCCCTGGCAGGCCCCTTGAGGATGGTCGTCTGGTTTTGGTCCAAGTCCCCTTGACCCAATTGAGCCTGACTGCTGGCACGGTGGCTGCGGGCGTACGGAGAGGTCGCCTCTTTCAATTGTGCAGGGGGCGCGGGAGGAAGGTCTGAGCGGGTGACTATTTCCTCATTGCTCCTAACCGGCGGTTTTGGCGAATCATCCATCGCAGATTCAACCGACGGGGTTGCGTCGCTAGTCGACACCTTTGCTGAACCGCTGTGGTCCTCAAACGCTTTTAGCGCCGCGGGACCAACCTGAGGGTTGGCGGTGAAGTACTCTCTCCAAGAATCGTCAACCCCACCCGGGTCTGTCTGAAAAGCTTCAAACATTTGCCCGATGTACCAAGCGTTCGGTCCCAGATCGGCGCTGGACGGACCCAATTCACTCACGAAAGCCCCCTTGCTGAGACCACCGTGGTCCCCAGCCTCCAGTCTAGGGAGAGTCGGGTAAGAAAGCGCTTGCAACGGATCAGGACGACGCCTGCTTTGCTTACTATTGAGCCGCTCTTGACGATTAGGGGAGAGCCGGTTTGCAAAATGAGGGAGGCAACAAAAAATCCTCCACACTGGCAGCTATAGTGAGCTCACGGCAAACGCGCCGATCACAGTGGCGCTAAAGGGAAAGTGACCGCGCAAAAACCTTGATCTACAACGTCTCAATGGTGGCGCTTGGTGTCTTGCTGACCTTCGGCACGGCCGTGTTTGTGGCCGCTGAGTTCTCACTAGTCTCCCTAGACAAGGCGTCTGTAGAACAAAAAGTGCAAGCAAACGTGCGTGGGGCGAAGCAGGTCCTCAGCGCACTAAAGCAGCTTTCCACCCAGCTGTCCGGGGCCCAAGTAGGGATCACCCTGACGACAATTCTGCTTGGCTACACCACCCAGGCGGCACTTTCTGTGATGCTGGGCGACGCGTTCATCGGGTGGGGCCTTGCTACAGCGGGAGCGCTGGCAGTAGGTGCCGCCGTGGCGATGCTCCTGGTTAACCTGTTCTCCATGCTCTTTGGGGAGCTGGTGCCAAAGAACTTGGCGCTTGCGGACCCGCTGCGAACGGCGCGGCTCACGGTGGGTTTCCAGATGGCGTTTACCTGGTTGTTCAAACCTGTCATCAGCTTTTTGAACGGCACCGCCAACTGGATTTTGCGTCTGATGGGGATCGAGCCGAAAGAAGAGTTGTCGGCAGCGCGCAGCGCTTCTGAACTGGCGGCGCTTGTGAAGCATTCGGCTGACGAAGGTGCGCTGGATGATGAGACGGCCGACCTCTTCACCCGCTCCATTTTGATGGGGGAGTTGACGGCGGCTGACGTGATGACGGACCGTGGTGCCGTTGAGTTCCTCCCGTTCACCGCCACGGTTCAGGATGTGATTGAGGCGGCCGCAGACACCGGGTTTTCGCGTTTTCCAATTTTGGACGAGGATGGCGAGGGCGTCGTGGCCATCGCCTCCCTCCGCAAAGCCATTGCTATTCCACCGGATCGCAGAGCCGATGTTCCGGCGGCCTCAAAATCTGTAAGTACGGACCCCCCGTATGTGCCGGAGGTTTCTGGTCTGGCCCCTTTGCTGCTAGAGCTGCGCGGCGGGGTGCAAATGGCGGTCGTTCTTGACGAATTCGGTTCGACTGCTGGGATTGTCACCCTTGAGGATGTTGTTGAAGAGCTGGTTGGCGAAGTTGCCGATGAGCACGACAAGAAACGTAAGGGGATCCGCCGCATTGCCGGCCGCGGTTACATGGTGCCAGGAACACTGCGCCCAGATGAGTTAGCGGACCAGACAGGCATCCTGGTAGAACACGACGGCCCTTACGAAACGCTGGCCGGGCTGGTGATGGACGACCTGGGCAGGATCCCTCAGGTTGGGGATCGCGTGCGCAGTCTGGACGGACAAATAGAGGTTGTGGCAATGAAGGGGCGCCGTGTCACCCGCCTGAATGTGACAGCGGTTGAGCCAGCCGACGGTCAGGAAGACGGGTCCCAAGGGAGTGGGTCCCAGGGGGGCGGTGCCCAGTGAACCCCTACCTTGGCCTGTCTCTCACCGTCCTTTTCTTAGCAGTGAACGCCTTTTTTGTAGCTGCGGAGTTCGCGGTCACTTCTTCACGACGCTCTGCTGTGGAGCCGCTAGCTGACCGCGGAGCAAGAGGAGCACAAAAGGCTCTGTACGCGTTGGAACACGTATCCGTCATGCTTGCAACGTGCCAGCTAGGCATCACCATCATGTCCACGTCCCTTGGGGTCATTGCAGAGCCGGCTTTGGCCAGTCTCATCTCAACACCCTTGGCGGCGTTGGGGGTTTCCAAAGCTGGCGCTCACGCTGTGGCGTTCGTACTAGCCCTGTTGATTGTTTTGTTTTTGCACGTGGCCTTCGCAGAGATGGTGCCGAAGAATATTTCCATTTCGAACCCGCAAAAGGTCCTGCTTGTTTTGGCTCCGATTCTGGTGGCGCTTGGGCGCCTGTTTGGCCCAATAGTCATTGGTTTGGATCGGCTGGCCAACGCCTTCTTGCGGATGTTCGGTGTGGAACCCAAGTCGGAAATCTCAGCGGTGTTCACGGCGCAGGAGGTTGCGTCGATCGTTGCCCTGTCGCAGCAGGAGGGCAAACTCAATGACGAGCTGGGCCTTTTGAGCGGGACTTTGGAGTTCACGGAAGAAACCGCTGCGACGCTGATGGTGCCGGCGCAGGGCCTGGTAGCAATGACAGAGCCGGTGGTGCCCGTCGACGTGGAAGCTCTGGTGGCAAAGACCGGGTTTTCTCGCTTTCCTGTCGCCAAC
>CAYFNQ010000009.1:33857-35646 GCA_964344535.1 uncultured Actinomyces sp.
AGTGGTAGCAACGCGGGGAGCAGTAGGATTTGAGTAAGCGAGTTTTGAAGGCGCCAAAGCGCCTTGCTTCTTCGCGCCCCTTAGCATTTACGGCTGCGGGCGTTGCGATGGCAATCTCATTCGCCACACCCGCTGCCGGCTTTGCTGCCAGCGCATCTAGTGACACTGGTACTGCGCGCAAGACACATGAGCAGTCTTGGGCTGGCATGGATGTGGGGGAGCTAGAAGACGCGCAGGACCTAGCGAAGAGTGTTGCCGCCGCGTCCCGCGCCAAGTTGCGCACCCCGATCGTTGATGACGGTTGTGTGCCTTTGGAAACCTCAGCTGATGGTGTGCGCGTCCTTACTCAAGAAAAACGTTTCTACCAGCCCTTGCACGCCGGCGTGTATTCCACCTCTTCCGGCTACGGATATCGAGTCCATCCAGTGACGGGGCAGTACGCATTCCATGAGGGGCTGGACTATGCGGCCCCATACGGCGCAGCTATCTTGGCAGTCGCCGATGGAGTGGTCACCGCCACCGGCTTCGCGGGGACAGCCGGGAACCGCACGATCATCCGTCACACGGATACAGATGGCAGTGTTGTCGACTCCATCTACATGCATCAAAGTGCCGCATTCGTGTATGTCGGCCAGGAAGTGCGTGGCGGGGAGCATATTGGAAACGTTGGAAGCACCGGACGCTCTACAGGCCCGCACTTGCACCTAGAAATCCGACCCGGAGGTGGAGGGCCCGTGAACCCCGGTCACTGGCTCACCGCACACGACGCGATCTTTGTTGGGCAGGAGTGCGGATGATTCCGGTTGCGGCTTTGCCGGACCCCATCATCTTTGCTCACCGTGGCGGGACCGAATTTGGTCCAGAAAACAGCTGGCTGTCACTCCAATCTTTAGAGGACCTAGGTGTCACCCACCTGGAAACAGACGTCCAACTTACGGCGGATGGGCAAGTTGTCCTCTGCCACGATGACACTCTGGAGCGAATGTTTGGCACTGAAGGCAAGGTTTCTGACTACACGTACGAAGAGCTGCGGGAGTTCCAGAATGAAGCGGGCGAAGCTCCTGCACTTTTGTCAGATGTGCTCGTAGCGTTCCCGGATCTTTACCTGAACATTGATGCCAAAACTAACGAAGTGGCCCAGCCGCTGGTTAAAGTTTTGATTGAGCACGGCGCGCTGGATCGGGTTCTGGTGGCCTCTTTTTCGGAGCGCCGGCTAGAAAAACTCAGGCAGGAATACGGGCCCGAACTATCGACATCCCTGGGTGTTAAGGCGGTCGTCAACCTTTTGATGGCGGCAGAAACGGTTTCCAGTGCAAAGACTTGGCGTGTACCAGGCCCAAGCCAGGGGGCCAGGGCAGTTCAGGTGCCCGTGAAAACAAAAGGCATTCGTGTGATTACCCCGCGGTTCGTTGCCACCGCTCACGCAGCCGGTCTTGCGGTTCACGCGTGGACGGTCAATGACCCAGAAGAAATGCGCAACCTGGTGGAAATGGGTGTTGACGGGATCGTCACCGACGTCCCCTCTGTTGCCGTCGAGGTTTTCAAAGAGATGGGCTTCGACTCTACCGACAGGGCAGTCGCCAACGAAGCACCAAACGACAGTGGCATTGGTCTGAGTGGGTTCAGCGACGGCGACTTCGGTGAGGGTGACTCTGATAACCACCCGGCGTGAGAAAGCAGTGCGGCTGGTAGGATAAATAGCTGTCTGAGACCGGACGCAGTTCGGTTTTTAGCAAGCCCCGATAGCTCAGCGGATAGAGCGCTCGCCTCCGGAGCGAGAGGTCGCAGG
>CAYFNQ010000010.1:0-33402 GCA_964344535.1 uncultured Actinomyces sp.
AGTTTTATCGAAATTGAGGTACTTTTCTGAATAAATCAAAATGGAAGTTTTTTAAAGGAGTTTTTTATACAATGGCTAAGGTAACTGGTTTTACAGCGGCTAGAATGCTCGAAATTGAACAGTCTACCGTAGTTTCGGGTGTTATAGAAGATTCCGATGAATTAGTTCTCTACACTCGAGGCGGGGATAGGATTCGTGCAGGGTCGATTAAAGGCGGCACTGCTGAATGGATTCGAGATAAAGAACCAATTTTAGATGAACATACTAATCAATTAAAAGACACCTCTAACCGACTCGACGAAATACATCAAGATCTTCGAGACGCTGAAGAATCTTTTGATAGAACTACCGACGCTTTAACTACCGGCGTTAATGAAGCTAAAGATCAAGCTAATAAGGCTATGAATGATGCTTTAGCAGCTTTAACTGGTTTTGAAAACTCATTAAAAGACACGACTATCGAATTTGCTATAGGTACCGATGATGTAACACCACCTACATCTGGTTGGTCCACCACAAGACCAAATAGAGAACCTGGTCAAGTCATATGGATGAGAACTTTAATCACTAAAAATGATGAAAAACCAGGAATCTATACAACGCCTGTACCTTTAACCGGAGACCAAGGTATCCAAGGACCGCAAGGACCCCAGGGACCGCAAGGACCAAAAGGCGATATGGGATCCGATGGTCTTCCAGGTAAAGATGGCGTAGGTATTACATCTACCACTATTCAGTACGCCAAATCAACGTCAGGTACCTCAATACCAACGTCAGACTGGGAAAACACAGTCCCTAACTCCACCCCGGGGCAGTTCCTTTGGACTAGAACTACTTGGACATATAGCGATGGTTCAACTGAGAATGGCTATTCTGTTTCTCAGTGGGGCCCCCAAGGAGCTACTGGAGCTGATGGTATTGCTGGTAAAGATGGCGTTGGTGTTGATAGCACAACCATCAGCTACGCACAGAGTACGTCGGGTACGGAGCCACCAACTAGTGATTGGCAGTCTACACCACCGTTACCTATCCCTGGTAGCTATATTTGGACCAGGACTATCTGGACTTACACAGATAACTCCACCGAAACCGGATATTCTGTAGGTAAGATCGGTGACACAGGCGCTAAAGGTGATAAAGGTGATAAGGGTGATAGTGGAACAGACGGTTTACCTGGGAAGGATGGGGTAGGTCTTAAGTCCACTACTATCTCTTATGCCAAATCAACTTCAGGAACCACGGCGCCTACCTCAGATTGGAATAGCGACGTTCCCTCTTCAACACCGGGGCAATTCCTTTGGACTAGGACTGTCTGGACCTATACAGACGGTTCCTCTGAGACAGGATATTCAGTGGCTCAGTGGGGCGAAACAGGTGCTAAAGGAGACAAAGGTCCAAAGGGTGACACTGGTTCCGATGGTCTTCCAGGTAAAGATGGTGTAGGTATTACTAATACCGATATTACCTATGCCCAGTCCACTTCGGGTACGACTCCGCCAACTACTGATTGGGACAAGAATCCCCCAACGCCTATCGCTGGTCGCTATATTTGGACTAAGACGGTCTGGACCTACTCGGACGATACTACTGAGACAGGTTACTCAGTAGGTAAAATCGGGGACACCGGAGCTAAAGGTGACAAAGGTGAAAAGGGCGATACTGGTGCTGATGGCCTGCCTGGTAAAGATGGAGTAGGACTCAAGTCCACCACCATTTCTTATGCTAAATCAACTTCAGGAACTACTGCGCCTACCTCAGATTGGAAGAGCTCTGTACCAACTTCTACTCCAGGACAATTCCTTTGGACTCGTACTGTTTGGACTTATACCGATAACAGTACAGAAACGGGTTACTCGGTATCGCAGTGGGGTGAGACAGGTGCCACCGGAGCTAAAGGCGATACTGGGGCTGATGGGATAGCCGGCAAGGACGGCGTTGGGATTGACAGCACTACAATCACCTATACACAAAGTACATCGGGAACCACTCCACCAACTACTGATTGGGATGAGAAACCACCAGCACCTATCCCTGGTCGCTATATTTGGACCAGGACTGTCTGGAAATACACGGATGGGACAACTGAGACAGGTTACTCAGTAGGTAAGATTGGTGATACGGGCGCTAAGGGCGAAAAAGGCGAAAAGGGCGATACTGGAGCAGACGGACTACCAGGTAAAGATGGTGTAGGTCTGGTTTCCACGGAAATCCAATATGCTAAATCGACTAGCGGCACGGTCATCCCGACGAGTGATTGGGAAACAAAAGTACCAACTTCCACCCCAGGACAATTCCTTTGGACTCGCACTGTCTGGACCTACTCGGACAATTCCTCCGAGACTGGATACTCAGTGTCGATGTGGGGAGCAACGGGGGCTCAAGGTGCTAAGGGAGATAAAGGGGATACAGGAAAAGACGGTATTGCTGGTAAAGACGGTGTTGGGATTACTGAGACGGTTATCACCTATGCACAATCTACGTCTGGTACGAATCCCCCTTCTTCAGGTTGGGACCCGGAGCCTCCAGAACCAGTAGCCGGTCAATATATATGGACTCGCACTGTTTGGTACTATACCGATAATACGAATGAAACCGGATATTCTGTAGGTAAGATCGGTGATACCGGACCGCAAGGACCAAAGGGCGAGACTGGCGAAAGAGGCCTCCAGGGTCTTCAGGGTCTTCAGGGCCCCCAAGGAACCCAAGGGATTAAGGGCGATACGGGTAAGGATGGCAAAACGGCTTACACCCATATTGCCTACGCCGACAATGCTTCTGGTGGAGGTTTTAGTCAATCTCCAACGGGTAAAGCATATATAGGTATATATGTTGACCATACGGAAGCCGATTCGTCAACTCCGTCTAAGTATAAATGGTCGCTTATTAAAGGCGCAGACGGAGCTCAAGGTACTCCTGGAGCCCCTGGTGCTGATGGTAAAACTCCATATTTCCATACTGCTTGGGCTACCAACGCTACGGGAACGGCTGGATTTTCGACCACAATAAGTGCTGGTAAAACTTATATTGGTACATATACCGACTTCGTTAAAGATGACTCTACTGATCCATCTAAATACTCTTGGGTATTGATAAAGGGTGATAAAGGCGATAAAGGCGATAAGGGCAATACTGGTTCACAAGGACCCAAGGGCGATGAAGGACCACAAGGTATAAGTGTTACTTCAGTTACGGTATATTACTTAGCTTTACCCTCAGATGAACAACCGCCTACTACTCCCAAGACTAATCCTCCGGAAGGCAATTGGAGTTTAGAACAGCCTGAATTTGTTGTAGACACTATTTTGTATGAAACCTGGCAAGTTGTATATTCAAATGATACTTATGCGTATACAACCCCTACAGTTTCTACAGATTATGAGGCTGCACAATCTGCTATCTATATTGCAAACTTAGCCCAGGAAAAAGCCGACGGTATGTTATTTGTTGGCGAAGAACCTCCTCCGGAAGAATCAAGAATCCCAGGAATGGTTTGGATTAAAACTACTTTTTGGGAACCAGACTTAGAAAATACACAAGGTGATGAATTCGCTAACTCTGGTTATTGGGAAGATACTAAGGATAGAATATCAGGAGTATACGTCTGGGCTCAAACCCAGGTTGGTACTTATACGTGGTCGAAGTATGCTCTTTTGTCAGGACTAATTATTGTACCTGGTGTAGATGGTAATCCATCTATGATTGTTGATGAAGAAGGAGCTATATTTGGAACCATTTCAGCTGGAGCTATTTCAACAACTGAAATAGCAGCTAATAGTATAGGTTCCGAGCAACTTATTGTGGGGGCTATAACTAAAAGGTCTAGTGCTTTTGATTCTGATATGCAAAATTTACTTGAAGATTCAGAAAAAATTGCACAAAAAGTCCTCATAAAACCAGAAGGTATCACTATTGCTCAATCTATAGACGCTAATCAGGGTCTAGTTACTGGTATGAAGTTGGGTTCGGATAGGCTTGAATTCTTTGTTGAAAATAAGAGTCAAGCATATATAGACTCTCCTACATCACTGATGTATATTGATAATGCTCTGGTTGGTAAACAATTAAAGGTTGGGAATCATATAGTTCAAAAGACATCAGATGGTACACAAACAATGTTTAGATTTGTAGGATGACATGGCAACTGGCAGTTATGCATATAGAGATTCATTTTATGGACAGCGATTAATATTAACACTGTCTCGAAATGGTGCTACCGTTAGCTATACACTTTCACTGCAATCGACAGGAAGTATGTATGCTTCCGTATCGTGGTCTTTAAGTGGTGGTGTCAGTACTAGCGGTACTACTAACATCTCCCAAGGTGCTGGTTTCACTCAAGTATTAAAAAGTGGTAGCTACACCAATAATGCTGCAAACACTGTTTCTGCTTCAGCAACTATGTTCTGGGGTGGTAGACCAACAGTCACTGCATCTATTGGTTCAGGAGTCAAAGCTCCAGCAGCCCCTACGGGATTAAAAGTAACAAGAATAAATAGTACTGATTTAACACTATCTTGGACGGCTGCGGCCAGAGCATCCTCTTATAAGGTACAACGTAGAGAAAACGATGGTACTTGGAAAACATCTAAAACTGGATTAACCACTACCTCCCACACAATGCCCAATATGCCTTTAAACGAGAGGCATTATTTACGTGTTGTAGCTGTTAATTCCGCTGGATCAGCATATTCAGCTTCGACTACGGAGCCTTTTTACTCTGCCCCGGCAATGCCTACCAATCTAAAGGGTCAATTAACAACGTCTGGTTATATTTTCACATTAACCAACAATGCTAAATACCCATATGGTATAGAAATCCAACTAGAAGGCGGCGATACATATTCTAGTGGTAGTGGTACTGGTGGTAATGTAAATAGTATTACTATAACGTTACCTTATGACAAAAACTATCGTTTTAGAGCCAGAGCCTTTGCTGGACCATCCGATAATAGGGCGTATAGCAATTGGACTGGCTATATAGATAATATAACTGTAGGTGATCCGGAATTAACCGTTACGGCATTTCGAGTCCGTAATACTAGCGATGTAAATGAAGACCCCCTAGGTAAAACTTTACGTTTAATAATGTCCGGCGTGGTTCCAAAACTCGACACCGATACGATGACACTTACAGCTTCTTATAGAATAGCAACAGATCCAGAAGCTACACAGGAAAACCCTTGGGGTGGTACGGTTACTATATATAATAGTACCGATGCAGGGGATTTTAAAAAAACATCTACTCTATGGGCCGGTTTGTTGTCAGAAACACTGGCTTATGAGGTTCGCGTTGTATTAACTACATCCAAAGGTGGGTATGCTGAGAAATTAGTTACTATACCTGTAGGGGAAGTTTCGTTTTCGTTAGCGCAAAAAGGAGCTGCTGTTGGTAGACTCTATGATGAATATGGTTCTACATTACAGGTTGGCGGCAGTATAGATGTTGATGGCGATGTAGACGTTCAAGGTAATGTTTATTGGCCTGGTAAACCACGACCTATATATGCGGGAAGCCAGGGTGGGCATACGATACCTGGAAATATCACTAAAGATGTGCCAATAACAATACCAGACATGCAAGGACAACCATATCTCCCTATAGCTACTCTTAGAGGAGATAGAGGAGCCGTTGACAGATTGGTCTTAACCATTACGAATTGGTCCATATCAAATAATACAATGACGGCAACCGTTAAAAACCTAACGGCGAAAGAAGCATTATCTACCGAATGGCGAGTTGGATGGTGTCTTATACCTGTTAATAAATAAGGATATTTATGTCTAAACTATTAAAAGCTCAGCGTGTGTTATCCCATTGCGAAGCGTGGGTTGCTATTCTTAGTGGTGCATTTATGATCACTGGTGTAGAACCTACAGATAAACGAATGATGCAAGTAACGTATCAGCTAATTGATAAGATAACAATTGATGAAACTAACAATCAGTTGTTGTCCACTACGATTACCGATGACGATGTTATCGCTATTGTTGAAAAACTAGAATAATGTCATATTTAGGCTTAGATCCTTTATGGGTTTCAATAGCCATGGGTGTGTTTATATTTTTATCATCTATAACCCTCCAATCATATTTACAAACGAAGTGGTTTAAAATTCAAATTTTAATTTTAGCACTTCTACCAGGGTTTGTTTTTGTTGGGTGGTTTACGACCTCGCAGCCGTGGATTTTAAGTTTATATTTGACTATGTTGTTCGTGACCTACGGCTCAAGTCAACTATTGACGAACCTTTTTATATTTATAGAACGGAAGCATAATGCATTATACAAGTAAAACTTTTTGGTTAAACACACTAGACCGAGCTATTAGGACTTTTGCTCAGGTATTGATAACACTTCTTGGAGCTGAAAACATTGGTATAGTTGATGTCGACTGGCTCTCTGTTCTGTCGATCGCATTGATGGCTGTTCTACTTAGTGTTCTAACATCTTTGGCAACGCCTAATGTTGTTGCTGAAGGAGCTGTAGAGGCATATCAAGCTCGACATAGTTCGAATGATGGTGCATAATGTGGACTGATGTATTGGGCGAGTCTGTAGTTTTAGTGGCTATTATATCTTTGTTGGGTGTCGTTATCACCCAGGCAATGGTGGGATGGTCTAAGAAAAAACAACATACACTCGATTTGAGAAATTTAGAACATGAGATTGATAATTCTAACAAAAGCCAGGAATTAGAATCTTTAAAAACAACGGTTGATGTGTTGAAAACAGACTATCAACGGTTGGTTGTAGAAATAAACGAATTGCGAAACGAGATCGATCAAGCTAGAGAGTTTCACTCGCTTTGTAAAGAAAAATACTCAGTTTCTTTAGGATACGTTGGTTCTTTGCTAGCCTCAGCTACAGCGCTATTCAATCGGTTAGATAGGGAAGGAATACTTCATGCTAGTGTTCCCGATGTTCCACCCATTATAGAAGAAGATCTTCTAAGATCTTGGCCCGCTGTTAGAAAATACGTACAGGGACTCTAAATGTCTGAAGAAGATTTGATGAATAACCCAATCTATGAAGAAGATGTGTATTCGACTGTAACTCTTCCAGATGAACTGGTAGATGTAGTTCGTTATGTCATTCTAGGCCTAAAACGAGACTTTAGTCGAGGAACACGTAGAATTCGTTTGGCAGTTGGTTCTCCAGAAATGGGTGTATGGAACGAAAACGATGACACATTTGTAGAATCGAAGAAACAAGAATTACTTCTGGAATTTGGTGTTTCAGAACTGGACGAATTACTTCCGACAGATTATTAAATCAAAATGAAAGTGTTTTAAGGAGCGAAACGTGGGCGTAGTCTCGTTTACACATAGTGGAGACTTTAAAAACTTAGAAAAATTTCTAAAGCAAATGAAGAAACAAGACATGTTTCGCTCCTTAAACAGTCTAGCAAAACTTGGTGTAGATGCTTTGGCTTCTGCTACACCAACCGATACAGGACTCACTGCGGCATCTTGGAGTTATAAAATTGAATCTGATGGTAAACAACACCAAATAATCTGGACCAATGATAACGTTATTGAAGGCCACGCACCGTTAGTTATATTACTTCAATACGGGCATGGAACAGGAACTGGTGGATACGTGCAAGGAAGAGATTTTATTAATCCAGCTATACAACCAATTTTTGACTTGATTGCTAATTCTGTTTGGAAAGAGGTGGAAAACGCATGAGTAGTATAGATACACGCATTGTTGATATGAAATTTAACAATGCACAATTTAATGAAGGTGTCAATAGCACCTTAAAAGCACTATCAAATCTTCAAGAGGGTTTAAAGTTAGATAACATCTCTGAAGGTGTAGATAACATCTCCTCCAAGTTTTCAGTTTTAGGCGCGGTTGGATTTTCCGCCATCAATAAACTAGTTAGTTGGTCTGCTGATGCGGGAACAAAACTAGTTCGGAACATCATCGACCCCATCGTTGAAGGTGGTAAAAAGCGATCTTTGAACCTTGAACAAGCATACTTCCAACTACGAGGTCTTTTAAAGACCGAAGAAGAAGTACAGCTTGTTATGGAGAACGTAAGTGCAGCTGTTGATGGAACTGCTTATGGCTTAGATGCTGCCGCTGTTGCTGCCTCTCAGTTTGCCGCCTCTGGTATTAAAGGTGGCCAAGAGATGGAGAATGCTCTTAGAGGTATCTCTGGTGTTGCTGCTATGGCTGGTTCATCTTATGAAGACGTAGCCAACATATTTACCAAGGTTGCCGGCCAAGGTCGATTAATGGGCGACGATCTTAACCGTCTCTCTGCTAGAGGTATTAACGCGGCATCCACTCTAGGTAAAGCTATGGGTAAAACCGAAGCTGAAATTAGAGATATGGTTTCTAAGGGTAAAATCTCATTTGAGATGTTCTCAGAAGCTATGAATGATGCTTTCGGCGATCATGCTACAAAGGCTAACGAAACATATGCTGGGTCACTATCAAACGTTAAAGCTGCGTTAGCTCGTGTTGGACAACAATACTATAGGGGTATTGGTAATGAGGAGTCTACGGGTCATTTAGAGAGACAAAGAAAGATATTTGTTTCTTTAATACCTATCATTAACGGGTTTGCTGGGGCTTTAAAACTCGTGATGGGCCCATGGAATGAAGTTAAGAACCTGAAAAATGATAATTTCGTTAAGTTCTTAGAATCTTTTGGTACAGCTGAAGAAATTACAGCAAAGTTAGCACCATCATTCCAAAATATTGGCGATACGATTAAGGCACTATACGAGGCCGTTCAATCATATTTGAATCCCATTAAAGAGGCGTTCCGAGACGTATTCCCAAAGAATGATAATTCACCTTCTATATTTTTAACTGTATTAGAAGCGATAACTGGAGCTTTAAAGTCTTTCGCTGAAGCCTTAAAGTTGGGTGCAGCAGGACAAACAATACTCTATGTTGCTTTTAGAACGTTATTTACTATATTAAAAGTAGGACTTAACGTATTAAAAGCTGTTGGCATTGGTATTAAATTCCTAGTCCAAGCTTTTGGGATGGTGGCATCTGCCGTAGGACAAGCACTACAGCCTATAGCAGATTGGTTTAGTAATTTAATAAAGGGATTTGGAGAATCAACTAAATCCGGAGATAGTTTCTTCGATCGCTTAACAGCTTTATCGGATAGCGGTTTAACTGGTTTTGCCGAGAAGCTTGCTGTGGCTACTGCAGCCATGCAACAATTTACTTCAACACGAATTGTACCATTTCTAGAAAATCTTCGTGATCGATTACAACCAGTAATAGATAAGCTGAAAGGTTTAGACTTATCTTGGGATAATGTAAACTCCAGCATGGCTGGTTTTGGCGAAAAGATCAAAGGTGCTTATGAAACGGTCCTTCCATATTTACAAAGAACTTGGGAATTTGTAAAAGAAGTATCAAATAACATAAAAAACCTATTGGAACGTATAGGTCTAGATGGCATATTAAAGATTGTAGCTACTGGAGGCTTCATAGCTCTAATCAAGATGCTTTCTGATACCAATAAGTCTTTTAATAATTTCATTAAAGGTACTACTGGTATACTCGATAAGGTAAAAGACCTTCTCGGCGGTGTGACTGAAGCGTTATCGAGAATGGGTAACGAAACGCCTGTCAAAAAGATATTCATGGTTGCGTCCTCGCTGTTTATCATAGCAGCTGCTTTAACCATGCTTAGCAAGCTAAACGCTGTTGAAATAACAACGGGTCTTATCGGTATAGCATCTAGTATCGGTATTGTAGCTGCTGGAATGAAAATTTTATCTTTAGCGATGAAAGATTCATTCTCAACTAAGCAACTTATATCTTTTGGCGTAGCGCTATTTTTAGTAGCCTCAGGTATGATGGTTTTCGGCGCTGCTCTAAAAATCATATCCATGTTATCATGGGAGGAAATAGCTAAAGGTATAGCCGTAGTAGGTGTAGGGTTATTAGCTTTAACCAAAACTATAAATAGTATTGGTGGACCTCACGTACTAGCTTCTGCAGGATCGCTATTGATTCTGTCTTTCGCTCTATTAACCTTTGCTGGCGTCATAAAGATATATTCTATGATGTCTTGGGAAACCATTGGTAAGGGTTTACTACGAATAAGCTCCGCATTTATAGCTTTAGGATTAGCTTTATATGCACTCGATAAACTAAGCAAGAATTTATGGAAAACCTCAGCAGCACTATTCATATTAGTCGCTTCGTTGGGTGCATTCCTAGTAGTATTGACCGCCATAAGTATCATCCCCTTCCCGTTAATTATCAACGGTTTCATAAATGTCTCTTTGGCATTATGGGCTCTAAGCGTTGCAGCTAAATTAATGGATGGTACGTCCAAGGATCTTTGGCGAACGACTGCTGCTTTGATTCCTTTAGCTACAGCCTTGGCTATACTTACAATACCCTTAATAGCATTGAGTCATATTCCATTCCGTAAGCTGATGTCGGGTATGACTACTCTAGCGGTTGGTTTAGCAGCCATGGGTGTAGCCTTAAAGCTGATGACTAAGGGTACAAATACTGACGCTATTAAAATGATGCAAATAGCTGGTGCATTTGTTATATTGTCATCAGCACTATTGATAATGGCGATAGCTATTAAGAAGGTAGCCGGTATTCAACTCGGAGGCGTTGTTAAAGCGATAGCCAGTTTCACAGCTGTTATTGGGTCACTTACTATATTTATGAAGGTAGTCCAAACAGCGAGTAAAGGTGCTAAGCGTACGTTAGCTAGTGCTGCATCTTTGATACTACTGTCTGCTTCTTTGCTTATTATAGCCAAGGGTTTATATAAACTAGGAAGTATGGATGCCGGCACACTAACTAAAGGCCTAACGGCTATGGTTGTTGCTTTGGGACTTCTAGGCACCATCATGATTATTTTGGCTGCTCTAGGTCCTGTAGCTTCGCTAGCGGCTGGAGCAGCTGTTATTATAGGTGGAGCAGGTCTATGGTTAGTCGCTGAATCTCTAGCTAAATTAGGTACAGTTAACTTCGGGAATATCGAAGAAAATCTGTCAACCATGATTAAGGCTTTGGCTTTAGTAACTGTAGCATCTATGGCTGCTAGTGCTGGCGCTGCTGGAGCGGCGACAATAGTAATTGCTGCCTTTGGTCTAGGATTGCTAGCTGAGGCCATGCAGAAATGGTCTACAGTATCTATACCCCCGGGTATTGGTGCCGGTTTAGCTGAAATAGCCTTAGGTGTATTCGCATTTACACCAGCTATTTTAGGTGCAGTTAGTGCGTTAGTATCTGGCTTTGCTTTAGTTAAGTTGGCTGAAGGATTGCGTAGTTTTAACGGTGTTACTGTACCTGAAAATTTTGCAGCATCTTTAAAAAATGTTGCTGAAGGTATTAGAGCATTCACTATCGGAGATTTAATATCATCTATAAGTGCTCTAGTTGCTGGGAATGCCTTGGTTAAGCTAGGCGAGGGAATTCAATCCTGGTCTGGTGTAACGGTAAGAGACGATATAGGCGAACAGCTAACTAAATTAGCAGACGGTATTCGAGCCTTCGAAGGTACCGTCATGGCTGCAATTTCAGCGTTGATATCTGGATCTTCCATTAAAGATTTAGCTGAAGCAGTAAAAGCTTGGGAAGGGGTGCAGGTTAATCCGGATATTGAAACGCAACTCAAAGGATTAGCTCGAGGTATTGAAGCGTTTAACGACGGTTTAGTTGGAGCTATTACCGCACTTATAGCTGAAGCTTCCATAGCTGATTTAGCAGATGGCGTTCGAGCTTGGGAAGGGGTGGAGGTTAATCCGGCTATTGAAGAACAACTAAAGAGTCTTGCACGAGGTATAGAGGCGTTTAATTCCGGACTAATTGGCGCTATATCCATGGCCATAGCCGATGATTCCATAGCTAAATTCGCAGATGGCGTTCGAGCTTGGGAAGGCATAGAGCTTAATCCGGATATTGAAACCCAGCTTGTGAGCTTAGCAAATGGCGTTAAGTCATTTACGTTGATGTTCACTGGTGCTGGAAACATGAACAAATCCATAGAGCCTCTTAAAGAGATGGCCGGAGCTGTTAAAGCATGGCAAAACGTATCTGTACCTTCAACAATTGAAGAAGACTTACGTGCGGTAGCTAATGGGGTTAAGGCATTTAAGGAAACATATATAGATCCTGAGCATATGCTTGCACTGATGCCCGTAATTAAACAAGTACCTTCTTCTGTTGCGGGATATTCTAATCTTAATATACCAACAAACCTTAAAGAACAAATGAAGAGTTTGAAAGATGGTATAAATGAGATTGGAGGCTTATCTGTAGAAAAGCTGGAGGGAATTCAAGAACCACTTAGAGCGTTACACGGATCTGTCTCGACCTGGAGTAGTTTGTCTGTTCCACCAAACATCACAATACAATTATCGATGTTGGTTTCGGGAATCGAACATCTTAGCACATTGGATATTAGCGAGAGCTTAATAACAAATCTGATGAGACTAGGTGCCTCTCTATCCGTACTTGGAAACAACACTCAAACTATGGGGACGAACGTACTCAATGGAGCTTCATCCTTGGCTTCTGGAGTAACCGCCATCGTAACTAGTGTTACCTTATTAGATACAAAGCTTAATAGTGTTAAGACGTCTGTTAATTCAGCAGTCAACTCTATAAATACCAGTGTATCTAAGATTGGTGATGGTGCAAACAAGTCTATGGCAACCTTTGCTTTAGCGATCGTAGTAAACGGAACACTCATAACTGCATCCATTAAAACTACTGCTACAGCAGTATCAAGTAGCATGAGGCTGTTGGGTGTTAGTTTAACTAGAGAGACTACTTCGGCAACGAAAGCCTATACTACCTTGCAGCGTGACGTGTCTGTCAAGATGACTTTGCTATTGAGTACTGTTACCCGTATGTCTGCTCTAATCGTAGCTGCTATGTCTAGAATGTCTACCGGCATTCAGCAAGCATCTAGAAACGCTGCTAATGCTATTAACAACTCCGTTCGAACTGTTGTCAACGGAGCGATTGCTACACTAAGCGGCGCTCGATCGAGAATCTATAGTGCTTCGTATAGTGTTGGTTTAGCCGTCGGACAAGGTATGGCTCAAGGAATCTACAGTGGTAGAAGTTCAGCTATTTCAGCAGCATCTAGTGTTGCTTATAGTGCTTTGGCCGCTGCTAAGAGGACTCTTGCTATCCGTTCGCCTTCTCGAAAGGCAGCTGAACTAGGTTCTATGTTCACTCTAGGATTCGCCGTCGGATTAAATCAAAATGAAAGTAAAGTATCTAAAGCTACAGAAGCTTTAGGGAATTCAGCACTTTCAACTATGTTGCGCTTTAATGACGAGCTCCAAACGCTGTTAGATAATGGTATGATTTCAGATCCAGTTATAACTCCAGTACTGGATTTGTCTACTTTGAAGAATCAAGCTTCGGGTATAAACGGTATCTTAAATCCAAACCAATCGCTCCAACAAGCTGGTGGGTTAGAACGTGAATACGCTACAGCTAGATCTATTCGAGAAGGAAATGAAGCCATTAGTTCTACAGCCAATTCAAGCGTTGTGTTTAACCAATACAACACTTCGCCTAAAGCATTGAGTGCAGCTGACATCTATCGTCGAACCCGAAACCAGTTGGCTATGGCCAGAAAGAGTTAAAAAACATGTTGACATCTATAGAAGTATCGACTAGTGGCTTAAGGAATTCACTTAATCTACCAATAGAACATAGTGAAGACCCTTTAGAACGGGTCGATTACTTTGTTAAAGATGTCGTTGGCCTCGATCCTGTCCAAGCTTCCATTTCATCGATGGAGTACGCTAGGCAGGACGGGGCCCTCTTTCAACAAGCTAAAGTTGGATTGAGGAACATCGTAATAACACTTGGTATGAATCCTGATTATGCGGATAAAACGGTTCAAACATTACGTGAACATCTGTATGGTTACTTCATGCCTAAATCTACAGTGTCATTACGATTTAACGACGATGTCTATGTAACAAGACAGATTTCGGGTATGGTTGAATCTATGGATTTTCCTATATTCACTTCTGAACCCGAAGTTTCTATTTCGATCCTATGTTTCGAACCCAATTTTTCCTCGGTGGAAGAAACGGTCAAAAGTTTCCAGACAACAGCTTTGTCCGAGAAAATTGAAATTGACTATCAAGGAACTGCGCCGACTGGTGTAACTATGGAATTCTTCCCTCAGTATGTTACAGATGGTTTCAAATTCGAAATTCAATCTGAGGCTGTAGGTTTACAAACGTTGTCGATTAATGTTTCTTTTGGTACAGATAGAGGAGTTATATTAAACACTCAAACTGGTAAACGAAATATTGTTATAGCGGACTCAAAGTCGGGTGTAGTTCCAGCATTTCGATTTTTGAATCCAACAACAGTTTGGCCACAACTATATCCAGGATCAAATTTGGTTCGTCTATATACTCTATCGACACCTCAAGATTATACTCTAACGTATAGAGAAAGTTTTGGTGGATTGTGATTGATCTTTATATTTTAGATGAAAAATTTATACCGGTCCATATAGTTGAAAACTTTATATCTTTAATTTGGGATGAGCGATTTTCCGAACCAGGAGTATTAGAGCTACAAGTTAAATTGACAAAAGAGAATCGTGATCTATTTCGAGTTGGAACATATTTAGGCATGAATAACACGCCTAGAATTATGGTTATAACCGAAGTAGAAATTGAAACAAACGAAGATGATTCTCGTATCATATCTATAACTGGTGCAGGTTTAGAGTCTATATTAGATTTTAGAATCGCTCGTCACGATTTTTTGATGTTAGTAGAGGATGAAACCTGGGAGATAAAAGATAAGACGCCATCTGAAATAATGCGTAAAGTCTTTAAAGATATTTGCGTCAATGGTATCTTGTCTAAAAATGATATAATCCCATATTTATCTAAAAACAAAGGCACATTCTACCCTGCAGATACTAATGATGAACCTGGTATACCAATAACTATTGGATTCGAAGCGCAATCAGTATTATCGGTATTCAAAGAGATCACAGAATCATATCCAGCATTAGGATTTCGTATTTATCGAGATATGGTATATGATAGTGTACTATATTTCGATGTCTATACAGGTAGAGATAGAACTAGTTTAAGTGCAGAAGAACGTCCTATCGTTTTTAGTTTACCCTGGGGGACATTAGATTCAACAACAGAACTTGATTCTATTGTAGATTATGCCAATGTAGCATACGTATTTTCGAAATATGGAACAGCAAAAGTAAACGATAATTATAAGGGCTTTGATAGAAAAGTCATCGTAGTTAAAGTTACCGATCAAGTATCTGATAATCTTCGAGGCGGAGCTCTAACATCATATTTAGAAGCTAAAGGTTTGGAAGAGTTAGAAAAACATAGGCGTGTAGCACTATTTGATGGTGAAATACCTAAAAACATACCTTATCAATATAATGTAGATTACACATTAGGTGATACCGTTGAATTAATTGGCGACGACAACATCGGCGCTAGAATGCGTATTGTGGGTAACACCATGATTATAGATAAAGAGGGCTATAGAAGTTATCCCACTTTCCAAATGATAGATCATATCCAACCAGATACTTGGTCTGGCTTGATTGATGGTCAAGTGTGGTCTACTATGCCAGGTACTTGGAATACATATTAGGAGAAAATCATGGCTGTTGGAGATTCAGCAACTCAAGCAGGAATGCCGTTAGTTCCAGATTCAGGTGAAAATGGAAAAGTAGCATACGGAGCTCGAGAAATTAACCGAACTAGAGATTTCATCGCAGATCGATCAAGATCTGGAACTGCCGTACCATCCAATAATATAGGCAATCCTGGAGACGTATATTTTAGGATTGTATAATGGCTATCGAAAGAACGATGGAGAGTCGTGATACAGGAACTCTAGGTGTTCTATATATTCAAGACAGTGGAAGTTATGTAGCTATTGGTATAAGAATCAAAAGCACTACGTATAAAGCTAAACCTTTGACCTTTGTCGTCCAACGTCCAGGAGGCAAAAGAACATTTAAAAATGTTAATGTTCCTGTCGGGGGAGAGTTATATTTCTTTAACTCCTTTGCTCAACCAATTTCTGGCGATGTTAAAGTAACACTACAAGCTACCGGTACCACCGAATTAGGTGGACCAACAACTCTAGTCAAAAAGATAAGTCGTACTGAAAGCGTTCCGTTTCCACCAATAATTCAAGCAGGATACATGAAGGGGGCGAATAGCGCTTATATTTACTGGAATGCGCGAGAAACCGGTGGTGCTGGAGCGGGTATTACGCGATTTGATCTTGGTTATGGGACTAGCCCTACAAAGCCGACAACAATCATCAAGAGTGCTTCTCCGGCTAATGATTATCAAGGCAATCGAACTGTATCAAAATTAGCAACCAATACAACATATTACTTCTTTGTACGAGCAACTAATAAAAAAGGCACCAGTCCTTGGTCCGATCCGTACGGAGTTGTCACTTCTGGAGGAGTAATGGTGATGTATGAAAATCGCTGGAGAAACGCAGAACCGTATGTAAAAACAAAGACTGGTTGGAAAAGAGCAAGGGCTTATGTAAAGTCTGGCGATACATGGAAGATGACTCGGTGATCCGCAACTTTTACATCGTGTATAATGAACACGAAGGAGAAGATTATGGACACCAACATCATTGGTACATTCATCAAGACCGAACTAAGCTACGAGATAGCTTTGGTTGACATGAGTAAATTTCGTAAGTGGAGAACAATGCGTTCTTTGCGAAAAGGAATTGCTTTGGCGAAACCAGGCATCTACTTAATTCGATCTGAAAAAGTCAATGGTGTACGAATGTTAACTTACACTCGTATCCACAAGTAAAAAAAGTATAGTCCTTTCTACAAGGACTATATTTTTTATGAAACAAGGAGAAAACAATGAAAAATCTATCTAACTATGTATATTTGTTTGTGTTGCTTAGTATTGTAAACTTTATAACACAACTTTGGACTGTGTCTATATTCTTAAATTGGACAACTATAGTTTCTGGAGTATTAGCCTTATTCTTCATGTTTTATAGTTTGTATATATTGAATCTAAAACTGAAGTATATTTTGGCCACTAAGGATCATATTATAGGTGGATCGTTTTACGTTGATTATGCTGACGTAGATGAAGAAGTGTATCGTTTGGAATTAGATGTTGATCCGTATGAATTTATCGACAAAGAAGGTATATTTTTAAGAGTTGTTGTCAATTCGTAAGAAAAACACGCCCTATGATGAACTATCAGAAAGGAGACGTTGATGACTGACGAAGAATCAACAACTTTGGATGATCAACTACGGAATGCAAATGACCAATTAATCATTGGTGATCTCGATTCCGAGGCGTATACCGTCATGGTGAAAAACTATGAGGTTTTGTATAATCTCAAACTCAAAGAGTTATCTCAGGAAAACGAGTACAGACTTAAAAAACTGGAACTTGCACTCCAAGAAATGACTCTTGAGAAAGAGAAAAAACTAAACCCCAACGTTTGGATCAATGCCGGAGCAAGCCTTCTCGGGATTATAATGATCTTGAGTTATGAGCACACTCACGTGTTGACTACTAAAGCTTTGGGATTTGTTCCAAAAGTTAAAAACTAACCCCTGAAAGGAAAAAGTATAGCTTCAGTAAATCTGAGGCTATATTTTTTTTGTTCGCAACATTTACATGGGTTATAATGACCACTATAAGAAGGAGAAAACAATGGAAAATTGGATTGAACGAAACAAGAACACCATTTGGTTTGCTGCTGTTAGTATTGTTGTACTATCGGATGTAATTGCATCCTATAACTACATCAAATTAACACAAGCGAAGCCAAAGAAAACCGCTTGGGACGTCCATGTCGAAGAGGCATTGGATATTCTCGAAGACTAGGAGGTTTTGGAAAGGATCTGTTAACACAGGTCCTTTTCTTTTTGTCTGCACATTTCCATTCGCAACATTTACATGGATTATAATGACCACTATAAGATGATTGAACAAAGGAGACAACAATGTTTACCGGAATCAAACAGCGGATGGAAATTGGCACCCTCGAAGCACGGGTCGCAATTGACGAACAGCTTGATGCTTATAAAGAAAAGCGATTGACGCGCGAAGCTTACAAAGAGTTGAAGCGCGAAGCTCGCGAAGCTAGAAAAGCAGAACTGATCGCCGAACGCGATGCTCGTATTCGGGAGCTAAAGGAACGTCTAGCGATTGAGGAGGATGAACTCGAAGACTCTGATGACTAGCGTCTGAAGAAAAGGATAAGAACTCTAACACAGTTCTTATTCTTTTTTTTTTGTCATTCGCAATAATTACATTTCTCATAATGAACTGAAAAGGAGAAATGAAAATGACAAAGAGATATGGATTTTGGAACTTCATGCTAGATGCTACTCTCACGGTAGTAACTGGCGGGTTTTGGCTAATCTGGGTCTTTGTACGAGAAGTCCGGAGACAGTACTAATTATGATATGACTTGCGTAAAAACGCAGGTCATATTTTTCTTTCCGCAACATTTACATCGACTATAATGACACCCTTGTCACCGATTAAAAAGGAGAAAAGAAAATGGAAGACAACAAAGAACTCGAAGTGATGGTTGCTCAAAAGATTGAACAACTCGAGCGACAAATGGCTTTGATTCAAGCAGGGCACGAAGAAGAACTTACTCGCAGTAAGCGAAAGAGTTTTGCATTCGGAGCTGCTGCTGGAGCAGTTGCTACTTTCGCCGGGTTGTCTATCATAGGCGCCATCGGCGGAGACGACGATGATGACTACGTAGACTACTACGAAGTAATCGAAGACTAGGAAAGGAGATTATACCCAATTAACGTTGGGTATATTCTTTTTGGATTTTTTATGAATCTAAAACATATTTTTAGTGTTGCGGGAAGAACAGCACAACAGCACATACCAGCTATTTTGACTGCTTCTGCAGCCGTTGGGGTTGTAGCGACAGCTGCTCTTACAATTAAAGCCACACCCAAGGCTATGCATATTTTGCAAAAAGAAAAAGAGGATCTTGCTGATCGGCTTGGGGTTGATGCTGACATTGTCACTATAACTAAGAAAGAAACCGTGCGTTTAGTGTGGAAATGTTATATTTCACCTTTCTTAATGGGTAGTGCTACTATTTTAAGTATTGTTGGTGCGCATACTATTCACGCTCGTAGAAGTGCTGCTATATTAAGTGCGTATACTTTAACGGATAAGGTTTTTAGCGAATACCGAGACAAAGTTGAAACCGTTATTGGTGATAAAGACTCTGAAAAAATTAAAGAGGAAGTTACTAAATCACTAATAGCTAAAGATCAGCCGCCAATGGAATTTGTAGGAGAGGAGGAAGATAATACGGTATTGTGTTATGATACGCTTTCCGGTCGATATTTTAAATCCAAAATCGAATCGATTCGTAGAGCGGAAAACGACATAAACCGTATTATATTAACAGATTCTTACGCATCGTTAAATGATTTCGTAGATCTGTTAGGTTTAAAGAGAACTGATTTAGGTGAAATGATCGGTTGGAATTTAGACAAACCTCTAGAATTGAGTTTTACATCTACTTTGACTGAAGATGGAAGACCTTGTTTGTCTATATTGTACGACAACTACCCAATTAACAATTACTACAGAATGAGTCGGTAAGGATACAAGATGATTAAAGAAACTATTACATATGAGGATTTTAACGGTGTCGAGCGAACGGAAGACTTCTTCTTTAACTTGACTAGCGCAGAGCTAACCGCTCTCGAATTGGCAGTTAAAGGTGGTTTCTCCGCACTTCTCGAAGGAATCATTAAGTCCGATAATGGTCCTGCAGTCTACAAGCAACTGCGGTATATTATCAGCAAAGCTTATGGCGTAAAGTCTGAAGATGGTCGTCGATTCGATAAGAACCCACGACACTTTGAAGACTTCGAAACGACGGAAGCATATTCAACCTTAATTGAGGGTCTTATTTCCAATCCCGACAAGTTGAATGCTTTCATTGAAGGTATTATGCCTCAAAAGCTAATGCGTCAAGCTACCGAAGCTCTTGATAAATTCGAAACTCGTGAAGAAGCGGTGGAATATCTCCGTAGCCAAAGCGAGAAAAACTACCAGGGTTAATACCACAAAAGAAAAAAGGAGAAGAATAATGTACAAGAACCCATATTACAACGAAACCTTCATGAACAGCGTCCGTGCTTTGATTGGAGCATCGGTATCGTACTATTTGGGTAATGCTATCGGTACGCATTTTCCAGGCTCAGCAAAGGGAGTTGGGAAAGTCGTATCCGATGTGGGTCTAACGGCTATATCCGCTACGGTTGGTTCATTGGTTGCTAAGTCAGCAACTAGCGAGCTCGATGAGATGTTGGTCGACTGGCATGAAATGATTGCAGCTTTGAAAGCTGAAGTTAAGTAACTATGGATGATCGAATCGTAATTAATGTCGAAGACAACTTTCCATCAAATAGTCACAAAAACAATAGTGACGAAAAGAAGGAACGCGTTGTCGAAAAAGTCACGGTGAATAAAGTTGTAGAAACTAAACCTGGTTTTGGACGCATGTTCAAAGAGGTATTTTCACCAGACAATCTTAAAGGCATATTAGGATTCGTAGGCGTTAGTGTAATAATTCCAGCATTGAAAACCATGATTTATGATGCTGGTACAAAAGGTCTCGAACGTGCTATGTGGGGCGATGAACCTGTCTCGCATAGCACGGGTCGAGGACCCATCAATTACAACATGATATCCACCAACAAGAATTATGGTCGGATGTCCTCGCCTACACATGCTCAGCCTATTAGAACAGATCCAACTCATTTTATTGTTCAAACTCGCGGTGAAGCCGAAATGGTTTTAGATAACCTAGCGGCTTTAATTGAAACTTACGGGCACGCGACCGTGGCGGATTATTACCAACTTATTGGTAAGACTGGATCCTATACGGATAACAAATGGGGATGGACAAGTCTTCGAGGGGCTCATGTAGTTAGAGATAGAAATCATGGATATTCTCTATCTCTACCTAAAGCCGAACCAGTATAAGAAAACAAGGAACAAAAATCATGAAATCTATGTCTTTATTAAAAGGAGCTATGCCTGTAATCGGTCGAGCTTCTCTATATTTGAAAAAGTATAGTCCGGAACTATTGTTGGGTACCGGTCTTGTTGGTTTTGTAGCAACAAACGTGCTTTCATCTAAAGCAACTCTAAAGCTAGATCGAGAATTAGAGAAGATGAAGGACGAACTCGACGACATTAAAGAAGTCGCGTACAATCTTGCAGATCGCATGGAGGATGAGAAAGTATATAGTGATACAGACTATAAGCTTGATCTAACTCGTGCATATTTGAAGTTCTCGTTCAAGATCACCAAGATGTATACTCCGGCAATCGTAGTTGGCGGGTTGTCTATCGCTGCACTTCTTGGTTCTCATACGATTATGAGGAATCGAAATATTGCACTAATGGCTGCATACCAAACGGTATCTGCTGCATATTCGAATTACCGAGATCTAATTCGAGAAAAATTTGGATCTGAAGAAGAAATGGCTATCCGTGCGGGTGTTAAAGAAGTTGATGTAGAAACTTCTGAAACGGACAAAGATGGTAAGGAGGTTAAGAAAAACACCAAGGAGCTAATTTCATGTAAAGATCCATCCAAAACTTCTCCGTATGCTCGATTCTTCGATGAACATTCTGTACAATGGGAGAAAGACCCGACGTACAATCTTGCATATTTGACTGCGCAGCAATCATATTTTAATGATATGCTAAAGGCTCGTGGACACGTATTCCTCAATGAAGTATACGATGCTTTAGGTATCCCTAGGACTAAAGCCGGACAAATCGTCGGTTGGGTTATTTCTAAAGATGGAGATAATTTCATTGATTTTGGTATCTATGATTTAGATAACCCTAGCGGGCGAGCATTTGTTAATGGATTGGAACGATCCATCCTTCTAGATTTTAATGTGGATGGTGTCATCTACGATAAGATCGACAAGGATCTCTAATCGAATTGTGGGGGGTTTGATATATTTATTAAGCCCCCCACATCATTTTAAGGTTTATACATGAATCCTGTACCAATCATATTTGCTGGTGCTCTTGGCGTTGGAGTTGGAGTTCTAGGAACTTCTATATTTTATAGAAATAAAATAGAAGAGAAAATCCAAGTAGAAATAGATTCCTTCAAAGAAACTTACAAAGTAAACATCTTATCTGCCTCGTCAGTTCAATACGAGGGTCAGACGCCTAGTATCGTTGAGGATAAACCAGTATCGAATGATATTCCAGTTCCTGTTAGAACTCAGCTAGACAATACAAGCATGGTTCGTTATGACCAAGTCAAACATCCATATTCTCCTTCAGAAGAAGTTGAAATTGATGTAGAAATTAACGAAGGTTTTATCGATCCTCATGATTTCGATGATCAAGAAGATGAACCTTCAGTTGATGTTTTAAGTTTTGAAGAGTTCCTAGATTCTGAAACTTCATATCCTCAGGTCACTTTAATGTATCGAAGTGATGAAGGTAAAGTATATGATGAAGATGAAATAGAGGTACCTGACGTAGCACATGTTATTGGTGCCGAAGCATTGTTAAAGTTAACCAACGCTCGAATAGCAATTGATGACTCGATCTACGTTATCAATCATCTTAGACAAACGGTTTATGAAGTATATTATGTAGAGTAATGGAGGTGATATTTAAATGTATAATGTATCGAATAGAAACGTAGAATGGGAGTATCTACAATGGTTGAATGAGGTAGCCGGCCTTAATAACTCTATGAATCCAGCTAAAACATATTCATTATTGGCTGAAAGATTATATCGAAAAGAATTTGTATGGTCTGTAGGAAATGATGATAATAGAGCTGATGATGGTTTATATTTAAGAGATAATTTTCAGAGACAATACGGCGGTGTTCCCATCGTAGGACCTCCATCCATGTTTGAAGTTTTGATTTCTTTATCTCAAAGACTGGCTTTTGATATGAGTGAGGAAAACGATGACCCAGCTTACTGGTTTCATATTTTGTTAGCTAATGCTAATCTTGATCAATTTACAGATGAATATTTCTTAAGTGATTACTCTACACCATCACGTGTCGATAACATACTTAATAGAATTATATTTAGAAAATACGATGCCGATGGTTCTGGTGGGCTATTCCCATTAAGAAATCCCTCAGAAGATCAGCGAGGCGTCGAATTATGGTTTCAATTAGCTGAGTATGTATTGGAACGTAGTGGATACAGGTAGATCTATATTTGAAAGGGGGCGTATATGGACTTCTACAAAATAAAAACTAGGGTGGTGAAAAAGAATGGCGAGGTATTTGTAGAAGTCTACCCAGACTTTGTAGTTGGGCGAACTAAAGATCTGATGGTTCAAGGCAAATCTTTCTATGCGGTCTGGGACAGGGAACAAGATCTTTGGTCTACAGATGAATACGATGTTCAACGCCTAGTAGATCAAGATCTTCGTCGTTTTGTAGAAGAACACCCTCAATTACAAAGTCAGGGTATCGTAGATATTAAATTGATGAGTGACTTCTCTTCGAATAGTTGGAAGAACTTCAGGAATTATATATCTAACATCTCTGATTCAGCCCATCCTCTGGATGACCGAGTTACATTCGCTAATGAATCAACTAAAAGAACTGATTATATTAGTAAAAAACTACCTTACCCATTGGACACCGGCGAATGTCCAGCTTATAATGAGTTGCTTGAAACCATTTATGAGCCTGAAGAACTGGATAAGTTAGAATGGGCTATAGGATCTATATTTACTGGAGATAGTAAATACATTCAAAAATTCATCGTGTTGTATGGAGAGGCCGGCGCCGGTAAATCAACCTTCTTAAACATATTACAACAATTGTTTGAAGGTTATTATACAACGTTTGAAGCGAAAGCTTTGACTGGATCCAGCAACTCGTTTGCCATGGAAGTATTTAGATCCAACCCCTTAGTTGCTATTCAACATGATGGTGACTTAAGTCGAATTGAAGATAATACAAAATTAAACTCTATAGTTTCTCATGAAGAAATGACCATGAATGAGAAATACAAAGCGAGTTATATGATTCGCTTAAACGCTTTCTTATTTATGGGTACGAATAAACCAGTTAAAATAACCGATGCTAAGTCAGGTATCATTAGAAGGTTGATAGATGTTCAACCTAGTGGTAATAAAGTTTCGGCAGATCGCTATCATATTCTGATGTCACAAATTGGATTTGAGTTGGGTGCGATTGCAAACAAGTGCATTAACAAGTACTTGAGTATGGGAAGAAACTACTATGCACAGTATCGACCAGTCGAAATGATATTACAAACTGATGTGTTCTTCAATTTTATAGAGAACTATTTTGATATTTTCAAAGAACAGAACGGAGCCACATTAAGTCAAGCGTATGACTTGTATAAAATCTATTGTGAAGATTCTCATGTAGAATTTAAGCTTCCACGATATAGATTCCGAGAAGAATTTAAGAATTACTTCCAACATTTCTATGAACGCAAAAGAGTAAATGGTGTTGAAGTTAGAAGCTATTATGAAGGGTTTCTAACAGACAAATTCTTAAGTGGTAGTGTTGTTGATATTCCTTCATCTATAGATTTGTCTCATAATGTTTCATTATTAGATGATATTTTAAGTGATTCGCCGGCTCAATACGCCAATGAAGTTGGAACTCCAACAAGACGTTGGGCTGATGTTGATACTATATTAGATGATATCGATACATCGAAAACACATTATGTGAAGTTACCGAAGCAACACATAGTTATAGATTTTGATATTCGGGATGGAGATGAAAAGTCACTAGAAAAGAATTTGCAGGCAGCCGCCAAATGGCCACCCACATATTCTGAAGTTAGTAAATCTGGTAATGGTGTTCATCTACACTATATTTACGATGGAGACGTTGATTCTTTATCCCCAAAATACTCGGAGGGAATAGAGGTCAAAACATATCCTGGAAATTCCGCATTAAGAAGGAAAGTCACACTTTGTAATGACTTGCCGATAGCCACTATCAGTTCTGGATTACCGCAAAAGGAGAAAAAAGTGATAGATGTAGATAAGATGACTAGTGAAAAGGGGGTGAGAGACTTGATTCGAAGGAATTTAAACAAGGAAATTCACCCCAGTACAAAACCTAGCGTGGACTTTATATTTAAGATTCTAACAGACGCTAAGGAATCAGGTATGGAATACGACGTCCGAGACCTGAGGCCTGCGGTATTGAACTTCGCTTTAAGTAGCACAAATCAAGCCCCCGCCTGTTTGAAACTCGTATCGGAAATGCCGTTTTATTCTGGTGAAGAGGAAGTTACAGAATTTGACGTCGTTGAAGAAGATGTAAAGCCAGCTGTTGCTGACGATGATCGTATAGTATTTTTCGATGTTGAAGTTTACCCGAACCTATTCTATATTTCATGGAAGTTCGAAGGTGAAGGTAAGCAACTAGTTCATATGTTCAACCCCTCTCCAGAAGAGGTAGAACAGTTAATGAAGATGAAGCTAGTGGGTTTCAACAATCGTAAATATGACAATCACATGTTGTATGCTCGGTTTATGGGGTATAACAATGAACAACTCTTTAAGTTGAGCGAAAGAATCATTAGCAATCAATCGAGGAATGCTTCGTTTGCTCAAGCGTATGGCCTATCATATGCTGATATTTATGATTTCTCATCCAAAAAACAATCTCTAAAGAAATTTGAGATTGAATTAGGTATCCCGCATATCGAACTGCCATTTCCCTGGGATGAACCGGTACCAGAAGACAAATGGAACATTGTAGCTGAATATTGTGATAATGATGTTCTAGCTACGGAAGCTGTGTGGAATGCTAGACAACAAGATTTGGCTGCAAGAAAGGTATTAGCTCAACTCAGTGGGTTAAGAATCAATGACACGACCCGAGCACACGTCTCCAAAATCATATTTGGAAACAACCGACGACCCCAAAGCAAATTCGTCTACACAGACCTATCAGAAACCTTCCCAGGATACAAATACGAATACGGTAAAAGCACGTATAAAGGAGAAGTTACTGGAGAAGGCGGATACGTGTATGCGGAACCTGGAATGTATGAGGACGTGGTCGTCTTAGATGTTGCTTCGATGCATCCCACTTCAATCGAAGAACTAAATTTGTTCGGCCCGTATACCAAGACCTTCTCGGATCTAAAACAAGCACGACTTGCTGTGAAACATCAAAAGTATGATGAGGCAGCATCATATTTAAATGGTGCACTCAAGCCATATTTGAAAGATCCCAAGGATGCTAAAGATCTATCAGAAGCCTTGAAGATTGTTATTAATAGTGTTTACGGTCTTACAAGTGCACGGTTCGACAACCCTTTCAAAGATAAGCGTAACGTCGACAACATCGTTGCAAAACGTGGTGCGTTATTCATGATCGACCTGAAAGAGGAAGTTCAGAAACGTGGATATACGGTAGCTCATATTAAAACCGATTCTATAAAAATCCCAGGGGCAACTCCTGAGATTATCGATTTCGTAATTGACTATGGAAAGAAGTATGGTTACGATTTCGAGATAGAAGACGTATATTCTAAGATGTGTTTGGTTAACGATGCTGTGTACGTGGCACATGTTAAGCCAACCAAACCTGATGAAGATCCATATTGGAAAGCTATCGGAGCCCAATTCAAACATCCTTATGTGTTCAAGACGTTGTTTTCACATGAAGAAATCATATTTGAAGATCTTTGTGAAACCAAATCAGTTACAACAGCGTTATATTTGAAGATGGATGAGAATTCGGAAGATCCAGATGATCCTGAGGATTATCGGTTTGTTGGACGAGTAGGGTCTTTCTGTCCTATGAGAAAGAATACCGGTGGAGGTATATTACTCAGAAAGAAGGGCGATGATTACCACGCTGTTTCTGGGACAAAAGGCTATAGGTGGTTGGAAGCCGAAACAGTTAAAGAATTAGATCTCATTGATGATATAGATCTAACATATTTTAACGAATTAGTAACTAAAGCGGTAGAAACGATTGAGGAGTTTGGATCATATTCATGGCTAGTCGGGAAGAACTAACGTCACTAAAGCCGAGAACGTTTCATATAGATGATGCAGCACCATACGGCATTACGCATATGTTAGAATGTGGATGTAAATTGGTGACGTATCATGGCGGGACGTCTAAGGTTGTAGATAGACACCGCTATCTTTGTCCCGAGGGGAAGCCAAAACGATACATGTATGCGCGTTACAATAAAAAAGGAGTTAACATTGATTTCTAATCGAGCTAAGGAACTAGAAAAAGAACTAGGTCTTAGTCCAGCCATTGCTTATGGTCTAGCCCTCGATGAAAAAGCAGGTCGTGTGGTTATTGAAGATGGCGAAATCAAACAGGTTAAGGAATCTTCATGAGTAAACAAGAATTTAAAAATGATATTCTTGTTGAAAGACAAAAAACATGGGGTGATCCAGTAAAAACACATGCGGCTATTGCTGAAGTGTGGACTGGGTTGTTAAAACATCGCTTAAAAAAGGGCGAAAAAATTAAAGCCCACGAAGTGGCTGCTTGTATGGATGGTATGAAATCAGTTCGAATGGTTGTGAATCCTGCAGAACCAGATTCATACGTAGATAAGCATGGCTACACAGAACTTGCTGAATTGATATTTAATAGTACAAAAGGAGAATACTAGTGAGCAAAAAGGTAGAAAAGCTATTTATTGAGAACGCGGTAATTGCATTTCGTAATTTTTCCGGAAAGGAGGGAATGTATAATCGAGATGGTGCTAGGAACTTCGTTGTGTTTCTAGATCCTGAAATGGCTGCCGAACTGGCCACTATTGGTTGGAACGTTAAGTACCTAAAGCCTCGAGAAGAGGGAGATGAACCACAAGCATATTTGCCTGTGGCTGTCAACTTTAACGGTCCTCGACCACCGATGATTGTTCTTATTACCAGTAGGGGACGAACCAATCTCAATGAAGATGAGGTTAATATTCTAGATTGGGCTGAAATTGCATTTGTCGATTTGGTAATTAATCCATACCAATGGGAGATCAATGGTCCTGAGGGTCTGAAATCGGGAATCAAAGCATATTTGCAGAGCATGTATGTAACCCTCGAGGAAAACCCCATTGAGATGAAGTATGCAGATATTCCAGATAGCGCTCTAAACACGCTACCAATTTCTGACGAAGCACCATTCTAATTATATTGCTGGGGGTTTGAAAAATAACCCCCGGCTTTATAAAACTCCTTCGCAACATTTACATTGCTCATAATGAACTGAAAAGGAGAAATGAAAATGGCTGCACTACTAATGTTTGTATTCGGCGGATGGATTCTATTTGCGGTTGTGATTGGCATACTATTTGCCTTCGCTTTCGACAAAGTTAGAACGGTCCGTAAGAAGGAAACGATTGTGGTAGAGACACCAACCTACAATCAATACAAACCGTAAAGTTAAAGTATAAGCACCCCTAACAAGGTGCTTATATTTTTTTTGATATACAGTTCGCAACTATGAGCCCGCGTAGCCCAATTGGTAGAGGCAGCAGACTTAAAATCTGTAAAGTGTCGGTTCGAATCCGTCGGCGGGTACGAGTATATAAAGGAGAAAAATGCTCAAGGAAAAAGTATTAGTAGAACAATCCATAGTGAATGTAGATGATGAAAGCACATCTAATCATATTTACACGGTATTAGTGAATGAGTTAATCACTAAACTCGCATTGACTGGTCGTGTATTAGATGATGGAGAGTTGCGATATTCAAAAGTAACATTAGACGACGGGGTTCGTTTAGCTGTGACGTGGACTGAAACATCTACGAAACCTAATCTAACGCATAGAGCGCAGATCAGAAACTTTGTATTTGTGGAAGCAGTTCAGGTACAACTGGATAATGCGGAAGATATTGCTGCGTGGTGTGGCGGCGAGGTACTATACGATGGCGATTTTGATGGGATTTATATTCTAGTCAGTGATGATGATAAACCCGTAATAGCTGGCATATCTGATTATGTCGTAAAGATACCTAATGGATCATATTTGGTGTTGACTGACAATCAATACTTTACTCTAATCGAGAAATTTAAAGGAGACGCACGTGTTATTATCTGATAGAACCATCAAACGTATTGCTGAAGCTGGGGATTTGATCACCCCGTTTAGAGAAAAACAGTTGCAACCAGCATCCTACGATTTGCGGCTGGGAGATTTGGTACAAACATTACCCAAGATCGATGCTAGTTTTGAAAACTACCAAGATCGAAACATGGATTATGTTAGAAATATCACGGGTTTAATCGAGTTACCGTATGGGCTAAAACCTAAAGAGTTTGTTTTAGGGACAACTATGGAAACGCTAGATATTCCTAAATATTTAGCGGCAAAATTTGAAGGCAAGTCTACTTTAGGTAGAATGGGTTTGATGACACATATTACCGCAGGCTTCATCGACCCTGGTTTCCATGGGGAGCTCACATTAGAACTATACAATGTTAGCGAAAATGTAGTGCTTCTAAAGCCTGGTATGAGAATTGGTCAAGTCGCATTTATGAGTCTTGACAAACCATGTGAATATGGATATGATGAAACCGGAAACTATCAAAATCAGAAAGGTCCCACCACAGCTTTCAAATGGTCAGTATACGGACAAGATAAAGATGTCTAAAGAGTATATTCTAGAAGGACTTTATCCTCAGGGCGATGCTAAGTGGTTCCAAATGGGATATTACACTAAATTCCAAGACGCTTTGGATGCTATGCGTGATGCTCCTGTAGAATTTAACTTTAGATTGACCATCATCAACAAGTAATCCTATATTTCAAACCACAAAATCCGCAAAGGAAATCGAAAGGAAGAAAAATCATGGATGTTCCTCTATACAAGGTCGGACACACCAATCTCTATACGGTAGAAATCTACACAGATTTGAGAAACCCAGGGGATCCCGAATTTAGTAAGAAGCATTTTGGCTGGCTTCCGGTATATTCTGCCGACACGTTCGCCCAAGCTAGACAGTATATTCAACAAAACAACCTTGAGGACATCGAGGGTGTTGGTGTTGAAATCGAAATTGATGAAATCAATTCGTATGTTGCTGAAGGCGTTCGAATCTTGAAGTCTAAGATTCCATATTTCTATCAAACAATCGGAGAGTAATCTTCGTTGTGGGTCGGTTATATTTTAATCGGCCCACAGTTCATCCCCCCTCTCATAAAAACAAGGAGTTATCATGAAAATCACATTTGAAGGTTCATACAAAGAAATTCGTGCAGAGATGATTTCATTTTTGGAATCTATGACGTTACCCGATGAAGTAATCGAAGAGAATACTTTTAACAGACCAGATAGGCTCAGGTTACCGGATCCGGATATTTTAGCAAAAAACATTCGTGATTTGAGAAAATCAATGCGTATGATCCAAGAAGATTTTGGATCATATTTGGGATTAACCAAACATGCAGCAACAACTGTTTCAAATTGGGAACGAGAGAAGCAAGTTCCACCAGAAGATATTTTATATAAATTAGCTGATCTTCTAGGAGTCGACCTTCACGAACTTACACATACGCCTAATCTCGTAGAACAGCTATCTCAAGACGCACTTGCCAAATTGATGTCTTAAACTGGAAAAAAAGTAAAGGAGAACATATACCATGTCTTCAAAGATAATGTTTGTAGAAGACACAAATCTATCTGTTGAACTAGTCGATCATATGGGGAGTGATCGAAGTGTGGCTAATGCCGCTTGGGTATCGACGGATGGTGAAGAACGTGACGTGACACCTGAACGTATTAAGGGTTTGATTCGATATTTGGCAAAATCAGACCCGAAACATACATCACCTTTCGAACACGTTACTTTTACGTTCAAAATCACAGCTCCGCTATTCGTAAGAGACCAGTGGGTAAGACATAGAACACAATCATATAATTGTAGATCTCTTAGGTATGCATTTTTAGAAGATGGAGAGTTAAACGACTTATTTTACATACCGCCTTATAACCGCCCCATCATTAATACCGGGACAGGCGCTAGACCGAAGATGGATTTTCCAGATGATGCGTCGTTGATACTTAAGGTACAAGATGAATTGTTTGTAGCTTACTACGATAGCCTCGAGTCGTATAGACGTCTGTTGGATATGGGAGTTGCGAGTGAAGTAGCTCGAATGGTTCTACCCGAAGCTACTATGACTTCATTTTTCGCTACAGCTAATTTGTTAAATTGGTGGCGATTCTATGTTAACCGAACAGCCGATAATGCTCAGTGGGAAATTAAAGAGCTCGCTATTATTATAGGCAAGATGATTAGTGAATACGTACCACTTTCTTGGGAGTTTTTAAATGACTAGAGCATTATACAAAGAAACTGAAAAGTATACTGATTTATTAGAAACATATATTAAAGAATCTAAAGATAAATGGGAATTCCCAGAGTGTATCGTTGAAAAAGTTTTTGTCACGGTTAATTTATTAGGAAATCGTGCTACACAACTAGTCACAACCAAATACACATATCTTGATGGTCGAGACACGACTTATAAGTGTGATATTTTCTCATTGAAAATCCATGACGATGGGACAGTCTCGAATTTAGCTGTACCGAGAATACTTTTCGTAAGCGATAGCTATTACGAAATAACCTTGAAGCAAAAGATATTTCAAAAGTTTATTAAAGGGATTTATGAAGCTGTAGCGTTATCGTTCCATTATAAACATGATGATTGTATGGAAGCATTAGGCGAAAGATTCGATGTGATACTAGAATTGCGAGAATACATATCTTTCGCTGCTCACGATTTCGGTGTTGATATTCGAGAACTAGCCGACATTCTAAAAGATATTTCGATTGAGATTATAGAGAACAAACCAAAACCTTAGACTTATTATGACTATAAAATTACACCCCCATCAAGAAAAAGCCGTATCCGAATTATCGAATGGTAAAATATTGCAGGGTGGTGTGGGGACAGGTAAAAGTCTAACAGCTTTGGTATATTTTTATACTAAGGTTTCGGGAGGAACTCTTGAATACGAGGGTTCCTCTCGTCCTGTCCCCAAAACCCCTAAAGATTTATATATTATAACAACTGCTAAGAAGAGAGATTCTTTAGAGTGGGTGAAAGAGTTAGCATTATTAGGATTAACTCCTGAAGGTCTTGAGCCTACTCAACCATTTAAAGTATATATTGATTCTTGGCAGAATATCAAAAAATACCGGGAGGTGAAAAATGCTTTTTTTATTTTTGATGAGCAGCGTCTTGTTGGTCGTGGCAGTTGGGTGGATTCTTTTCTCGCTATTGCTAAACATAACGAGTGGGTTATTCTTAGTGCTACCCCTGGCGACACTTGGAGCGATTATATCCCTGTTTTTCTGGCCCATGGTTTTTATCCTAATCGCACCGCTTTTAATCGTCGTCATGTTGTTTTCAATAATTATGGCGGTTTTCCGAAAATTGACAGGTACATCGAAACAAAAAGACTACATCGTTTACGAGACGAAATATTAGTCGACATGCCTTTTGAAAGGCATACAATTCGAGTCGATGAGTATATTTACGCAGACTATGATCGAAAAGCTATGGAGGTCTTGCACAAAAAGAGGTGGAATATATATGAGGAAGCGCCTATAGAAAATGCTAGTGAGTTATTTTCAGCAATACGACGCTTAACGGGGAGTGATCCTTCGAGGCTGGATATAGTATTACAGCTTATGAAAAAACACCCCCGCCTCATTATATTCTACAACTTTAATCATGAACTTGAGCAGTTGAGAACACTTTATGAGTTTACCACGGTGGCTGAATGGAACGGACATAAACACGAACCTGTTCCAAATGCTCCGTCGTGGGTATATTTGGTTCAATACACTGCTGGGGCAGAGGCATGGAACTGCACAACAACAGATACGATGATATTTTACTCATTGAATTACTCGTATCGAACTATGGAACAAGCTAAGGGTAGAATCGACAGGATGAATACTCCTTACGACGTTCTGTATTACTATTATATTCTCACGGATAATTTTCTAGATCGAGGTATATTACGAGCACTTAAACAAAAACGAGAATTTAACATTGGGGCGCTTACTAGACGGTATAATAAGATATTAAAGGAGAGTATCAATGAGTAAAGACGGTTTATATCCAGACGTTGAATTACATTTAGCTAAAAATACTATGCGACTTCAAGAAGATCATATTTTTAATTTAGAACGTATCGTAGATGATCTAAAAAAAGCACTTGAAAGAGAATCGTTTCTTCGTAGAGAAGCGACAATAAGACTAAATCAACCTCAGGAAGAAGATGCAGACGATGATGAAGTCACAACTAACGAAGAGGTCGTTTATGAAAGTGAACTTGGACCTTATATAGTTCAGATA
>CAYFNQ010000011.1:0-2765 GCA_964344535.1 uncultured Actinomyces sp.
AGCGCCAGGGTCCCGTCAAGGTCGACAATCCAACAGCTTGGCTTTGGCTGGTCAAGGTTCATGGGGCTTCCTACGGTCGGCTGGTCGTCGTTTTTCGGTTCGGTGGCGCAAGCGCTTGAGGCTATCGTCCCAAAATGTGCGTGCGCTGGCGAATCCGCAGTTTCGTTTCCGTTGGGGGTGGGTCCCACGCGGGACTAGTGAGCTGCTTCGCCACTAACCTGAAAACGTAGGCGACAACTGTCGCCTCTCCAGTGGCGGTAGAAAAGTGGAACCCGGCGTGAGTGACGAAGACCAACAGGTCGCAGCGGAAGCCAAAGACGGCGGTCCCTTCGAAGAACCTGCCCCCGCAAAATCGGGTAAGGGGCGCTACATTTTGGCGTTGGTGACACTGTTCGCTGTTGGGGCCGTAGCCGGATTGCTGAGCTACACCTTCATCTATGCGAAAGGCTATTCGTACCTTTCTAACAATCCCGAAGCGTGCATCAACTGTCACGTAATGGAAGAGCAATACGACAGCTGGGTACACAGCTCACACCACAATTGGGCGACCTGTAACGACTGCCACCTGCCGCACAGCAACATTGTTGCCAAGTACTACGTGAAAGCAGAAAACGGTTTTTGGCACGCTTTGAAGTTCACGACGGGCGACTATCCGGAACACATTCGGGAACGCCCCGTTTCGAAAGACATCACAAACAAAGCGTGCTTGTACTGCCATGAGGATTTCACGGAAGACGCGCGTCACCCCGGCGCCAAGCTCAGTCCAAAGGCAGAAAAAGAGGACGAGATTTTTGATTGCATTCGCTGCCACGCGAATGTTGGGCACAACAACTATTAGGAGAGTTGGGACTAAAAAATGAGCAAGGCGAAGGCGGACCGCGAGCCGTTCTACAAGCGCCCAGTGTTCTTCATACTGGTCTTAGGAGTCGGGTTCCTAGTCGCAATGGTTGCTACCTACCTGGTGGCCAGCATTGCCGAACATAAGGCAGAAAAAGCTGCCTCACCCGCTCAGATTGTTGCCCTTGACGAAACCGTCACAGATCCGGCTGTTTGGGGTCAGAACTTCCCCATTCAGTATGAGGGTTACCTGGCAACTGCTGAAGACGTCCCCTCACTGCACGCTGGTGTGATGGTGGAACACGACGTTGAAGGCGACCCTAGAACAGAAGTGAAGTCTTCGAAACTTGAAGAAGACCCTCGGCTAGTCACCATTTGGGGCGGCTACCCATTTTCCAAGGACTACCGCCACCTGCGCGGTCACGCGTACATGATGTTGGACCAGGAACAGACGCTGCGCAACAAAGATTTCAACCAGCCAGGAACCTGCGCCAACTGCCACGCCTCAATGCCGGCAGTGTATGAGGAGCTGGGGGACGGGGACCCCCTAGAGGGCTTCGAAGTGATGGGCACGTTGCCGCTGGGGGACGTTCTGGAAATTGCCGAGGGGCCCATTGCCTGCATCGACTGTCACGACCCGCAGACCATGGACTTGGTGATTACGCGTCCGGCTCTGATCAACGGTTTGGCGGCTTTGAAGAAGAGTGAGGGCATTGACGACTACGACGTGAACCGCGATGCGACGCGTCAGGAGATGCGTTCGTACGTGTGCGCCCAGTGTCACGTTGAGTACTATTTCGCGGGCGAGGATAAGGTGCTGACCTTCCCCTGGGCCGAAGGCTTAGACATCGATGACATCACCACTTATTACGAGAACATTGAGTTCCGTGACTGGGAGCAGGATAGTGGAGCCCAGGTGTTGAAAGCTCAGCACCCTGAGTTTGATATTTGGGCAAACGGTGTCCACGCACAAATGGGCGTCTCTTGCGCGGACTGCCATATGCCCTATGAGCGGGTTGGGTCCAACAAGGTTTCGAACCACCAGATCACTACGCCAATGGTTGATGTGAACGCCTCTTGCGGCACCTGCCACAAGGGCAGTGTGGATGAGTTGACGGACCGTGTTCGCACAATCCAGGACCGCTTCATCACCTCTCGCGACCGGGCAATGGACGCCCTAGTGGACCTTATTGGCGACATTCAGGAGGCTGAGGCTGCAGGGGACGTGAGTGAGGAGCAGCTGAACCTTGCTCGCGAATTCCAAAACACGGCCAGCTTCTACGTTGACTACGTGTATTCAGAGAACTCCTATGGCTTCCACGCTCCCGACTATGAGCAGCGGATCCTGTCGCAGTCACTGGACTTCTCCCGTAAGGGTCAGTTGGCGCTGAAGGGTTACACGGAAGAGGAATTGAAGCCCTCTGAGGTGACCCAGAAGAACTTGGAAGCCTCCTGGAAGTTACGTGGGGCCACTGGGACCAGTGACAGCTAGCCGGCAGTGACCACGCAGGACAAGTTTGTCGTTGAAGAGGATGAGGACCAGGATTTTTACGACGACATAGAAGATGACGACATCTTTTCCAAACGTCGACAAAGGTCGGGGGAATCCTGGTCGACAAAAAAGCGGCAGGCTACCACCGACACGCGGGGAACTGGCGAGCCTGGGGCACCCGGCCGCTTCTCTACGAAGGCTGTGCTGGGACTGGCCGCTTCGGTGGCACTTGGCATCGCGGCTGGTTTGTGGCTGGCTGGGTCTTCTGGGGAGCCGGGTATGGAAGCTATGCCCGATGGTCACCCGGATATCAGCGCGATGATGGAAAACCCCCATGATGGACCTAACGCCAGCGTGTCAGCACAGCGCATCGTGGCGTTGGAAGCAACGTTGCGCGAAGAACCCGAAAACACGGATGCGATGTTGGAACTGGGTC